>JAOAIM010000162.1 GCA_026414705.1 Verrucomicrobiia bacterium | reverse complement strand
CCGGTTGCAAGTTGACCGCTCGCGTCCCGCGCGCATCGGGCGAACCCGACGCGCGCCGACCAGCCATTTCGGGATCACGCTCTGGTGCTGAGCCGAAGCCTGGTGAAATCCAAATGGAAGCCAGGCGCAGCGATTCGGGCAACGGATGAGGGCTGAAGCCTCTTTACCTTGCGGGCTGGCTCGGCCTACCCTTCTGCGCGCGCGATGAACGCAATGAAGCGGGGCCACGGCTCGGCTCGGCGCACCTTGCTCCCAACTGGCGTGGCCGATGATGCAACCGGGCATCAGGCCGCAGCCAAATCGCACCGAGCCTATCGCACTGCGCCATGAAACGAATCATGCGGCGCATCCTGCGTGCCGGCGTGCTCACGCTGGCGCTGCTGGGGATCGGACTGGCGGCGCTCAAATGGTATCTCGACGCCACCTACTTCAACGGTTACGACCCGACCGCGCCGCTCCGGGTGGAGGTGGTCGAAGATCGGGAGCTGCCGGCGTTTCGCTGGACGAAATTTTACTACGCTGGCCACCGCGGCGCGCGCGTGCCGGCGGTCATGGCGCTGCCGAAAGGCGGTCCGGGACCGTTCCCGTGCGTCGTGTTCTTGCACGGCATCGGCAATGACAAGGAACTGATGCGGAGGCTTGAAATGGACGTGCCGTTTGTGGAAGCCGGGTTTGCGTTTGTAAGTTTCGACCAGCTTACGCGGGGCGAGCGCAAGTTCCAAACCCGCTCCGGCCTGGCGCGCGCTGAGGCCTTTCGCGTGCGCGCCGCCCACACCGTCAACGACACGCGCCGGTTGATGGATTATCTGGCAACCCGACCGGACATCGCCACCAACCGAATTTATCTGGTCGGCGCTAGTTATGGCGCCATCACGGGCACTACCGCCACGGCATTCGACCCGCGCATCCGCGCCGCCGTGTTGATCTACGGTGGCGGCAACCTCTCGGAACTGCTGTCCGCCAGCGCGATTGGCGATCTGAATCGCCGGCAGCGTCTGCTCTACCGCCTGTTGGCCTGGTATTTTTGCAGTGTGTTCGACCCGGTTCGTTACGCCGGCCGCATTGCGCCCCGCCCGGTGCTGTTTCAAAACGGACGCGGCGACACCGTGATTGCCCCTTCGGCGGCGCGCGCCTTGCAGGAGGCCGCCCGAGCGCCCAAGCGCATCCTCTGGTACGACGGCGATCACCTGGACCGAACCGGTGAGTCGGACGGCGCGACCCTGCGGCGCGTGCTCGCCGACGCGCTCCAATTCCTGCAAGAAGCGGACACCGCCGTGCGAAACAACAACCCGCTCCTGCCAGCGTCCTGACTTCGCGGCGCAGACAAACACGAATGGAGAGGACGCCGGCTCACGCCCGCTCTCAGCCCAACAATCGTGTCTGACCCGGCACGGGCACCGGATAACGCCCGTCCGGGCCGGGTTTGACCGGCGGTTCCATGTCATCGCGGCACTCCTCGGGGCGCGGCGGAAACGCGAAGTCGGATTGGTTGATCTCCTCCCACGTCACCTCCGATCCCGTGTAACAGGAAATCTGGCCCATCACGGCGATGAGCGTGCTGTCGGCCATGTAATCGCCGTTGTTGATCGGGTCGCCCGAACGAATCGCGGCGAAGAGCTTGTCCTGCTCGATCTGGTAGGGATCGCACTGGCCCTGCCAGCGCCAGGTTTTCTCGCCGCGAATTTCGCAGCGCGTGATGTTGGCCCGGCCCTTCGTGCCCAGAACGATGCTCGAGTTCTCGTCGTAACAACCGGTTGCCGTGCGGCAAAAACCATACATGCGGACGCCATTGGGAAACTCATAAACGATGGAATGATGGTCAAACACGCACCCGTAGGCCGCGTCCACCATTGAAGCGCGCCCGCCCAGGCCGTGGCATTTGACCGGCGGCACATGCCGCATGACCCAGAAGGCCCGATCGAAGTTGTGCACCAGCGATTGCGTCACGTCATCGCCCGAGAGCCAGTAAAACCGGTATTGCACGCTGAACTGCCACTGCAACTCCGTCAGCCCCGGCTTGCGCTCCTGCACGCCGTAGGGCGCGCGCAGAAAATTCTCCTCAATCGCCACCACGTCCCCGATCGCGCCGTCGTGGATGCGTTGAATCGTCTCGATATAACCGGTGTGAAATCGGCTTTGGAGGCCCGAGACCACGCAGAGTTTTTTCTGTCGCGCCAGGTCGCACGCCGCGCGCACCAGTTTCACCCCTGCCGGATCAATCCCGTGCGGCTTCTCCACAAACACGTGTTTGCCGGCCTGAATCGCCGCCATCATCTGGAGCGGATGAAATTTTGCGGCGTTGGCAATGAGCACCACGTCGCTGGCCTCGATCACCCGCTTGTAACCTTCCAGCCCGGTGAAGCAGTGCTCCGCGTCCACCTGCACCTGATCGGGCTTTTCGCGGCGCAGCAGCGCGAGCTTTTCCTCGATGCGCTCCATGAAAATGTCCGACATCGCCACCAGCCGCGCGCCCCGGTCGGCATTGAGCGCCTGCCGGGCCGCGCCCGCGTTGCGTCCGCCGCAGCCGATCATGCCCACGCGGATGATGTCGCTGCCTGCCGCGTGCGCAAACCGGCTCACGTCCAGCGACGCCAGCGCCGCGCCCGCCGAAGCGGTGGCCGAGGTTTTCAGAAAGTCGCGTCGTGACACCGTGTGTCGGGTTGGATGTGTGTTTGGCGTTTTCATGGGTTGATTGCGGTTCAAGGATGGAGGCCGGCGGCCCAAAGGCACGCCTGCCGTAACAACTGCGGCACCCGCGAATTGGTAAATGCTTTCACGTCATGCCCCAGCGTGGTTAAAAACACGCGCCCGCGCCCGTAGGTGCGCACGAAGGCCATCGGATGATCGCGGCCGTCCAATTTGGATTTGGCGACGGCCAGCAGATGAATCGGCGCGTCGCCCGTCAGGCAGGTGTAAAGCTCGTCATCGGTCTCAAAATCCTCCAGGCCGCGCGTGACCGGGTGCTCGCGGTCCACAATCCGCACCGTGAACGGCCCGCGCGGATCGTGTGCGGGCAACCTGGGGTCCCAAACGCGCCCGAGGATGTTCGCAAACTCCGGCCATTCGCCCTGCCAGGCGCCGCAGGCAAAATGCACGCTCATCAGCCCGCCGCCGCGCTCGACAAAGCGTCGCAGATTCTCGCGCGCCGCCGCGCCGGGGCCGGGCTGTTGCCAGTTTTGAAAGTGCAGCAGCACGACCGCGTAGTTTGTCAGCGCCGCGCTGTCGAGCGCGTGCGGGTCTTCGAGAATGCGCACGCTCAGGCGCCGGTCTTCTTCGAGCAGCCGGCGCAACGTCGGCGCCGTCTCGCGCCAGAGGTGTCCGGGCCAGTCCTGGCCGGTGACGATGAGCACGCGCACGGCGTTCGTTGGTTCGGCGGCCGTTGCGGCACCCTGCCCAAGAGCGACCGCGCATAACAGCACGGCGCTGTAACAGGCCAAACGGCGGTGAATCGCTTTCGCAGCCAAAGCGGGTTGGATGGGCGAGCGCATGTGCCGATGTTGGCGCCGGTCGGACGCGTTTGGCAAACCTCTCTTCAGACCGGCGCCGCCGCAGGTGACCCGCAAAAACAGCAACAGGCCGGCTCGTGCACGGCTTGTTCCGAGGCAGCGGGACGCCGCACGGTGGTCAACGCGAGCGTCATGCGGTCGTGATGGGGGCAATCGCTGCCGCCTGCCATGGGTTCAGGCGCGCTGCCGTTCGCGCCACAGATGCGACCCCACACATTCGGCGGTGGAAGCTTCCGCGCACTGCGGCAGCAGTGTCCGGCAAAGTCCAGCCTCGGCGGCCGCCGGGATCGTTTACGCCAGAGCAGTGGAGTCTCTTTGGATCAGCTTTTTCGCCCGCGGCCAAATGCGCTGGTCACGGGCGCGCCGTCGAGCGGCACGGTGGGTTTCAAACCGAGCAGCCAGAGGGCGGTGGCGGCCGTATCGCACGTGTTTACCGGCGTGGTGATGGTGAAGTTTCTGCGCACCCCGGCACCCCACGCGATCCAGGGGATGGTGGTGTTTTCAGGAATCACCTTCCCGTGACTGCGCTCGTGACCGCCGTGATCGGCGCTGACGATCACCACGGCGCGCCGCGTCAGCTGCGCTTTGCGGAGGGCTTGGACGACCTGGCCCAGCGCGGCGTCCACGGACTCCAGGGAGCGCATTTGTTCGGGCGATCCCCAGCCGAACTTGTGGCCGATCGCGTCCGGGTCGGCGAAATGAATGAAGCAAACGTTGGGCTTGTGTCGCACGATGTAATCGGCGGCCTGGGCGGCGACGGTTCGGGCGAAGGTGTTGGGTTCATCCTGAAGGTCGCCGCCCCCACTCTCGCTCTTGGTGATCGTTTGAGCCAGCGCCCGGTTGTAACAGAACTCGTCCACCGTTCCGGGTTGCAGGAGATGACGGAATTTTTCCTTGCCCACGAACATGGCCGTGGAGCGCCCGGCGGCCCGGGCGTGCGTAAAGACCGTCGGCACCGACACCACGCCGTTGCTCGGCACCCAACTGTTCCAGGTGATTCGGTGTCGCTCCGGCACCAGGCCGGTGAGCATGGAAGTGTGCGAGGGCAACGTCACCGGCGGGATGATGGTCTGAGCCGACCAGGAGTGCGCTCCCTCGCGCGCCAGTTGCTTCAACACCGGCATCCGCGCCCGCTCAATGACCCAGGGCGCCCCGCCATCCACGCTCACGATGACAACGTGCTTGATGCCGGAAGGTGCTGGTGGCCAGGCCACTTCCGCCAAGCCGTCGTGAATGGCCCACACCCAACCGAACAGCGCCAAGAGTGCGGTGAAAAATCGTTGCATGACGCGCGATGTTTGTCTGCCCGCGCGCCTGGGGGCAAGTGAAGTTTCGGTGACGTTGCATCTGCCAAAACGACGGAACAGTTGTGTTGCGAGCCGGGGCTGCGAGTCGGGAAATCGGGTTGAGCCGAAAAAAAGCCCCGGCGTTGCAGGCCGGGGCGTGCGCGTCTTAATGGATGCGACGCTTTACTCGCTCTGGATGCTGTAAAAGACCGGCGTGGGCGGTGTGCCAACGGCCGGGATCGTGAACGAGCCGGGCGTGGCGGTGTTGGTTGCCACGCGTGTCCAGGTGCTCAGCGGAGCGGCGATGTTGCCGGATTGCAACAGAACAAATCGCGATCCGGCGCCGCCGCTGTAGGAGAGCGTCGTGCCCGCGATGCCGGTGATGGTGACCGGGGCGGCGGCGACCGCTTGGACTGTAAGGGTTGCCGCGCCCGAGGTCACTGCGCTGGAGATGTGGTAAAGCGCCCGGGCCGAAACCGCGTAGCTGCCTACCGGCGGATTGGTCCAAAAATAAGTGTATGGCGGTGTGCCGACTGCCGCCAAAAGGACGCCATTGGTGAGGAATTGGACGCCATTGACTTCCGCTGCCGAGTTGGTGGCCACTGTGGCGCTCAGATTGACCGTGGTTGGCAGCGCCACGACCGTCGGATGCTGTGGCGAGACAAGCGTGACACTTGGCGGCACAAACGTCAGCGGATACAACTGCGACTGCGGTACCGGTGTGTAGGGGATCGAGCCGCTTTCGGTAAACCAGTTCAATTCGGCCACTGCACCGCCGGCACGCTCGAAGTATTCGAGCACCAGATCGTATTTCGTGTTGCCGGTCAGGGCGATCGTATTTGTCCAAGAGGTCGGGGGCTGCGGCACCCATTTGTCAATGAGCAATTGTCCGTTGATCCAGAGCCGCACGCCGTCGTCCGAGCGGGTGACGAAGTGGTAGGTGTCGGTGCCGAGGGCCTGAACCTGGCCGTACCAGCGGGCGGTGAAATAATCCGCCGAAATGCTCGAATGCGGCGAGCCACTGCCCCAGTTGAAGCTGAGGATCGGGTCCACGCGGCTGAGCGTGGGCGGGCCGACAAACGGATTGTCGTTGGTGCTCAGCGTCCAATACGTGCCCTGCAGACCGCTGCCGGTGCCAAGGGCTACCGGCACCACCGATAGCGTTGCCACGGCGCTGGTCACCGCGCCATAGCTGTTAGCCACCACCACATCGTACAGGCCCGCATCGGACGCCGTCACGCCGGAGGGGAAAGCCAGCGACGCAGCCGTTTGGTCATAAAGTTCAACGCCATTTTTTCGCCACAGGTAAGTGAGCGGATAACCGCCTGGCACGTGTCCCGTGGCGCCCACTGTCATGGCTATGCCCGTGCTGCCCACCGGGAGGACAGCGTGCGTTGGCTGATTCGTGATGGCCGGGATGGGCGGCTGCGCTTTGAAATTGAACGCGCGGGTGATGGTGCATGCCCCGTCGCTGACCGTGACCGTGTAAAGCCCATTGTCGGCGTCGCTCACTCCGCTGCCCAATCCGTCAATCGTGTAGGTTGGACCTGTCGTGGGGTTTGGCAAAGGCCCGCCACTCCAACTCCATTGGTAAGTGTAGGTTGCGGGTCCGGTGACACTAACGCCCAGCGTGTTGGTACCGGTCAGCCAGCTCGGCCCGGAATTGGTAATGGCGCTAACCGTGCCGTTGAATTTGGTGCCGTTGGTCACACCGACCGGCAAAACCAGCATCCGAATGCTGATGGGCTTGCGCAAATCCACCGTCGGGTAAGCGGGCGCACCCCCACAGTAAAGGCGGCACCAGAAGGTGTTGTTTTCGGCGCGGAACTGGAACGTGGTGCGTAACGCGTTGGTGCCCTCGTCCGCATTGAGTTGGCTGATGTGCGCGACGTCTGGTTGGCTCAACAGGTGGGCCGGGGTGGTGGACGCGTTGGGTCGCAGGAACGTGACGCCATACGTGCCGTTGGTGTAGCCTTCAAACCCTTGAATCAGCACGTCGCCGTTCATGATGCTGTCAATGTAGATGTCAAACGGCCCGGTGTCCGGGCTGTCGTAGTCAATGCAGAAGGCGATCGAGTCCAGCACGGCATACGGGTCAGAATTCGGAAACGGCCCGGGAGCGCCCGTGAACGTAAAGGCATTGTCGGTGTCGTTGTTGAAGATCACCGTCCTCCAACAGGTGCTTGGGTAAAGCACCTCGCCGCCGAGCGGGGCAGTGGCGAATCCGCCCGAAAGGCCGGTTGCTTTCAACCAGTATAGATTCGCGCCGGGTCCGGCGTTGGGCGCACCAATCGGTCCCGTGAGCGCGGGGTTCTTGCCGAGCGTCAATGAGACTCGAACAGGGGTATTCGCCCCGCTCCCGACCGCCGGGCCGCTTGCAGCCCGCGTGGTTGTGCAGCCGTCCTTCGACCATGTTGCCGTGATTTGCTGGCCTTTCACCAATGGCGTCGTGGGCACGACGTTCAACCCTGCCACGATTCCGCTGGTCAAAGAGCCGATTGGGACGCCATTGGCATACACGGTGACGTTGGTCGCGCCGCCGTCCACATTGGGCACGTTCACGAAAGTTTGGCCAGCAGCCAGTGGGCCTGTCGGGTTGACAGTGATCGAAGCGATATCGGTGCAGGGGTCAATTAACGTAAACCGCACCGCGTCGCCATACCAGCGTCCACCGGTGGCGGCAATTGTGCCGCTCTGGTAGGTGAACGTGATCACGGGATTGTTTACGCCCGGGGCGTTAGTCAAATAGCCGACCAATTTCCACTGATTGTTGGCTGGCCCCTGAAATGCCGTGGTGGTTGCAGGCAAGCCTGTGCAGCCGGTCTGCGAAATTGCCACGATCATGTTGGGCGAGTTGTTCCCGTTGGGGTAGGTAACCTCCAACTTGTAAATGCCGCCGGGCACGGCCAGCGTGGGCGAGACAGTGAACCGCGGCGGCTGGGTGGTGTCGGGAGTGTTCGTCGTGGGATTGTATCTGCTGCCGATGCCGGGCGTGCATCCGGGCGCAGCGCTTTTGGCGCTGGAGTTGCCCCAGGCGGCAGCGGTGCCATTGGCATCCGAATACCATGCAACGTTTTGGCCCCCCGCACGGCTTTCGATGATGACGACATCTGCGCGAACGTTTGCGGCAGTGAAACCAAATGCTGCCATTAAGGCAGTGGCGATTCTGATCGTTTTTTTCATGGCTCGATTGTCGAGTTTCCGGTGCAATCAGGAAAGGGATTCACTTCAACGCGCTGCCCCGCTCTTGCAACCAGCGATAATCGTTGGGCGAGGTTTTGGTGTAAGCCGGGCATTGGTTGCGGACGACCGGCGATTTGGTGACGCTGTCCACCCATTTGCGAGTTTCCGAGTGGCCGTCGGCAAAACTAAACGCGCCCCCACCGCTGTGCATGGAGCCGACGATATCGCTCCAGGTGTTGCGGGTCATGTTCAACTGGAACAGCCCGTCGTTGAGCGAATCGGGGCACTCGTCCAGGAACACAAACGTCAGGCTCGGGCCGGGCCGGGTAAAATCTGACATTTTGTTGAAGACGCGGTAGTTGGCGTTGCCGAAGCGCACCATCAAGCCGATGTAATCGCCGACGAAACTGTTCATCGAGACGGTGCGATTGCGGATGCCGATGGCGGAGGGGTATTTGTCAGCGGGGCATTTGTAGCAACCGAGGTTGCGCGCCATGTAGGGCCCCATCGAGCCGTTCATCAGGTAGAGGTTGTTGGTGTTGGCGCCGGGCGGCGAGCCCGCAGCCCAGTCGAGCCAGCCGGTGACCCAGTTGCCGAGGTTTTCGTTGAACGGCGAGGCGGCGGCGTTGCTCGGGCAATAGTCATTGCTGTCCTGCGCATAAAGCATCCAGCCAATGCCGAGTTGTTTGAGGTTGTTGAGGCAATAAATCTGTTGGGCTTTGGCCTTGGCCCTTGCC
>JAOAIM010000161.1 GCA_026414705.1 Verrucomicrobiia bacterium | reverse complement strand
CTCACGCTCTGAGGCTCTACGCTCCCACGCCCTTTGCGCCTTCGCGTCTTTGCGTTGAAAGGAGGTGTCGCGCTGTTCCGGGGTCGGATTCCAGCTTGTTTCCCAATCGGGCGTTCCAGTTGAATCGTCGAGGTGAACTCGCAGCAGCGCACTGAATCGGCCATGCCTGCGGCGGCGCCGGGCGGGTCGCCGCGTCGCCCGGCCAGCGTGCGCGCCATCCTCGCGCACGATTGGTGCGATCGGTTGAGCGAGGTTCTTCTCTATGCGGGGTTGATCGTCAGTCCGTGGGCGTTTGGCACGCCGGCGTTCTGGTCGGATTTCAACACGACGCAATTCTGGTCCACGCGGTTGATGAATCTGATCGGTTACGGTCTGGGCGGGTTGCTGGTGTTGAAATGGTTCATTCGCTGGCGATACGGCTACCGCCCGGCGCGGTGGAGCGGGCCGGAGCGCGGCACGGGGGAATCGGCTTCGGATGGTTCGGTGGCGTGGGGCTGGTTGGGTCGGGTGGTGACGCTGGGGGTGGGGGTGCTGACGTTGGCGCTGCTGGGTTACTGCCTGATTGCGGGATTGAACGCGCGGGCAGTGTATGACCCGGTGGGGATGGTGTTTGCGTTTCGGCCATACGTGGAGTGGTTGCCGGGCAGTTTTGATCGGGCGCGCACGTTGCAGGGGTTCGAGAATTACCTGGCGCTGGCGTGTTTTTTCTGGGCGCTGCGGGACTGGTTGCTGGGTTTGACGGCGGAGGAAGCGCGCCTGGCGCGCAGCGGGCCGGAGCAGTTGCGGCGACGGCTTGTGCCGGGGCGACTGGCGCGGTTGGGCTGGGTGTTGACGCTCAACGGGACGTTGCTCGCGGTGGAGGGACTGGCCCAACGGTGGAGCGGGACAAACAAGCTGCTGTGGTTGGTCGAGCCGCGGGTGAACCGTCTGCCGGAGCATCAATTTGGCCCGTTCGCCTACCGCGCCAACGCCGCGCAATACTTCAACCTGGTCTGGCCGCTGACGTTGGGGTTGTGGTGGACGCTGCGGCGGGAGCGGCGTCGGGGCGTGGGCAATCCCCCGGCCTGGCAGCGGCGGGCGACTGACGCGCTGCCGCTGACGGTGGCGTTGATGGCGGCGTGTGCGATTCTTTCCTACAGCCGCGGGGGCGCGCTGGTGGCGGTGATGAACCTGGGCCTGGCGTTGGGGTTGTTCATTTACGGGCTGCGCCGGCGGCATCCGCTGACGAAGTTCGGGATGCTGCTGTTTTTCGGTGCGATCGTGGGCGTGTCGGTGTCCGTGGGTTGGGACAAGTTGAGCGAACGGTTCAAGGAGACGCGGGAAGGGATCGAAGGACGCGAGGCGACGAATCGAACGGCGCGGCGGATGGCGGCGGATTATCCGTGGTTCGGAACGGGGCCGGGCACGTTTGAGCCGGTGTTTCAACTGTATCGGGAGTCGGAGGACGAATACTGGCCGGCACAACTGCACAACGACTGGCTCGAAACGCGGATTACCTTCGGGCGCGTGGGCAGCGGGCTGATCGGGCTGGCGTTTGCGTGCGCGCTGCTGCGATGGTTTCTGCCGGGCAACGCGCCGGGGAGCTGGCGGTTGGTGTCGCTGATCTGGGTGGCGCTGGGGGGTTGCCTGGTGCATGCGCGATTCGATTTCCCGCTTCAGATGTATTCGATTCTGTTGCTGTTTCTGACGCTGTGCGCGGTGTTGTTCAGTCTCTCGCGCGCCGAGGAGTGAACGGGCATTCCGTTGACAGGCGGGGGCTGCGGCGTTTAATCACGGGCGGTTCGCCGATGCATTCAAACGCAGGGGCATCTTCGCGTCGCGTCGCGCGCGCCCGATGGTTTTGGGCGGCGTTGCTGGCAGGGATGTTTTTGCTGCACCAGGACTGTTGGAACTGGGGGCGGGCGCGTCCGCTGATTTTCGGGGTGCTGCCGCCGGGTCTGGCGTATCACGCTCTGTATGCGATCGGCTGCGCGGTGGTGATGGCGTTGCTGGTGCGCTTTGCGTGGCCGCGGGAACTGGAATTGCCCGGGGACGATTCACGGGGTGAGGGCGGGCGCGGGCGCGGGCCGGATGAAACGGGCGGGCGCGGCGAAACGGAGAACCGGACGGGCTGATGATCTCGGCGGCCATTGTTTTCGCCTATCTGGCGGTGGTGCTCTATCTGGGCGTGTTTGCGTTTCGGAAAGGGCGCGCGTCGGGGGAGGATTATTTTCTGGCGAGCCGTTCGCTGGCGTCGGTGATTTTTTTGCTGGCGCTGTTCGGGACGAACATGACGGCGTTTTCGATTCTGGGCGCGTCGGGACTGGCGTATCACCGGGGGATTGGCGTGTTCGGACTGATGGCGTCGGCGTCGGCGTTTGTGATTCCGCTGACGTTTTTTTTCGTGGGGACGCGGTTGTGGGCGTTTGGGAAACGGTTCGGGCACATGACGCAGGTGCAGTTTTTGCGCGACCGGCTTGAATGCGGCCACATCGGAACGGTGGTGTTTGGGCTGACGGCGGCGATGTTGGTGCCCTACATCGTGATCGGGGTGATGGGCGGCGGGCACACGTTGGAGGCGATCAGCGGCGGGGCCGTGCCGTATTGGGCGGGCGGCGGGCTGGTGGCGCTGGTGGTGATGAGCTACGTGTTTTTCGGCGGGATGCGCGGCACGGCATGGGTGAACACGTTTCAGACGGTGCTGTTTCTGTGTTTCGGGACGGCGGCGTTGGTGTGGATCGGGCGGGGCGTGGGCGGGTTTGAGGCGGTGATGGAGCGGCTGGCGTCGCAACCGGCCACGGCGGCGCTGTTGACGCGCGAGCGGATTTCGATGGCGGAGTTTTTCAGTTACATGTTCATTCCGTTGTCCTCGGTGATGTTTCCGCACGTGGCGATCATGTGCCTGACGGCGCGTCGGGCGGAGGCGTTCAAGCTCACGGTGGTGTGTTATCCGATTTGCATTTTGTTGCTGTGGTTGCCGAGCGTGTTTCTGGGCGTGGTGGCGGCGGATCAGTTTCCGGGGCTGCGGGCGGGGGAGTCGGATGACGTGATCTTGCGGTTGTTGCGGGAACACACTGGGCCGGTGCTGGCGGGGGTGCTGGGGGCGGCGATCATGGCGTGCGTGATGGCGGCCGACAGCCAGATTCTGGCGCTGGGGACGATGTTCACGCAGGACGTGTTTGCGTATTACGGGGGGCGCGAGCGGTTCGGCGAGCGGGCGCAGGTGTGGACGGGTCGGGCGTTTGTGGTGGGGATTGCGTTGCTGGCGTATCTGGCGGCGCTGCGGCTCCAGGACAAGGAGGGGATTTTCGAGCTGGCGGTGCGATTTGCGTTCACGGGTTACGCGGCGCTGGCGCCCGTGATGGTGGCGGCGATTTACTGGCGACGCGCGACCAAATGGGGCGCGCTGGCCGCGACGCTCTGGGTGGCGGTGGCGATGGCGGGTTTGTGGTGGTTGCATGAGTGGTCGGCGCCGCTCGCCCCGCGTCCAGGCCAGCCGCCGGTGCCGATTTTTCCCGCGCTGGGCGGGCTGTTTTTGCGCACGCCGGGCGGGGTGACGATGTTTGGTTTTCTGCCGGTGATGTTTTTGTGCGCGGGCTCGGCGTTGTTGATGTGGGGGGTGTCGCTGCTGACCCGCCCGCCGTCGCGCCAGACGGTTGAAAAATACTTTCCGAACCGGGCCGGGACGGCTTAAAGAATTCGGCCATGCCCGTGACCGAGACGGAAATTGGAGCGGCGCGCGAACGTCTGGACGCGCATGTGCGAGAGATTCTGGCCTGGCATTTTTCGCCGGAGACCGGTTGCCCGTTCTGGCTGGAGTGGGCGCGGAAAAACTTCGACCCGCGCCGCGAGGTGCGTTCGTTTGACGATCTGGTGGCGAAGTTTCCGCATTTTCAAGATGAATGGCTGCGGGATTTGCAACCGGAGGTCTGGGTGCCGGCGGCGTATCGCGGTCGGCCCTACAACATTTTTGAGACCGGCGGCACCACCGGCATGCCCAAGCAGCGCATCGGTTGGGACGACTACAAAATTGATTACGAGGAGTTCAGCGCGAAGCTCTCGGATGAACATTTTCCGCGCGGGGCGGCGTGGTTGATGGTCGGCCCGACCGGCCCGCGCCGGTTGCGCCTCTCGATCGAACACCTGGCGAATTTTCGCGGTAGCCCGTGTTATTTCGTGGACCTCGACCCGCGCTGGGTCAAAAAGGTCATCGCCGAAAAGAAATTCGACATCGCCCGCGCCTACATGGAGCACGTGGTGGATCAGGCGTTGACGTTGCTCAAACACCGGCGGATCGCCGGGCTGTTCACGACGCCGAAGCTGCTGGAGGCGCTGGGTGAGAAAATCAACCTCTACGAGGCGGGCATCCGCGGCGTGTTCTGCGGCGGCACGGCGATGCCGCCGCAATACGTGCGCTTCATCGTGGAGGAGGTGCTCGAGGGCCGCATCGGGTTTTACCCGACCTACGGCAACACGCTCATGGGGCTGGCGGCGAGCGTGCCGTTGCGGCCCGAAGACCACTACTCGATCACCTACTATGCGCCGCAGCCGCGCGCCGTGCTGCGGGTGGTCAACCCGAACAAGACCGACGAGCTGGTCGGCTACGGCGAATGGGGTCGGGTGGAGTTGACGACGATGACGAAGGAATTTTTCATGCCGCGGTTTCTGGAGCGCGACGAGGCGATTCGCCGTCCGCCGCGCGAGCCGTATGCGTGGGACGGGGTGGGCGAGGTGCGGCCCTTTGGCGCGATGGAAAAGCAGATCGTCGAGGGCGTGTATTGAGCCGCGCCGGGGCGCCGCTCAATCCATTTGTTCGAGCGGAGGCTGGAAACCGAATCGCTTGGCCAGCGCCAGGGAACTGCTCAGGGATTTGACGCCGGCGGTGCAGGTCGGGTCCGAGAGCGACGCGGCGGCGATGCACACGCCGGTGAGCAGGCAGCGTTGCAGTTCCCAACCCTCGTGCAATCCGAGCAACACGCCCGCGCAAAAGGCGTCCCCGGCGCCCGCGCCGCCGGCGATGTATTTGGGCGGGAGCTTGAGCGCCGGTTGCCAGACATCCTCACCACGACGGGTGCGGGCGAACGCGCCTTCAGGGAAATGGATGACGACCAGTTCGCGCACGCCCTGTTGGAGCAGTGCGCCGGCGGCGTGACGCAGCGCCACGGTGTCGAGCTTGCCATCCGGGGAACGCGTCTTGAAGCCGGTGGTTTTGCCGGCCTCGAATTCGTTGAGGATGCAATAGTCCAGATACTTGAGGGCGGGCAGGACGATTTCGGTGAAGCGATCGCTGTTTTCGCTCACCACGTCGGCGCTGGTTTTGAGGCCGGCCTCCTGGGCGGCGGCGAGCAGGCGGGCGGCTTTGGTGCCGAACTTCGGATCGGGCTTGTCGAGCGCGTCGAGCAACAGCAGGTAGGCGAGGTGAAAGTGACGGGCCTTGATTTTGTGGAAGTCCAGGTCTTCGCCCTGCCAGAGGGCGTTGGCGCCGCGAGCGTGGAAGAAGGTGCGGCGGCCGGTGTCTTTTTCGGTCATCACGTCGGTGTAGGAGGTGGGCGCTTTGGGCGTCTGACGCAGGTGGCGGGTGTCAATTTTGTGGCGTTTGCAGTCGGCCAGGATGTGATCGCCCAGGGGGTCTTTACCGACCAGGCCGGCGGCATAGAGCGGGAAGGGCGCACCGGACTGGGCCAGGTCCACCAGCACGTTGTAGGGGCCGCCGCCGGTGCCCTGGGACTGGCTCAGGATGTTGCTGAGCTGTTCGGGCTGCGGGAAGACATCAATGATTTTGACCTGGTCAATGATCCAATTGCCGCCGGCGAGCAAACCGCGGCGCGAACTCGTTGTTTTTGTTTTCATTGCAGCGAGCCGATGCTCGGCACAGTGAACGCAAAACGCATCCGCCAAACAAGCGATTTTTGCGCGCACCGCGCAACGGGCGGCTCGCGAACGGCCTGCACGCTGCAACGGCCTGTGAAGTGGAGCGGCCCCGGTGTGATTTCGAGTTGCTCGGTTGGAGCGTTCCCTTCCGGGGTGGCCAAAAGACCGCTGCGGTTTTTCCCGAGGGACATCGGAGGCGGGGGAGCGTTTGGGTGAGAGTGGTGCACTTGACTCGGTGGGCGTTGGCGCGCTTCTCCGCTGCGCGGTCGAACGCTCCGGTGCTCAAGGCGATTCAGACCGGAGGGAGGAGGGCCCCAGCCCCAGAGCGGCGGCTAACACCTCATGAGGGGCGGCTGTCGCGGTGAACTCGGCGACCACCGTGCCCCGACGCATCACGGCGATCCGATCGCTCATGCCCAGAATTTCGGGGAGGTCGCTTGAGATCAGGAGCACCGCCATGCCGCCGTCGGCGAGCCTTCGAATGATCTGGTGAATCTCACTTTTCGCGCCCACATCCACGCCCTGGGTCGGCTCGTCGAGAATGAGCAGCTTCGGTTGCGTGACCAACCATCGGGCAAGGGCGACCTTTTGCTGATTGCCGCCGGAGAGCGCGGCGACCGGGGCGTCCGGTCCGGAGGCGCGCACGTCGAATTTGCGAATTTCCTCCGACGCCCAGGCGCGCTCCCGGCGGGGACGCAGCCAGCCGCCCGGGAAGAGTCGCCGCGCCAGGTCTGGAGCATTGGCGCGTTGAATGGCGAGCGTGAGATTGTGCGTGAGGGTCATTTCGGGAATCACGCCGTGCCGCCGCCGGTCTTCGGGCACGCAGGCGATACCCAGTTGCATCGCGTCGCGCGGAGAGCGGATCACGACGCGCCGCCCGCAAAAAACAATTTCACCGGCGTCAGCGGGCGTGAGGCCGAACAAGGCGCGGGCCAGTTCAGTGCGGCCGGCGCCGACGAGTCCGGCCAGGCCAAGCACCTCGCCGGCGCGAACCTCCAGGTTCACGTTGCGTAAACCGCCCGCCGAGCAGCTCAAGTTGCGAAGGCACAACACGGTCTCGCCCGCGCACCCACGCCGCATTGGATACAGTTGAGTCATCTCGCGGCCGACCATCATGGCGATGAGCGCCGACTCGCTGAGCGGGCCTTCCTTGGAGATCGCAGGCGCCGCGGCGTCGCGCAAAACGCAGCGCGTGCCGACACATTCGCCGTCGCGGAGCACGGTGACGCGGTCGGCGATTTGAAAGACCTCCTCGAGGCGATGCGTGATGTAAATGACGCCGGCGCCGTTGGCGCGCACGGTGCGGATGATTTCGAAGAGTCGGGCGACTTCGCGGGGCGAGAGGGCAGCGGTGGGTTCGTCCATGATGAGGATGCGCGCGCCCGCGCCGAGCGCGCAGGCGATTTCGACCAGTTGTTGTTCGGGCATGGAAAGCGCACCGACCGGTGCGTCGGGCGGGATGGCCGCGCCGAGCCGGAGCAGAAGAGCGGTGGCGCGCTGGCGGCGGGAGGTCCAGCGCACGCGCCGCAGCGGGTGGAGCGGTTCGAGCCGCAGCGCGATGTTTTCGGCCACGGTCAGGTCCGGGAACAGCGCCGGTTGCTGGTAGATGCACGCGACGCCGAGGCGGTGGGCGCGCGCCGGGGTGAGGTGACGCACGGCCTGGCCGGCGATTTCGACCGTGCCGGCGTCGGGCGGGTGCGCGCCGGTGACGATTTTGATGAGGGTGGTTTTGCCCGCGCCATTTTCGCCCAACAGGGCGTGGACCTCTCCGCTGTGCAACTGGAAAGAGACATCCCGCAGGGCGCGCACGGCGCCGAAGGATTTGCTGACCCCGCTGAGCCGTAACAGAACGGTGCTCACGAGGTGATGTTGCCGGAAGGGCCGGCATTGAGCCAGCGTCCAGCGAACCGGGCGGTGGCCGGGGTGGACCGCCTGAAAGCCTCTGGCAATTCGGCACCGGCCTGATAGTGTTGGTGCATGACCCGGCAACATGCAGAGAGTCCCCCGGGCGGCAGGAGCGGTTCTGCGGCTCGCGCCCGGCTGCACGACAAGCAAAGTGAGCGTGACCACCGCGAACTGCGGATTGACAAGGTCGGCGTGCGCGGTCTGCGGTTTCCCATTCAGGTGCGCGACAAGGCGCACAGCGTGCAGAATACGGTGGCGACCATTGGGATGTTCGTGGACCTGCCCAAGGAATTCAAAGGCACGCACATGAGCCGGTTTTTGGAGGTCCTCAACGCCCACGGCAGCGTGATGCACGTGGAGAACATTCCGGACATCCTCTTTGCGATGCAAAAAAAGTTCAACGCTGCCACCTCGCACCTGGAGATGGAGTTTCCGTATTTCATGGTCAAACGCGCCCCGGTGTCCGGCATGCCGAGTGTGATGGATTACACGGCGCGGTTCGACGCGGCGGCCTGCAACCACGAGATTGACTTCGTGCTGACGGTGAAGGCGAACGTCACGACGCTTTGCCCCTGCTCGAAGGCCATCAGCGCGCGGGGCGCGCACAACCAGCGCGGCGCGGTCACCGTTCAGGTGCGCTTCAAAAAGCCCATCTGGATCGAGGACCTCATTGAGATCATTGAAAGTTCGGCCAGCTCCGAACTTTACGCCCTGCTCAAGCGCGAGGACGAAAAGCACGTCACCGAACGCGCTTATGACAATCCGGTCTTCGTCGAAGACCTGGTGCGCAACATCGCGCTCAAGCTCAACGCGCATCCGGACGTGACCTGGTACAAGGTTGAAGCCGAAAACCAGGAGAGCATCCACAACCACAACGCCTACGCCTGCATTGAGAAGGGTTGAGGCGGCGCGGGAATTCGACATCCGGGGGGCGACTGGTTTGAGGCAGGAGTTTCCGGCGGGACGCTGAAAACGGCGCGAGAGAAGCGTGCGCTGCCCCCTCATTCGATG
>JAOAIM010000015.1:12767-34512 GCA_026414705.1 Verrucomicrobiia bacterium | reverse complement strand
CGCCGGAATCGCCCGAACACTATTGCGTGCGAAGCTTTCGCAACCGGGCGCTGAACCACCGGCGTTCGCTCTGGCGGCGGCTGGTGCGCGAGTGGGAATCGCGTCGCTGGTTTGAGCGCGCGCCGGAGGCGTCCGACGCCGAGCGCGCGGCGATGCGTGGTCTGGCTGCGTTGCCGCAACTTCAGCGTGAGGTGATTGTGCTCAAAATCTGGCATCAATACACGTTTGAGGAGATCGGCGCGTTGCTCGGCGTATCGCCGAACACCGCCGCCGGGCGTTACCGCTACGGCATGGAGAAACTTCGCGCCGCGCTCGACGGCGCGCTCTGTGAAGAGGAGTTGACGTATGAACCCCGACACTCGGATCGAATCATTGGAGAAGCGGTTGCGATGCTGGAAACCGCGCCGCCCGCGTCCGGCGCTTGAACGGCGCTTGTTCGGGCGGCCGAGCGCCCGCGCGACGAACTGCTTCTGGCGCGCGGGCTGGCTGGCGCCGGCGGCCGCGGGCCTGCTTCTGGCCGGCGTAGTGATCACGCCCCAGGGCGTGCCGACGTTTTCTTCGGCCACGTCGTCCAACGGCTGGTTGGAACTGGTCTTGAGCAACCAGAGTTACGCGGCGTATCTACCCGGCAGTTTTCAGCGCGCGCACAATCAACTGGAGGCGTTTGCGGGCACGCTGTCGCTAGCGGCGGCCACCAACGCCACGCCGTGAACGACGCCGGCCCGATCGCATCCGCAACCGGTCGCGTTTTTCATGGACAAGGGGCCTCTTTCCGCCCAAGTTTGCGCCTCTCGATTGGACACCGTGATGGCTGAATCCGCCGCATGAGCAACGGGAAATCCAAACGCGCCAACGGGCCGCAAGCCGCCGCCGGTGCAAGCCCGACGCCGGCGGCCACCGCCACGCCAGCTCCGGCCAGGACCGAATCGCCCGCCTCGAAACTCCCGCCGCTGTTCCGGCCCATTGACTGGGCCACCTTCGCCGTCACCACGTTGGTGGTGTGGGTGGGGTATTTCCTGACGTTGGCACCGAATTTGACCTTGGAGGATTCGGGTGAACTGGCGGGGGCATCGTTTTACGCGGGCATTCCGCATCCGCCGGGTTACCCGGTCTGGACAATCTACACCTGGTTCTGGGCGACGCTCTTGCCGATTTCCAACGTCGCGTGGCGGGTGGCGTTGGGCAGCGCGACGGCGGGCGCCGTGGCCTGCGGGTTGTTGGCGTTTCTGGTCTCGCGCGGCAGCAGCATGATGATGGAGGGCATCGCCGACCTCAAAAACATCAATCGCCGCTGGGAAAGTGCCATTTGCATGGTCTCGGGCTTTGTCGCGGGCACGTTGCTGGGCTTCAACGGTTACATGTGGAGCCAGTCGGTGATCGTGGAGGTGTATTCGCTGAGTGTGCTCTCGCTGGTGGCGGTGCTGCTGGGCCTGCTGCGCTGGACGTATGCGCCGGAGCAGTATCGCTACCTGTATCTGGCGTTTTTCATGTATGGCATCTGCTTCAACAATCACCAGTCGCTGCTGGTGATTGCGTTGAGCATGGAGGCGCTGGTGCTGGTGGTGCAACCGAAGCTGGCGCGGGCGCTGTTTTTCTGGAACACGATCGTTTACCTGGGCGGCCTGGCCATCGTCAGCATGGGCTATTTGAAACTGCTCAGCGAAAACACGCCGGTGTTCGTCATCTACAACGTCATCGGTCTGGCCTCCGCCGCGCTGTGGGTCTGGTTGTCGTTGAAAACGCGGCTTCGAATGTTGGAGCTGGGGCGCGACCTGGCGCTGGTGGGCAGCGTCGGCTACCTGGCGCTGCTGTTCGGGATCATCACCAACTACGTGGACGTGTTTGACGATTCGCGCGGGGGTCTGTTGTTGGTGCACTTGCTGGGCCTGGGCTGCATCGCGGCTCTGGTGCGGCTGGAACGGCGCGCCCGGCCGCTGGGCCGGGAGTGGCGCGCGGCCCTGGGCGCAGCCGGTGCGTGGATTCTGGGCGCGGCGTTTTACTTCTACATGCCCATTGCGGGCATGACCAATCCGCCGATGCAGTGGGGTTATCCGCGCACCGTCGAGGGTTTCTTCCACGCGATCACCCGCGGCCAGTATGAACGCATCCGCCCCACCACCGGGACAGGCGACACCTTCCTGGAAGCGACGTTCAACTTTATCAAAACCTATGCAGCCCAACTGTGGATGTTCCTCGAAGGGCTGAACGAGGAATTCAACCTCCTCTACCTGGCGATTGCCCTGGTGATCTTTTTCTTTTACGGGCGAATGCAGCGGCGCGAACGCGCCTGGACGGTCGGGCTGGTCGCGTTTTTCCTCACCCTCGGGCCGTTTCTGGTCATGCTGCTCAATCCGCCCCCGGACCGCGCCGCGCGCGAGCTCATCCGCGTCTTTTTCACCGCCTCGCACACCGTGGTGGCGATGGCCGTGGGTTACGGGCTGACGTTGCTGGCGGCAACGCTGGCCACGCAATACGAGCGCATCCGCTACTGGGCCGTGGCGGGCGGCATCGCCGCAACCCTGCTGGCGCTGGCCGCCTTGACCGGCGCGACGCAGAATTTTGTGCCCGAACACCTCCAAGCCGGCCCGCTTCAGCAGTTCTTCCACGCCATCCGCAAGTCCTTTGACAAGGATCAGTATGCGATGCCGATTTTCGCAGGGTTGATGCTGCTGGGCGGCGCGCTGCTTTACACCGGCGCCGTCGTGCTCAAACGGCATCGGCCGCCGCTCACCCTCACTCTGGCGCTGTTTGCCGCCATGCCCCTCTACTCGGTGCTCACCCACTGGTTCGAGAACGAGCAACGCGGTCACCTCTTCGGCTACTGGTTCGGCCACGACATGTTCACGCCACCCTTCACCGGACCCGACGGCAAGTTCGGTCATTACGATGCCAAACTGCGCGAACAAATGATGCGCGATCCGGTGCAGGGCAAATACGTGTATCCCGAAATGACGCGCGACGCGGTGCTCTACGGCGGCACGGATCCGGGCCGGTTCTGCCCCACCTACATGATCTTCTGCGAAAGCTTCATTCCCCCGCACTGCAAGAAGGACACCGACCCGCACTTTGACCGGCGCGACGTTTACATCATCACGCAAAACGCTCTGGCCGACGGCACCTACCTGAACTACATCCGCGCCCACTACAACCGCAGTCGCCAGCAGGACCCGCCGTTTTTCCAGGAACTGCTGCGCGGGCCCAAGGAACGCGAACTCAATTACACCACCAATCTCCTGGCCCGTCTGGCGTTCGCGGTGCTCGACCGGCCGTTCCTGGCGCTCGGCGCCAAAATCGAGGAACGCCGTCGCCGCGCCGGCGTGTATCCGCCCAGGGAGATTTACATCGCCACCCCCGACGACTCGCAGCGGTGCTTCCAGGAATACCTCTACGACGCGCAACGGCGCGCGCAGCACGACCGCGATTTCCCTCACGAGCCGCGTCAGCTCAAGCCCGGCGAGGACGTCCGCATCGTGGACAACAAGGTGCAGGTCTCCGGCCAGGTCGCGGTGATGAGCATCAACGCGCTCATCGCCAAGGTCATGTTCGACATGAACCCGACCAACGAGTTCTTTGTCGAGGAAAGCTTCCCGCTCGACTGGATGTATCCGCACCTGACGCCCTTCGGCATCATCATGAAGGTCAACCGCCAGCCGCTGCCCGCCTTGAGCGAGGAAATTTTGGAGCGCGACCACGAGTTCTGGAGCCGCTACTCCGAACGGCTCATCGGCAACTGGATTACCTACGACACGAGTGTGAAGGAAATCGCCCAGTTCGCCGAAAAACTCTACCTGCGCCGCGACTTCAGCGGGTTCAAGGGTGACCGCAAATTCGCCCGCGACGACCAGGCCCAAAAAGCCTTCTCCAAACTCCGCAGCTCCATCGCGGGCGTCTATCTGTGGCGGCTCTTCCAGGCGCCTCCGGAGTATCGGCCCAGGACGCAGGAGGAATTCCAGCGCTTGTTGCGCGAGGCCGACTTCGCCTTCAAACAAGCCTTCGCCTTCTGCCCTTACAGCCCCGAAGCGGTCTTCCGCTACGTGACGCTCCTCACCCAGCCGCAGGTCAACCGCTTTGAAGACGCGCTGCTCGTCGCCGAAACCTGCCGCAAGCTCGATCCCTACAACGCCCAGGTTGTCGGCCTGGTCAACAGCCTGCGCGAAACCGTCCGGCGCATCGGCGAAATCGAAAAAATCCGCAGCAACTTTGACCAGATGGAAGCCGCACTGGCGAAGAATCCGACCGACTTTCAGGGCGCGTTCAACCTCGCCTCCGCCTACCTGGCCGTGCAGCAAACCAATCGCGCGCTCGCCGTGTTGGAGCGCATGATCCAGCACCCGCAGGCCGACGGCAACGCCGTGCTCAGCGCCGCCCGCGTCTTCGCCGACCTCCACGCCTGGTCCCAACTCGAAATCGCGCTCGAACGCCTCGTCAAACTTCTGCCCGACGCCCCCGAAACGTGGTATGACCTCGCCGCCCTCAAGTCCGGCCTCGGCAAGGTCAAGGAGGGCATGGACGCGCTCCGACAGGCCCTGGAGCTGAACGCCAAGCGGCTCGCCAAAGCCCCCAACGCCAGCAACCTCGCCGTGATTGCCCGCGACGACCCGCGCTTCACCCCGCTGCGCGCACTGCCCGAATTCCAAAAACTCGTCAGCGGTTCACCGCCGTAGCAGCCTGCTTGAATCGCAACCCCCGCCCCCAGTTCAGAGCCGCGTCCGACCCAGCGCGAGCAACCGCCGAAACTGCCCGGCCGTCAAGGGCATCACCGACAAGCGCGACTGGCGCAGCAGCGGCATGTCCCGGAGCGCCGGGTCCGCCTTGATCTCCGCCAGCGTCACCGGCCGCGCCAACGGCTTGACCGGCACCAGGTCCACGCACGACCAGTCGCCCTCCCGGGCCGTCGGGTCCGGATAGGCCTCGCGTTCGACCCGCGCCACGCCCACCACTGCGCGCTCTTCTCCGCTGTGGTAGTAGAGCACCAGGTCGCCGCGCCGCATCGCGCGCAGATGATTGCGCGCCTGAAAATTTCGCACGCCCGTCCAGGCCGTGCGCCCGTCCCGCACAAAGTCCGCCCAGGCGTATTCGCCAGGCTCTTGTTTCACCAGCCAATGGCTCATGCTTCTGACCGTTTACGGCTCAACTCGAGCCCCTTACGATGCACGCAATGAATCTGGCCGAGAACCTCGCCGCCGTGCAACAGCGCATCCGCGCCGCCTGCCAACGCGTGGGGCGCGACGCGGACTCGGTGTTGTTGCTGCCCGTAACCAAGAGCCAGCCGCCGGAGGTCGTCAACGCCGCCGCCGCGCTCGGCCTGAGCATATTCGGCGAAAACAAGGTTCAAGAGGCCAAAGCCAAAATCCCGCTCTGCTCGGACCGGCTGCGGTGGCACTTCATCGGCCACTTGCAAACCAACAAATGCCGCGACGCGGTGGAACTGTTTGAAATGATCCAGAGCGTGGACAGCCTGCACCTGGCGCAGGAGTTGAACAAACGCGCCGAGCAGGCGGCCCGGCGCATGCCCGTCCTCGTCGAGGTCAACGTCGCCGGCGAACGCAGCAAATTTGGTTACGCGCCCGAGCGGCTGCTGGCGGAGTTGCCCGCGCTCAACGCGCTGCCGCGCCTGGAAATCCGCGGCCTGATGACCGTGCCCCCCTGGAGTCCCGATCCCGAAAAGGTGCGCCCGCATTTCCGGCGGCTGCGTGAACTCAGGGAGCAGTGCGAGCAGATTCTCGGCGCACCGTTGCCGCACTTGAGCATGGGCATGAGCGGCGATTTTGAGGTCGCCATCGAGGAGGGCGCGACCATCGTGCGCATCGGCACGGCGCTCTTCGGCCCGCGCCCGCCCGCCCGACGCGCGGCGGCTGCCGACGCGGGCGCAGCGGATTGAACCATCCATCAACGGAAACCGCTCGCCTGCGCCCCCATCCGCGTGCGCCGACAAACCAGCCCCAAGAAAACCGTCCTTTTGAAAGGGTTTTTCGGGGCACGCAGGAACCCACCCTTCAAGCCCGCTCTTCCCCGATCGGCACGGCAACCGGCAAACACCCCGCGCACATGGTTTTTTGACTCGCCGCCACCCGGCTCTCCCGGTTAAGTGGTCGCGGCCCGATGCGTCAGTATTTGGATTTGCTTCGACACGTCCTCGAACACGGCCGGTTCAAACCCGACCGCACCGGCACCGGCACCTATTCGATTTTCGGCGCGCAGATGCGCATTCGGCTCGCCGACGGTTTCCCCCTCCTGACCACCAAAAAGGTTCACCTCAAGTCCGTGATCCACGAGCTGCTGTGGTTTTTGCGCGGTGACACGAACATCCGCTACCTGCACGAGCACGGCGTGACGATCTGGGATGAATGGGCCGACGCGCAGGGCAACCTGGGCCGCATCTACGGCGCGCAATGGTGCGACTGGCGCACGCCCGACGGGCGCTCGATCAACCAGATTGACCGCGTCATCGAGGAAATCCAAACCAACCCCGACAGCCGCCGACTCATCGTCACGGCGTGGAATCCGGGCGAGTTGGAGCAAATGGCGCTGCCGCCCTGCCACACGCTGTTTCAATTCTACGTGAGCGAAGGGGAGTTGAGCTGCCAGCTTTATCAGCGCAGCGCGGACATTTTCCTGGGCGTGCCCTTCAACATCGCCAGCTACGCGCTGCTGACGATGATGGTTGCGCAAGTGTGCGAGCTGCGACCGGGCGAGTTCATTCACACCTTTGGCGACCTGCATCTTTACAGCAACCACGTCGAGCAGGCGAAATTGCAGTTGAGCCGCGAGCCGCGGCCGCTGCCGACGCTGCGGCTCAACCCGGCGGTCAAACGCATCCGCGACTTCCGCTACGAGGACTTCGAGTTGCTCAACTACAATCCCTGGCCGGCCATCAAGGCGCCGGTGGCGGTGTGACCGTGCAAGCTTGGTTTCAGGCCATCGCCGCGATGTCGCTCAACCGCGTGATCGGGGCCAACGGACGCATCCCGTGGCATCTGCCCGAGGATTTCCGCTGGTTCAAGGCGGTGACTACGGGCCATGTGCTGGTCATGGGCCGCAAAACCTTCGAGTCCATCGGACGGCCGCTGCCCGGACGCGAAACGCTCGTGCTGAGCCGTTCGGCTTTTTCGCATCCGGGCGTTCGCACGATCACGAGCCTGAACGAGGCGCGCGCGCTGACGGCCGAGCGACGGGTCTTCATCTGTGGCGGCGCAGAGGTCTATGCTCAGGCGCTGCCATTCTGCTCGGAACTTTACCTGACGCTGGTCAAACGCGTCGTGGACGGCGACGCCTTTTTCCCGCCATTTGAAGACCAGTTCGAGCTGGTCGAGGAGATTCGGGACACGCCGGACTTCCGAATCCTGCGCTACCGGCGCCGGGGTTTTATCGTTGAGGCGGCAAATATGCCCGCTCAGGTTTCCGCCACTCGATCTCGCTGTGGTGAGGCGACTTGAGCCGGAGCAGAGATTGCGTTAGACAGGCGCTGATGACCGCAACGGGTAGCCCGAAGCGCAGTCTGACGTTGTTTCCGAATTTGCAGTTCATTTACGAACTGCATCTGGCCCGCATGGAGGTGTCGGCGCTGGCGCCGGGCGCGATTTTGCTGGAGGATTTCCGCTCGTTTGGGTTGAACGGCGCGGGTGACACCACGGCGATTCAACGGCGTTCGGCCTATGTCGCGCACGTGGACGGCAAGCCAACGGATTATTTCCGGCTCACCCGGCGCAACCTCACCCGCGCCTTCAACCAATACATCACGCACTGGTTCTACCCTTACAAGGGCAAGTTCCACCCGCAAATGGTGCGCGGGCTGGCAAACATTCTGGGGCTGCGTGAGGGCGACGTGCTGCTGGACCCGTTTGTGGGCAGCGGCACGACCGTGGTCGAAGGTGCACTGCTGGGCTTGCGCACAATCGGATTCGACATCTCGCCGCTCTGTGTGCTGATCGCCTCGGTGAAAGCCAACGCCATCCACCACCTGGCCGGGATTGAAGCGAGCGAGAACCAATTGGTGCTGCGAGACGAAACGCTTGAAACCTGGCGACCGGACATCGCTGCGACGCTCGCCGATCCGGTCGCGTCGTTTGATTTGCTGGCGCGGATGATCGCGCGCAGCGACGAGGCAAGACGGGGACAGGATTACGTCGCCAAAGTTCTGCACAATCGCGACAAAATGCTGCGCAGTGTGCGCTTGATGAGGGACGGGTGCAAAGAGGTTGGCCTTCAGCCGACACCGGCGCGGGTCGAAATCGCTGACGCTCGGCGCCTGCCCCTGCCGGATGCGAGCGTTGACGGCGTGATCACCTCGCCGCCGTATTCCATTGCGCTGGATTATGTGGCCAACGACGCGCACGCGTTGGAGGCGCTGGGCTACGACCTGGGCCGCATCCGGGAGGAGTTCATCGGCGTGCGCGGGAGCGGCCTCAAACGCTTTGACCTTTACGAGGAGGACATGGACCGCGCCTACGGCGAAATCGCGCGCGTCCTCAAGCCGGGTCGCCGGGCGGCCGTCGTGTTGGGCAACGTCACATTCCAAGGGCGCGAACTCGACACCGTCGGCAATTGCATTCGGCACTTCGAGCGCCGCCGGATGCACCTGGAAGCGCGCGTGGACAAGCTGATCTACGGCCTTTACAACGTCATGCAGCGAGAGTGGGTCTTGATCTTCCGAAAGGATTGACATGAATCCCGATGAACTGCGCGACAGGCAACTGGAACAACTGCGCGAGGCTGCAAAAATCTTCCTCAAGCCCATGGAGCGCCTTCCGTTTCCGGTCGTCATCGAAGCAATGACTGGGCGGCAGGTGCTGCCGGTGCTCAACCGCAGCAAGGACGCCGCGCTCTTGGACAAACTCGCCAGGGCGTGCATTGTCGTCGTGGCCGGCTCGCAGAGCGAACCGTTCACGGCGAATCGGCCCAACGACGTCAGCACCCAAGTCGAAGAAAAACTTGAAGTGGCTCTCAAAGCTTGCGGCATCGGAGTGGAACGCCCCAGGGCTGAACAGGGGCGCACGCCGGGTGGTTATCCGGATCGTCTCCTTTGGAACGAAGGGGAACCGACCTATCTGGAGGTGAAGGTTTCACGCGAACAGAACATTTCCCAAGGGTCGGCTCGGAATTTTTTTTATCAGCCCACGACCAATCCCAAGATTGGGCACGATGCTCGCCATCTGTTGGCCGGATTCGCCATCAAGGAAACGTCCGAAAAGCGATGGGTTTTAACCGGCTGGAAGATTGTTGATCTGTGGTATTTGCGAGTGAAGCTGAAGCCGTAATACAACGCCGACAATTTGGAGATTTATCGGGAGGAAGCCGTCCTGGTCGAAGGTGACGAACGCACCGTGACGCGCCGAAAGACGTTTCGTTGAGAAGGGGCAAAGCAGTTTCCGCTTTGGGCGGTGGATGACGGTTTCTAGACTGCGGCGCGATGTCGCAGATGCTCCGCTCCTCGGGCGCGATGGCCGCCGCCACGCTCACCAGCCGCGTGCTGGGCATGGTGCGGGAAATCGTCTATGCGCGCTTCATGGGCACCAGTTGGGTCGCCAGCGCGTTCCTGCTCGCCTTCCAGATTCCCAACCTGTTCCGACGTTTGCTCGGCGAGGGCGCGCTCACGGCGGCGTTCATCCCGGTCTTCAAGGAAAAGGAAAAGCTCGAGGGCGACCGGGCGATGTGGCACGCGGCCAACGCCGTGATCTCGGCGCTGTTGGTCGTTACGTGCGCGCTGGTGGGCGCGGGGCTGCTCGGCCTGTCGCTGGCGCTGGCCTGGGGCGGGCAGGTTGAGGGCGAGACGACGCGGCTGAGCGCGCGCACGTTGCTGATGCTGGAGTTGCTGCGCGCGATGTTGCCGTATTTGTTGCTCGTGTGCCTCGCCGCGGTGTTCATGGGGATGCTCAACGCGCGGGGGCATTTTTTTGTTCCCGCACTCGGCGCGGCGCTGCTCAACGTGGTGATGATCGCCTCGGTGCTCTGGCTCGCGCCGCAGTTCGGTCGGCATCTGCCGGAGGAACATCGGCTGCCGGCGCAGATTTTTGCCCTCGCGATTGGCGTCGTGGCCGCCGGCTTCGCCCAGGCGGGGTTTCAACTGCCGTTGCTGTGGCGCGAGGGGTTTCGCTGGCGGTGGGTGACCCCGTGGCGCGATGAAACCGTGCGGCGTGTTGTGCGTCAGATGTTGCCCGCGACCCTCGGCGTCGCCGCATTTCAGATCAACGTCGTGACCGTGAACCTGCTCGCCTACTGGGCGGACGATTATGTGGTTGCGTCATTCCAATACGCCGTGCGGTTGATGGAGCTGCCGCAAGGGTTGTTTGGCATTTCGCTCGCCACGTATCTGCTGCCGACGCTGTCCGGGCTGGCTGCGGAAAAAAACTACGAGGGGTTTCGCAGCGAACTGCGTCAGGGCCTGGGCTATTTGCTGTTTCTGAACTGGATCGCATCGGCGCTGCTGGTGGCGCTGGCCGAGCCGATCATTCGCCTGCTTTTTGAGCGCGGGCGGTTCGACGCCGTTTCCACGCATCAGGCGACGCTGGCGTTGATGTGCCTGGCGCCGGGCCTGGTCGCGTTTTCCACCGTGAACGTGCTGGCGCGGGCGTTTTACGCGCTGGGCGACACGCACACGCCGATGCGCATCAGCGTGTTTTGCCTGGCGCTGAATCTGTTGCTTGCAGGGGCGCTGGTATGGCAGTTCAAACAGGCGGGGTTGGGCCTGGCCAACACGGCGACTTCGGCGCTCAACGTGGGGCTGCTGACCTATGCGCTGCGGCGGAAATTGCGCACGCTCAATTTTGGCGAAGTGCGCGCGGCGTGTTGGCGGCTGGGCGCGCTGGCGGCGCTGGCGGGCGTGCTGGCGTGGGCGCTCTGGCAATGGTGGGAGCGCGCACTGGGTCATGCAACATTGCCCCTGAAGCTTGGCGCGGTGTTTGTCCCGGCGGGTGTGGCCGGAGCGTTCTATCTGGGCGTGGCCTGGCTGTTGCGCGTGCGCGCGGCGCGCGAGATGGGCGCGATGCTGTGGAGAAAACCGGGACGAAGCCCCGCAGCGTCAAATCCCAATGCTTGAGCCGCTGCCCGGCGGCCGGGCGGCTTGAGGCGTGCGCAAAAAAAAGCCGCAGGCGCAGTCGCCTGCGGGCTGTTGGAAAAACCGGTTCAGGCCGTGTCGCCGTCGTCGCCAATCGCCTCGACCGGACAGCCTTCCTTGGCCTCCTTGCATCGGGCCTCTTCCTCCGGCGTTTCGGGCTGCTTGTAAACGTAGGAGTAACCGCCGTCCTCGTTGCGTTTGAAATTGTCCGGCGCGGTTTCGCGGCACAGGTCGCAGTCAATGCACTGGTTGTCCACGTAATACTTGCCGGGGACGTTTTCGGGGTAGCGATTCGCTTTGTCTGCCATAGAAAATCACTTTCGTTTGCGCGAATATGGGCGCGGAGCCACAGGCGCGCAAGCGGATTTGCGACACCGAACGACGCGCGAGCAAACGAATTGGGTGGTACGAGGCATGAAACCAACACGCTGGTTTGCCGGGGTTTGGGTGGTTGGAACGCTGTTGCTCAGCGGCGGCCTGGCGGCCCTGTGTTGGACGCAACACAAGGCACTCCTTGCCGCGCGCGAACGGTTGCGCGTCCAGGCCGCGGCACTTCAGGAGTTGGAACAGCTCCGTGACGCCGCGCGCGCCGCGCAAACGCTCACCAACCAACAGGCCGAACTGGAGCGCTTGCGCGAAAGCGCGCGCGAGTTGCTGCGCCTGCGCAACGAGGTGGCGCACCTGCGCCAGTTGACCCAGGAACTGGCCGTGTTGCGCGCGGCCAACGCGACGTTGCTCCAGGCTGTCCAGGGCGTGCCGGGCCTTTCGACCGGCCAGGTGGCGATGGTGATGGCCGCCCGCAAGAGCGGTTCGATTCTCGGCATCACCGTGCGTCCACCGGCCAGTGGCCGCGCCGGAGCGGAAGTCACGGGCATTGACCCCAATTCGCCCATCGCCACGTCGGGCATCGCGGTGGGCGACATCATCTACGCGATGGACGGCCAGCGGGTGAATTCGCCCGGTGATTTGCAGGCACTGATGCTCACCCGCGCCCCCGGCCAGACCGTCACGCTCGACCTGTTGCGCGGTGAGTCGCCCTTCCGAATCACCACGCAAACCCGCGCCTGGCCCCAGTAGCGCACTGCCGCCTGGCGTCCAAAGCTCACATCCCCGGCAACGCGTTCAGCACCCGCACCGCCTCGCCAGTCCAACCGAGTGCCGTGCGCGGAAACAGCCCCAACCAAAACATCCCCGCCACGCACACGCCCACCACTGCGCGCGCCGGCCACGAGAGCGTTACTGGCGAGCGATCAGCCACCGTCTCGCTCCAATACATCGCCCGCACCACGCCGAAATAGTAGTAGATGGAGATCACCACCCCCACCACCGCCACCAGCGCCAGCGCGTAATAGGCAGGATGCGCCGCTCCCCGCTCCACAATCGCTTTGATCAGGAGGAATTTTCCAAAAAATCCGGCCAACGGCGGAATGCCGGCCAGCGACGCCATCGCCAGCGTCATCGTCGCGGCCAAGGTCGGCGATCGTTGCGCCAACCCCGCCAGGCCGAAGACGTCTTCACTTTCCAGATGCCGCAGCACGAGGGTGATCACGGCAAACGCCGCCAAGACGGTGAACAAATAGCCACCCAGGTAATAAAGCAGCGCCGATTGCCCCGCGCCGTTGAGCGCCGCCACTCCCAACAACAAATAGCCCGCGTGCGCAATGCTCGAGTAGCCCAGCAGCCGCTTCAGATTCCGCTGCGGCAGCGCGCACAGGTTGCCGTAAAGAATCGTCACACCCGAAATGACGATGAGCAGGCTCGCCCACTGCGCCGTGATGTCCGGAATCGCCGAGAACAAAAACCGCAGCAGCAAAGCGAACCCCGCCGCCTTCGAACCAACCGCCAAAAACGCCGTCGTGGGCGTCGGCGCGCCCTGATACACATCCGGCGTCCAGATTTGGAACGGAAACGCGGCGATCTTGAAGCCCAACCCCACCAGCACGAACAACACGCCGGAGAGGAAGATTTTATTGTCCGCAAATTTGCCGGCGACCATCGCCAGGTCGCCGAAGTTGAACTTCCCCGTCGTGCCCCAGACCAAAGCGATGCCGAAGACCATGAACGCGGACGCCAGCGCGCCCAAAATCAGGTATTTCACGCCCGCTTCCAGCGACGCCACCCGCCCGCGCGTGAAACTCGTCAGCACGTAAAACGTGATCGTGATCAATTCGATCGAGACGAACAGCAGGGTGAAATCGTTTGCCGACGCGGCAACGAGCATCCCCGCCAGTGCGAACACAATCAGCGAGTAATACTCCGAAATGCCGCCGGCGATCCGATCTGCAAACTCCACCGCCAGCACCAGCACCAGCGCACCGGCCAGGAGGAAAAAGCGCTTGAAGAAGACCGAAAGTGCGTCCTGCACGAACATGCCCCCGAAGGCCGACTGGCCGACCAGCGCGCAACTGCAATGGCTGGTGAAGGTGTTCAGGAACAGCAACCCCAGAGCGACCGCTGCACCGTAACCCATCCAGCGTTTGCGCTCCGGCGGCAACCACAAATCCGCAATCAACATCACCAGCCCCAGGGCCGTGACGGCGATTTCGAGCGAGATCAATGAGAGGTTCATCGTCAGAAATTTACCCGCCAGATCCATCCTTCACCCACCGGCCGATGGCCGACAAATCCCAAGGGTGCCATCGAAGCGCGAAACGCTCCTCGCCATGGCCCATCCGCGCGTTCAACCCGCTTGGTATCCGTGTGTTCACGGTCACGAATCAGCGCCCGTCACGAGCAACCGCCACCAGCGCGCCGACATCCGGCCCCGTGGCCGCCGCTACAATCCGCTCGGTCACCGGCCGTATTTTTTCCGTCAGCAGGCCCGGGAAGAAACCGAACACCAGCAGGCTCGCCAGCAACAGCACGTGCGGCACCTTGCGCCACGCGCTCGCATCCGTCACCCCCGCCAGCGACGGGCGCAGCGGGCCGTGCATCACCGCCCGAACCATGCGCAGCATGTAAACTGCGCCGATGATCAATGCGCCCCACACCGCCAGTACCGTCGGCAACTGGAGCTCCGGCTTCTGCCACGCACCGAAGAACACGGTCACTTCACCCACGAAGTTCGCAAAGCCCGGCAGCCCGCAGCCCGCCAGCGCCGCCATCGTGAGCGCCACGGCCACGAAGCGCAGTGGCTTCGCCAGTCCGCCCAGGGCGCTCATCTCCAGCGTGCCGGTCTGTTGCCGGATGTAGCCGCTCAGCCCGAAGAACAACGCCGCCAGAAAACCGTGCGCGACCATGATCAGCACCGCGCCGGTCAGGCCAATCACGTTGAGGCTCGCCATGCCCAGGAAGACAAAGCCCATGTGCGCCACGCTCGAATTGCCGATGAGCAGATTCAAATCGCGCTGCCGCATCGCCACCCAGCCCGCGTAAAGGATGTTGCCCAGGCACAGCCAGGCCAGAATGTGCATCCAGCTTTGGGCCGCTGCGGGCATCATCGGCAGCGCCACGCGGATCAAGCCGTAAAGCCCGAACTTCTTGAGCACGCCCGCGTGAAGCATCGCCGTGGCCGCCGGCGCCGAGCCGTAGCCCAGCGGCGCCCAGGAATGAAACGGCCAGAGCGACACCAGGATGCCAAAGCCGAAGAGCAGCAGCGGAAAGATGAAATTCTGCGCGCTCAGGGCCATCGGATTGGCAGCGAAATGTTGCGTCAGCGCCGGGATGTCGAACGTGCGCGCGTCGGGCGGCATTTGCAGATACAGCGCGACCAGGCCGATGAGCGCCAGCAACGCGCCGACGCTCAAGTAAAGTGTGATCTGGAATGTCGCGTAATTCTTCCGTTCGCCGTGCCCCCAGACGCCAATCATGATGAACGTCGGCACCAGCGCGAGTTCGTGGAAGAAGTAGAAAAAGAACAGGTCCAGCGACATGAACGCGCCCAGGATGCCGCCGGTCATTGTAAGCAGCAGGATGTAAAATTCCTTCTGCCGCTCGCGGATGTCGAAGGCGCAGCAGGCGGCCGCAAAGGCAACGACCGCGCCCATGAGCACCAGCCCGACGTTCAGGCCGTCCACGCCCAGTTTGCAGGCGATGCCGAGCACTTCCGCGCCGAGTCCGGGAATGGTGGTGACGAACTTGTAGCCGCTCGCGTCCACCGGCGCGCCCGGAAACCGGATGAACATCACCACCGACAGCAGCATCGTGACGAACGTTGCGGCAAGCGCGACACCGCGCATCACGACGTTGTAATTGCGCGGTACCGCCACCAGCGCGATCGCGGCGAGCAGTGGGAGCAGAAAAATCAGCGTCAGGATTGTCATCTCAAGGTTTCCTCAAAAGTCCTTCGACAGCACCGATGAACTCCGCCGCCCAGGTGATCACATTGTCCGCCTGCTCGGCTGTGACCGGTGTTCCGACGTCATAATCGCCCGCGTTGCGGAGGTCCTGGCCGCTGATCAAGTAGCGATGGAACTTGGCGTCCAGAACACCGCTCTTGGCAAATTCCTTTCCGAAGGCGGCGATCACAGCGGAGTGACTGGAGAACGAGAGCCCCTTAACCAACAAGAGCGCCTCGGCGGCATAGAACATTGAATAATAGGCGCGTGACGCGGCGAAATCGTGCCAGCCTTTCTGGGCCAGCACATGGGCGGCCTCCGGGCTTGCGCGGGCCTTGGACAGCAACGCTTGAACTTCCGGGGTCATAGGGCCACGGCCTCCCGCCGGACATTCATCAAGAACGGGCTTTGTTCCCGTTCGAAGCGTTCCTTGGAGACAAAAACGCGCGAAATTACCGTGTCGTATTTCAGCGACAGTTCCGAAACGACCTCCGAAGTGCGTTCAATCAGCTCGCCGTAATCGAACGGCCCGCGCACCACCACCAGCACGTCCACGTCCGAATCGGGGCGTTGGTCGCCCCGGGCGCAGGAGCCGAACAAATACACGCGGTCCAGGCGCTCGCCCAAAATCCGCGCCAGTTCCTGTCGGAGGCTCTGAACGATTGCAGTCGCTTTCGCCTGATTCACGATCAGTTCAGTCGGCGTTTCCAACAACCCGGACGACGATGCAAATGCATGACGGCGATGATCACGATGCGATCTTCCTCGGCCACAAATAACAGCCAATAGGGAAACCGCGCCAACCGGATGCTTCGCACCGAGCGGTTGTAATAACCATACCGAAACGGATTGACCTCAATCGCGTTGATTGCTGCTTCGACTTCATCCAAAAAGTCCGAACCCCGCCCGGCGCCCTGGCTTTCGTAATATGGTGCGGCTCCGATCATCTCCTGCTCCGCTTCACGTTCGAACACGACGCGCATTGGTTATTGCCGCGAGAGTTTGCGGCGTGCGGCTGGCATCGCCGGGCGGGCTGGTCGAACCGTGGTGTGACCGGTGCCAAGACCCTCCAGCCGCTTGTGGGCGATGGCTTTCCAATCGGCCTCGACTTGTGGCGAGGGCGCCTCCTGTTCGAGACTTTGGAGGAGCCGATGTGCAATTTCCGCCCGCGATTTGCGGGGCAGGCTCAACGCTTCAACGCAGATTTTTTCGACGTTTGAACTCATCATAAGATTCCAAACCGGGACAATGTCTCCCGCGAAGCGGAGGCGGGCAACCGGCTCCTGGATTTGCACAGTCGGCGCACGCACCCCATCAGGTCATTCCGCGCCCGGGTCAGCCACGAGCGCACCAGTTGTTGTTGCGCTTCATCCATGGAGCTTGCGCCCTTTTTCCAAAATTTCCCGGGTCAGGCTGCCCCGCACACTACGCGCACGGTTCACCTCCTCGCGCGTCCGCACCAGCACGTCGGCGGAAACGGGCAGGCGGCCCGGGCAGCGTTGCGCCCGCTGGTCGCGTCGGATGGGCCGCTCCGCGCTGTGCGGCACGATGACCATGAAGTCCACGTCACAGCTTGCTTCCGGCGTCCCCCAGGCGCGCGATCCAAACAAATAAATTTCCTCCGGTTGAAATTCCGCCTTCAACCGCTCGATGATCTCTTTGAGAAGCTCCGATTGAATTGTGTCCATGGCGCACCGTTGTCGGCGATTCATTTCCCCAAAACCAACCACAGCACCACCGCCGCACCGAGCACGAACAGGAACGCGTAGGTTTGCAGGTTGCCCGTCTGCAACAGCCGCAGCGCCCGGCCTGTCAGGTCCGTCCCGCCGCGCACCAGCCCGATGCAAAAACCCTCCACCACCCAGCGATCCACCCAGTCCATGACCGCCGCGATTGCGTCGTGCGCGCGGATAACCGTCGCTTCGTAAAGCTCGTCGAAATAGAACTTGTTCCGCATCCACGCCGCCGCCGCGCCGAGCCTGCCCGGCAACGGATCGCTGCTCGCTCCCGCATACAGTGCGCGCGCTGCCAGCAAGCCACCCAGTGCCACCGCAATGCCCGCCACCGCGGCGCCCAACGAATGATGAAACGGCTCAATCAGCCGCTGGCCCAATGTCAGGGCCGTCCGGGTATGAGGTGCGAAATGTCCCGCCAGCACCGCGTCAATGCCGATCACTCCACCCACAATGCTCGCCGTGGCCAGCAGCCGCAGCGGCCAGATCATCACGCCCGGCGACTCGTGCGCGTGCTCGGCGTGTTCCGAACGGCTCGCCCCGAAAAACACCACTACCGCCAGTCGCAACGTGTAAAACGCCGTCAGCGCCGCGACCGCCAGCGCCAGCGCAAACAGTGCCCAGTGCTGTCGCTCCAACGCCTGCGCGAGGATGCTGTCCTTGCTGTAAAACCCGCTCAACGGCGGCAGACCTGCAATCGCCAGCGTGCCGGCCATGAACGTCCAGAAGGTCACCGGCATCTTCTTGCGCAAGCCGCCCATCTTCCAGATGTCCTGCTCATGGTGCAGGGCGATAATGACCGAGCCGGCGCCCAGAAACAGCAGCGCCTTGAAGAACGCGTGCGTCGTCAGGTGAAACATCGCCGCCGTCGGTGCGCCCAGCCCGACCGCCATGACCATGTAGGCCAGTTGCGAAATCGTCGAGTAGGCGAGAATGCGTTTGATGTCGTTTTGTTGCACGGCGATCAGCGCCGCGAGCAACGCGGTGAAGCCGCCGACCCACGCGATCACCGTCAACGCCTCGGGTGTGAACAGGAAAAACACCCGGCAGAGCATATACACACCGGCGGCGACCATCGTCGCAGCGTGAATGAGCGCGCTCACGGGCGTCGGGCCTTCCATCGCGTCGGGCAACCACACGTGCAACGGGAATTGGGCGGATTTGCCGACGGCACCGCAGAAAATCAGCAACCCGGCCAACGTCGCCAACGCACCGAGGGCTTCGTGCCCGGACCGGAGTTCCTGTTCGAGCGCGGCAAAATTCAGGGTGCCGAACGTGCCGAAGAGCACCAGCAGCCCCAGCAGGAAGCCAAAATCGCCCAGCCGGTTGGTGATGAACGCCTTTTTCGCCGCATCCGCCGCGGCGGGTTTTTCAAACCAGAAACCAATGAGCAGATAGCTGGAGACGCCAACCAGTTCCCAAAAAATGAACAATTGGAGGAAATTGTTGGCGAGCACGATGCCGAGCATCGAGAAGGTGAACAGGCTCAGGCAGGCGAAATACCGCGACCAGCCCGGATCGTCGCGCATGTAACCGAGCGAATAGACGTGAATCGCGCCGCCGACGCCGGTCACCACGAGCATCATCACCAGGCTCAGCGGATCGAGCTTCAGGCCGAAGTCCACGTTCAACCCGCCGATGGAAAGCCAGTTGACCGACAGTTCACCGGCGGTCTGCCAGCCGTTGGCGAGCAGGAACAAAACCGAGAGCACAAATCCGGTCAGGATCGCACCGATCGAGAGCGTGGCGCTGACGTGGCGACGCCGGAGCGTGAACAGGGTAATGATGCCCGCCGCCAGCAGTGGCAGGAACAGAATCAACCACGGTAGGAGCGCCAGTTTCATGCGCGGAGATGTTGGTCACCACCTGAATCGGGACGCATCGCCCTCATGCCGCCGCCAGCATAGGAAGCGGTTGCCCGGCGCGTCAACGCGGCGCGCGGTTCAGATCGCAAAGTCGGTGTATTCGGGCTTCACCAGTTCGCTGGGCGGATGAAGCATGCCGGCCGCGACGGTGGCGTTGGTGCCCTGTTCGATCAAAATGAACGAACCCGTCAAGCGATTGAACGTGTAGGCGTCGAAAATGACCGGCTTGGCCGTCTTGATCTGAACCTCGCCCAGGTCGTTCATCGCCAGTTCCGGCGGGTCGGGTTCCGGGTCGAAGGTGGCGATGTTGACGCGGTTTTCCAGGCGCGTGACGATGGCCTGAACGGTCCGCGTGGTGTGCTTGAGGAAGAGTTTCATGCCGGCGCGGAGGGGGCGGGCGTGCATCCAGCAAATCTTCGCGCGCAACTCGCTGCTCATGCCGGGCAAATGTTCGGTGCCCACGATCATGTCGCCCCGGCTCACGTCCAGGTCGTGTTCGAGCAGCAGCGTGACCGATTGCGGGCAGAACGCCTCGGCCAGCACGCCGTCGTAGGTCCAGATTTGCCTCACGGTGGTTTTCAGGCCGGAGGGCAGGATGAGCACTTTTTGGCCGGTCTTGACGATGCCGCCGGCGAGCTGGCCGCTGAGGCCGCGGAAGTCGTGCAGGTGCGGATCGGTGGGCGCGTTGGGTCGGTTGACCCATTGCACGGGAAACCGCAGCGCGGTGAGATTCCAGTCGCTGGCAATGTGAACGTTCTCCAAATGTCGGAGCAACGTGGGCCCTTCATACCAGGGCGTGTGCGGCGAGGGTTCAACGACGTTGTCGCCATGCAGCGCGCTGATGGGGATGAACTTCACGTCCTTGAACGCATCCAGCCGCGGCAGGAACGCCTCAAAGGCTTCGCGGATTTCCAGGAAGCGTTCCCGATCCCAGTTGACGAGGTCCATTTTGTTGACGGCGATGACCAGGTGCGGGATGCCGAGCGTGGCGGCGATGTAGGTGTGGCGACGGCTCTGCTCGGTCACGCCCTGGCGCGCGTCCACCAGCACGATCGAAAGGTTCGCGGTGGAGGCGCCCGTGACCATGTTCCGGGTGTATTGAACGTGGCCCGGGGTGTCAGCGACGATGAACTTGCGCCGCGGCGTGGCAAAGTAGCGATAGGCAACGTCAATGGTGATGCCCTGCTCGCGCTCGGCCCGCAGACCGTCGGTGAGGTTGGCCAGGTTGATCTGCCCGCCGCCGGTCAGATCGGCCGAGCGCTCCAACGCGGCGAGCTGATCCTCCATGAGCGACTTGGAATCATACAACAACCGCCCGATGAGCGTGGACTTGCCGTCGTCCACACTGCCACAGGTGTTGAAGCGAAGAATTTCGATGGGATGTGGTCGGTGAGGCATGGAAACAAGGTCAACTACGAATCAGCACCTTCGAACATGAATCGGTTGGTGCGCAGGAAACGGAACCGCCGGAGGCGAGCACAGCCAGTTTCGGACCGAGGAACGGCAATTTTGTCCATTCGTGTTCATTTGTGGTCAGAAATATCCCGCTTTCTTCCGGTCTTCCATCGCCGCCTCGCTGACCCGGTCATCGGCGCGCGCGCCGCGTTCGGTCACGCGCGCGGCGGCGATCTCCGCAATGATGTCGTCCACCGAATCGGCGCGCGATTCGATCATGCCGGTGCTGATGATGTCGCCGATGGTGCGCACGCGCACGACCAGTTCGCGCACCTCTTCGCCGGGTTTGGGCGGCATCAGCTCGGTCACCGGCAACCACTGGCCGTTGCGCCGGACGCAACGCCGCGTGTGGCTGAAATAAATGCTCGGCACTTCGAGCCGCTCGCGGCGGATGTATTCCCACACGTCGAGCTCCGTCCAGTTGCTCAGCGGAAAGGCGCGCATGTGCTCGCCCGGATTGACGCGCGTGTTGTAGAGATTCCAGATCTCCGGTCGCTGGTTTTTCGGGTCCCACTGGCCGAAACGATCGCGGAAACTGAAGAACCGTTCCTTCGCGCGCGCCTTTTCCTCGTCGCGTCGCGCCCCGCCGATCAGGCAATCAAAGCGGAACTCCTCAATCGCCGCCAGCAACGTGGGAATTTGCAGCCGATTGCGGCTGACCTCGCCCGGTTCGGGCACGGCAATCCCCGCCGCAATCGCGTCCTCAACCTTGCGCACGATGAGCCGCGCGCGCAGTTCAGCGGCGCGCCGGTCGCGGAACTCGTTCAACTCCGGAAAATGATGGCCGGTGTCAATGTTCAGCAGCGGCATGGGGATGTCCGACGGTCGAAACGCCTTTTCGGCCAGCCGCAACAGGCAGATCGAGTCCTTGCCGCCCGAAAACAGGATCGCCGGCCGCTCAAACTCCGCCGCCACCTCGCGCATGACGTGGATGGCCTCGGTTTCGAGGTATTGCAAGTGGTCCAGGTGGTAGGAGGTCATCGTGCCGCAGTTAAATCGGTTAAATGGGTTAAAATTGGTTAAACAGGTTAAATGGGGTGACGGGCTCAGGGTGGCGTGGGGGAAGCGGGGTTGCCGTCGGTTGAGAGAAAAAGCTCTTCCAACTCGGCATTGAGGTCCGTCGGGGCTTCCGGTGCCGCGTAGGGTGTCGCAGCTTCCCGCAATTCGAGCGACGCTGCGCAGTGGCGCTCGCGTAGATAGCGCAAATATCCGTTGGTCAATTTGAGGCAATCGTGGGCGCGCCGCTTCAAATCCGCCACCTCTTCGCCCGGCAGGTAGCCCTCGTCGCTGCAAATGTTCAGATCGTCAATCAACTCTTCCAGCGAGCCCCGAGCAATGAGGGTGAACCGAATTTGATCGGGG
>JAOAIM010000015.1:8100-12669 GCA_026414705.1 Verrucomicrobiia bacterium | reverse complement strand
ACACTCGCGTTTCTCGTCGCCCTTGGCCGGGTCAAAGTAATCCCATTCGTTGGGCAGACCGTGTTCGGCCAGATACGCCTCCATCTGAGCGTCGGTCCAGTAGAAGACCGGGCTGACCTTGAGCGTGCCGAAATTTTCATCGCGCACCACGATGTCCAGCCCGGCGCGATGCGGATTCTGCACCTTGCGCAGCGCGGTGAACCAGACCGTCGGTTTGAGCTCCTCCATGCCGCGTCGGAACGGCTCGATCTTCATGAGCGCGCTGAAGGCCTTGATGCGTTCCTCGTTTTCCGGGGTCGGTTCGGGCGGGCCGCCGAACAACGCGTTGTAATGCGCCGCCGTCATGCGCGGCACATAGAGTTTGAGGTTCAACTTGAGCAGCGCGCGCAACTGTTCGGCATGCCGATACGTGGCGGGCCGGTTGTAACCGTGGTCGGCCCACAGCACCGGGATGTCCGGCTGCACGCGCGTGACCAGATGCAACAGCACCGCCTCATAGGGCCGGAAGTTGGTGGACACGATGGCGCGGCCCCGCGCCACGTCCAGGGCCCAACGCACGATTTCCTGCGGCGACTTCTCGCGCAACGCCGCGTTCGCCTCGGCGATTTGTTCGGGAGTCATGATCAGTCCAGGGGGATTTCCACAAAGGTTCCCGGCTGCGCCGTGTCCAGCGCCCGTTTCATTTTCGTGGCCAACCGGAGCACCATGGGCAAATGATTCGTGGGCAATATCCGGATCGTGAGGGCGTGCCCATGGAGTGTTTGTTGATGCTTCATGTGCTGATCCGACGTAATGAGAACATCAAAACGCCCCTCGGCCACCCGAATCAACGCCCCGTTTTCCAACGAATCCCAGCCCATTTCCTGAGCGGTTGAGACCTCATGACCGGCGAGGTGCTTGCGCGAGGGTCGCGGAACCCATGTGTCCAGGAGCACCCTCATGCGGCGTGCTCAAGAAGTCTCTGCCGCGCGTATTCCAACACGCCAACCGCCTGTTCGCGCGACACCGAGGGAAACGCTTCCAACCATTCGTCCAGGCTCACACCGCGTTCCAGGTTCTCGAACAGGCTGCGAATGGGCAGGCGCGTCCGGTAAAAACACGGTTCGCCCCCGATTCGATCCGGATTAACCCAGATCAACGGCTGCCTCTCGTCCGGTAACAGAAGGTCTTTGCCCATCGTCACGTCCGTTGAATGTGCATGATCGCAAACCCGAGGTCTCGCGGAAACTTTCTTCAGGGACAACCGCGTCCTGAGTCGGAGTCAAACGGCGAGCGCAGGCGCTGGACAACGCCTCACGCCGGCACCGCTGGCAGTTCCGGCCACACCGCACGCACCGCCCAATCGCCAAATCGTTCCCCGTTCTGCCGTTCCCGCGCGTAACGCTCCAGAAGCGGACGCAGCTCCGCCTCGATGTCCGTCTCCTTGACCATGTCCTTCCAGACCCGATTGAGCCGCGTGCCGGCGACGTCGCCGCCCACCCAAATCTGGTAACGGCCCGGCGCTTTGCCCACGAACGCGATCTCCGCCATGTAAGGTCGCGCGCAGCCGTTCGGGCAACCGGTCGAACGAATGATGATCTCCTGACCATCCAAACCGACCTCCGCGCAAAGCTTTTCAATCCGATCCATCAACCCCGGAAACATGCGCTCCGACTCGGCCAGCGCCAGACCGCACGTGGGCAACGCCGGGCACGCCAGCGAGACGGCGCGCAGCGCGCTGGTCTGGTTCTCGGTCCTCACGCCGTGGGACGCCAGCAGCGCCGTGATCGGTTCTTTGTCGGCCTCCGGCACTCGCGCCAGAATCATGTTCTGATTCGGCGTCAGCCGGAACTCGATCACTGGGAATTTCTCCGCCACCTCCCGCAACGCGGTCTTGAGCCGCCGGCCCTCGACATCCTTCACGCGCCCGGTCTCGACAAAAATCGTCAAAAACCACGTGCCGTCCACCGCCCGATGCCAGCCGTAAAGGTCGCTGGTGCTGGTGAATCGAAACGGACGCGGCGGCTCGAGCTTGAACCCCGCACGCTTCTCAAACTCCGCCCGCGTCCAGTCCACGCCGCGCTCGGCCACGACGTATTTGAGCCGCGCGTGTCGGCGATCCGTGCGGTCGCCGAAATCCCGGTGAATCGTGAGCACGGCTTTGGCGGCGTCGAGCACCCGCTCGCGCGGCAGGAAACCGATTACATCGGCCAGGCGCGGGTAGGTGGCGGCGTTGCCGTGGCTGCGGCCCATGCCCCCGCCCACGGCCAGGTTGTAACCGACCAGTTCATCGTTTTCCACAATCGCGATGTAACCCTGATCGTTGGTGAAAATGTCCACATCGTTGACCGGCGGCACGACGAAGCCGGTCTTGAATTTGCGCGGCAGATACGTCTGCCCGTAGAGCGGATCGGTGAAATTTTTGTTCGCCGGTTCCTCCAGGTTCAACTGCACGCCGTTGATCCAGATGGCCGCGTAGGCGGGCGTGCGCGGCGCCAGCGCCAGCGCCACCCGGCGGCAATCCTCATACACCGCCGCCTGGGCGCGCGTGTAAGCGGGCGTGGGCGAGCACACGACGTTGCGGTTCACGTCCCCGCAAGCCGCCAGCGTCGAGAGCAGCGAGTCGTTGATGCCCTGGATCACCGCGCGCAAGTTGCGCTTGAGCACGCCGTGGAACTGGATGGTCTGGCGCGTGGTGATGCGCAGGGTGTTGTTGCCGTAACGGCTCGCCAGGTCGTCAAACACGCGCCACTGCGCCGCCGTCATCACTCCGCCCGGAATCCGGCTGCGCACCATCATGATCCAGGTCTTTTGCGTCTTGCGCAGGTCGCGATCGTCCTGCTGATAAACCCCGTGAAACTTCAGGAAATCATAGTCCTCCTGGCTGAAGTGATCGGCGCTTTCGTCCGCCAGCGTGGCCGCGATCGTGCCCGCCAGCGTCGGCACCGACGCCTTCAACTCTTCATTCCGCGTCAGCTTGGGAGCGGTCTCGGTGGTCATCTGAAGTCAAACTACCGGACGCGCGGCAGCCCTTCAAGCGCGGGAAACCGCCGCCCATCGGACCAATCCGTCCAATCCGTCCAATCCGTCCGAGCCGTCCGTTCCGCGCGCCTCGACAGCGCCCCGCCCGCCGCCCCCGGCGCATCAATTCCCTGCTGACTCGATAAACTCCAGCAGGTCCGCCATGTCCTGCGCGCTCAGGCCGGCCTCCAACCCTTCCGGCATCAGCGACAGCCCCTGGCTGGTCATTTTGAGAATGTTCGCGCGCGGCACGACCGTCTCCCGCCCGTAAGCCTGCCGCACCGTGATGCTCGTGCCGGTCTCGTTCACGATCAGCCCCATCAACGTTTCGTCATCGCGCGTCTCGACCACGTAACCCACAAACTCCGGCCGCACCTCCGCGTTCGGATCAATCAGATTGGTCAAAATTTTCTCACGCCCCGTCGTCTTGAGCGTGATGAAATCCGGGCCGAGCGACGCGCCCTCGCCGGCGGCGCGGTGACAGGACACGCAGCGGTCCTCGTAAATTTTTTTGCCGCGCGCCGCGTCGCCGCGCAGTTGGAGTGCCGGTAGAAACTGTTCGATCACCGTCGCCCGCGCGCCGCCGCCCGGCGCGGACAACACCTTCGCGGCCAGGTCTCGAACGCCGCGGTCACGATGTTCTCGCAACAGTTTAACCTGCGTCGCATCGAGCAGCGTGGGTCGGATTTCGCCCGACTGCACGCCCTCCAACAACGCTCGCGCGCGGTCGGCCCGGGCCAGCAGCAGTTCCACGGCGCTGACGCGTGGGCGCGGGGACAGCGCGTTGAGCCGCCGCACCAATTCCGGGCCGAGCTGCGCATCCGTAAACCGCCCCAGCGCCATCAACGCCGCCAGTTGCACCGCCTGCGGTTGGTTCTGATCGAGCAGCTCCAGCAGCACCGGCGCCGCTTCCGCGTAGCGCGCGTGAGCGAGCAATTGCGCCGCCGCAGCGCGCGCGGTTTCCGGCGCACCGGCCGAACGCGCGGTCGCCATCGCTTCATGGAGGGCGGCGAGGACCGGCTCGCCCAGCGCGGTCAACGATTGGCGTGCCCGCTGCAAACCGTCGCCCAGGGCCGAGAGCACCTGAAATCTCGCCGTCGCGTCCGGTGCGGATTTGGCAAAGGCCAGCACGGCTGCGACGTCTTCGGCGCGATTCTGTGCGCCGACCAACACGGCCAGTTGCCGCAAAAACTCGCTGCCGCCCGGATCAGCGCGAAATGCTGCGTCGCCGGCGAGCCTGATGAACACGCCGCCCGCGCCCTCGGCGAGCGAGGAAAGAATCGCGGCGCGCGTCCACAAACTCCCGGCGTCGCGGCGCGCCAACGCAGCCAGCGGCGCGATTTTCGCCTCGCCGCGCACCTCGCCCAACGTGAACGCCAGTTGGTAGCGCACCGTGGCATCCGGGTCGTTGACCATTTCGCAAAGCTTCGCCCAAAGGCGCGTTGCGCCCTGCCCCTCTCCCAGCGGGAGAGGGTTGGGGTGAGGGAGAGCCGTTGGAGCAGCGTCAGATTTCGGTCGCACCGGCCGTGCCGCATTGCTCTCAAACACAACACCATCGCCCCAAACCCG
>JAOAIM010000015.1:4287-8004 GCA_026414705.1 Verrucomicrobiia bacterium | reverse complement strand
ACCGTGCCGCGCTCCAGCCCAAAGCCCGGGAGGTTGAAAAACTTCTCCGCCAGCCTGATGCCGTGCTCGCGCACCGCTGCGTCCGCGTCGTTCAAAGCCACGAGCACATCCTCCACTCGCAGTCCGCCCAATCCGTCGAGCGCATACATCGCGTGCAATCGGCCCAGGGCGGATTTCGACTCGCGTAGCATTTTGGCCAGCAGCGACACGGCCCTTTTGTCCTGCCGCTGAAACAACAGTCGCGCGGCGGTCTCGCGATGCCACGCGTTCGGGTGCGCGAGTGTGGCGACCAGTTCGCGCGTGCTGGCGCGCCCCAGCCGTGGCGGCGGGCGCGGGCGGAAACCTTCGGGCGCGATTCGGTAAATGCGCCCGCGGTCATTGCCCGCGTTGAGGTCGAGCAGGCGCTTGATCGGCTCGGGCAACGACCAGGGATGCTCGATGACCTCGCGATACATGTCGCAGACATACAGGCAACCGTCGGGCGCGTTGGCCATTTGCACGGGCCGAAACCAGATGTCGGTGGAGGTGAGAAATTCAACCTTCTGCTCGTCCGGCGGGCGCTCCGCGATGAGCGCCACGCCGTCCTGCCGCACTTTTTTGCGGTGAATCAAATTGCTGCCGCAGTCGGCCGTGAACGCGTCGCCGACAAATTCCGCCGGCCAGGCGTCGCCCCGGTAGATCGTGATGCCCGTGGCCGAGGTGAAATAACCCGAGGCGCGTCCGCCGCCTTCGATCGGGCCGGGCGCCAATCCGGCCACGCGCCAACGGGTGCGAATCACCCGCCACGCCTCCTCCGGACTGGTGCGGAAGACCTCCGCTGCCGGGCCGTCCACGGGGATGTCCACCAGCGCGGGCGGCATGTTGAGCACGGTGTTCCGCTCCGCGTAACGGGCCTCATACATGAAGACCTGGATGTGATGCGAATTGCTGCAGACGAACTTGCGCCCGCGGTTGTCGAAGCACCTGCCGCATTGGCCGCCGCCGGCCTCGGGTTTGAGGTCCAGCGTGCGCGGGTCAAAGCTGAAATCCCGCCCGCTCAAATCCAGCGCCGTTTCATCGGGCGCGCCGGCGCGCTTGACCCGTCCGCCGTTGCCGGCGGTCTGACCGTGGATGCGGTTGTCCAGGCCCCAACGCAGGCAGTTGACCAGCGCCTGCACGTTGAGTTTGTCGCCCTTGTTGGCACCAAAGCCGGTGAACACCACGCGGCGCACGTCCGCCCGCCCGTCCCCGTTTGTGTCCTTGCAGTAGAGGATGTCGGGCGATGCCGCCACGAAAATGCCCCCGTCCCACGGGAACACCGCCGTCGGCCACGGCAAATCGTCCACATACACCGTCGCGCGCTCGAACCGCCCGTCGCCGTCCCGGTCCTCCAACATGCGGATGCGGCCGAGGTGCGGTCTGACGTGCCGCATCTCGGAGTAGTCACGCATTTCCACGACGAACATCCGCCCGTTCTCGTCGAAGCACAGCTCGATCGGGTCCACCACCAGCGGCTCGGCGGCAACCAGATCGAATCGGAAACCCTGCTTGATCGCGAAGGATTCCATCGCGCGCGAGGGCTCCAACGGCGGCACGCGCGGCAGGTCTTCGGGTTTGAGTTCCAGTTCCGGCGCAGCCGCGTTCCAAACCGCGCCCAGCAGCAACACGACCCCTGTTTGAATGAAAAAACGGTCAAAGGCCATCGGCGGCATTGCGCCAAAAACGCCCCACCCGGAAAAGAATTTTTCCACCGCGCCAACAGCTTGCGCTTGCCGTCGCCTCCCGCTCCCCGTCAACTGCATCCCGTGAACACCGTCGCGCAGATCACGATTCACCCGAGCCAGTTTCCGGACGCGGTCCGGCGCGACCTGCTCGAATCCCTGCGCTCGCGCCAGATCAACCACAAGTTCCATTACGACAGCGTCAAACAAACGCACCGATGGCTCGCGCTGCATCAGGCGTATGCCCCTTCGCGCACCGACCCGGACTGTCAGCGGATTTACGAGGCGGCCTTTGCCACCGCCGCAGCACAACATCCGGCGCTCAAAGCGCACGTCATCGGCCTGGGCTGTGGCGGCGGCCAGAAGGACACCCGCCTGCTGCGACATCTGGCGGCTCTGGGGCGCGATCTGCTTTACACGCCCTGCGACGTGAGCGTGCCGATGGTGCTGGTGGCCCGGGCGGCCGCACTGGCCGTTGTGCCGGAAGAAAATTGCCTGCCCCTGGTATGCGACCTGGCGACCGCAGACGATTTGCCCGAATTCTTCCAAACGCGTCGCCCGGCCGAAGTGCCGCGGCTCATCACCTTCTTTGGCATGTTGCCGAACTTCGACCCGGACGCCGTCATGCCCCGACTCGCCGCGCTGCTCCGGCCGCACGACCGGCTGCTGCTCAGCGCCAATCTCGCCCCCGGACCGGACTACGCCGCGGGCGTCGAGCGCGTCCTGCCGCAATACGACAATGAACTGACGCGCGACTGGCTCATGACGCTGCTGCTCGACCTCGGGGTTGAGCGCGGGGACGGGCGGCTGGGATTCGGCATTCAGGAGTATCCGCCCGGCAGCGGGTTGCGCCGGATCGCCGCGCTGTTCCGGTTCGAGCGTCCGCGCGCGCTCCTGGTCGAGGGCGAGCGATTCGATTTCGCGCCCGGCGAGACCTTGCGCGTGTTTTTCTCCTATCGCTATACGCCCGAACGGGTGCGACGGCTGCTGGCGCGGCACGGATTGGAACTGCGCGAACAGTGGATCACCGATTCGGAGGAGGAAGGCGTCTTTTTGTGCCGCAGGGCGTGAGCGCGGCGGCGGCGTTCACCACACGCGCAGCGTTTCGAGCACGGCGCGCACGCGCGGCACTTCGTGGGTGCGGAACAGGTCGGTTTTGCCCAGCGCCGCCAGCACGGCAAAGAACGGTTCGGCGCAGCGCACCTCCTCGCGGAAAAACTCAAACGCATGGGGCAGCGCGTGGCAAACGGGCCAGCCCAGCGCGCGCAGCCGGAAGGTGTTCAGAAACACCCGCATCTGATGCCGCACGCGCACCGCGCTGTCCTGCAGGTTGCGGTAGTAAAAGCCCAGGCCCGGATCGAGGAAGATTTTTTTCACGCCACAACGCTGCGCCAGTTCGACCTGCCGCGCGAAATGCTCGCGCATCAGTTCCACCGGATCGGCCCCGAAATCAAAATCCCCCACTTCGCGCACGTTCGGTCCCTGCACGTAACAAATGATCACGGCCGCGTCGTGTTCGGCCACCAACCGGTAGATGTCCCCGGCCTGCTCGGTGCCGGTGAGGTTCAGGACGTTGGCGCCGGCCTCAAGACACGCGCGCGCGACGGCGGGCAAATACGTTTCCACCGACACGAGCACTCCGGACTCGCGCAGCCCGCGCAGCACCGGCAGCAGCTTGCTCTGTTGAGCCAGTTCCTCCACCCGCGCTGCGTGCGCCAGCGTGGACTCCGCTCCCACGTCCACCAAATCCGCCCCCTGCGCCGCCAGCACGCGCCCGCGTTGAATCGCCGCCTCCACCGACAGCGCCACGCTTTCCCGATACCAGGAGTCGGGTGAAAGATTGATCACGCCCATGATCGCGGGCCGCGAGTTGAAGGCAAAGTGCCGTCCGCCGATGGCGAACTCGGTCACGCGGCTGGTGGCTGCGGGCCGATGCGCCTCCAGCAACGCGGAGAGCTTTTCAAGCGTCAGCATGGCGGCCATCGTAGGGGCCGGGATGGGGCTGTAAAGGCTGGCC
>JAOAIM010000015.1:0-4277 GCA_026414705.1 Verrucomicrobiia bacterium | reverse complement strand
GTAGAGAGCTCTTCAAGCGTCAGCATGGGGACAAATCCTAGGCGGTCGGGCCGGCCTGTAAAGGTTGGCGCGCCCGGCTGGATTCGAACCAGCGACCGCCTGCTTAGAAGGCAGATGCTCTAGTCCAACTGAGCTACGGGCGCAGCCTGAGGCACTGTATCGGCGCGGAACGCAGCTTGCAAGCGACCAGCCCATCAGCTCAAGCGCCGACGCGCCGCCCCCGGCCCAACGCGGCCAACCCAACCGATGCGAGTTGTCGAACGCTCCACAGCCCGGCACACTCCACCTCATGCGAAACCTCTCTGGTGCACTGGTTCAATTCGCAGGTTCGCTGGTCGCGGCACTGGTCTGGACCGGCTCGATCGCAGCCCCGGCCGCGCCGCGCGACCCGCGCAACTTCGCCAACGGCCATCGGATCCCGGACGAACATTACTGCGATCAACCCCGCATCGTCGTCACCCGCGACGGCACCTGGGTTTGCATCCTCACCACCAACGCGGGCGAGGAGGGCGATCCGGGCCAACACATCGTCGCCACCCGCAGCACCGACAAGGGCCAAACCTGGTCGCCACTGGTGGACGTCGAACCCGCCGACAGGGAAATCACCTCCGCCTACGCCATCGCGCTCATCACGCCTTTCGACCGCATTTACGCGATTTATTGCTACAACGGCGACCGCATCCGCACCCTGCCCGACGGCAAACCGATCCGCGACGACATGCAGGGCTGGTGCGTGTTCCGGTATTCGGACGACCAGGGCCGCACCTGGTCGCCGCGGTATCGGATTCCGATGCGCCTGACCGCCGCCGACCGGGGCAACCAGTGGGGCGGCAAACTGCAAATGTGGTGGGCCATCGGCACGCCCACTTATTTCAACGGCAGCGCGATGTTCGGCTTCACCAAACTGGGCCGCTACATTCTGGAGGAGGGCGAAGGCTGGTTCTTCCGCTCTGACAACGTGCTCCAAGAACGCGACCCGGAGAAAGTGCGATGGGAACTCTTGCCCGAGGGCGACCACGGCGTGCGCGCGCCCGAATTCGGCACCGTGCAGGAGGAGTTCGATGTCGTGCACCTGGAAGGCGAGAGTTTCTTCACCGTGTATCGCACCACGAAGGGACACGCCGCCTGTGCTTACAGCCGCGACGGCGGCCGTTCCTGGAGCAAACCCGAACCGCTCCGTTACGCGCCCGGCGGGCGCATCGTCAAACAGCCGCGCGCCTGCACCAAAATCTGGAAGACCAAAAACGGGCGTTACCTGCTGTGGTTTCACAACAACGGCACGACCACTTACAACAACGGCCTCAACGCCGGCAGCCGCAACATCGCCTGGCTCAGCGCCGGACGACTCCAAAACGGTCAACTGCTCTGGTCGCAGCCGGAAATCGTCGCCTACGTCGAGGGCGGCCTGGAAGGGTGCAGTTATCCCGACCTGATCGAGGACGGGGGACGCTATTACCTCTGCGCGACGCAGAAAACCGAGGCCCGCGTTTGGCCCGTGGACAGCGAGTTGATCGAGGACCTCTGGACGCAGCACACCCGCGCGCACCTGACCACCAACGGCCTGGCGCTGGATTTACCCGCCGACCGTTGCGCGCCCAACAGCTCCGCCCCCGCCCCGCGCATCGCCCCGCTCATCGGCCAGATGCGCCGCCGCAGCCCACACCCCGACACGGCCGGCGGCCTAACCCTGGAACTGAGCGTGCGCTTCCGCGACCTGGCGCCCGGCCAGGTGCTGCTGGACACCCGCGACCGCAGTGGCGCGGGCTACGTCCTTTACACCACCGACCGCAGCACGTTGCGATTCGAGATGAACGACGGCTGGCAGGCCGCGCACTGGGACTGCGACGCGGGCGTGCTCCAAACCAACACGTTCCAACAGGTGGCGGTCATTGTGGACGGACGCCCGAACGTGATCTGCTTTGTCGTGGATGGCGAGTTGGGCGACGGCGGCAGCGAACGCCCGTTCGGCTTCGGGCGATTCAACCCCACCATCAAGGACATCAGCGGCAGCCGCACCCTGCGCGTGGCGCCCTCGCTTCACGGCGAACTCGGCCACGTGCGCCTCTACACGCGCGCCCTGCGCGTGAGCGAGGTCATCGGCAACCAGCGCGCCGCTCGGGCCGCGCGCCCGGCCTCCGCCCCCTGAGCGCCGGCACGCCGGGCCCGTGCCGCAAGCCGCCGGAGGTTGACCGGAATTCAGGCATCGGATTTCAGATTGAAGGGGCGACATCGGCTGCTAGGCTTTGGGCTGACATGATTCACCAGTTGGATTTCGAGAAGCCGATCCTCGAATTGCAGGAGAAGCTCGAGGCGCTCAAACGCCACCGCGAGGAGCACGGCCTCGACGTGAATTTCGACGAGGAAATCCGGCTGATGGAAAAAAAGCTGGAGGAAACGCGCCGCCAGATTTTTTCCAACCTCACCCCCTGGCAGCGCGTCCAACTGGCCCGGCATCCCAAGCGCCCCTACACCCTCGATTACCTCCAGCGCACCTTCAGCGATTTCCGCGAACTGCATGGCGACCGGCTCTTTGCCGAGGACCGCGCGATGGTCGGCGGATTTGCCAAACTCGACCAGCACCGGGTCATGGTCATCGGCACGCAAAAAGGCCGCGACACCAAGGAAAACATCCTGCGCAACTTCGGTTCGGCGCATCCCGAAGGCTATCGCAAGGCGATGCGCCTGATGCGTCTGGCCAACAAATTCGGCCTGCCCATCATCACGCTCATTGACACCGCCGGCGCGTATCCGGGCATCGGCGCCGAGGAACGCCACATCGCCGAGGCCATCGCCGTGAACCTGCGCGAGATGATCCTTCTGGAAGTGCCCATCATCGCTGTGATCATCGGTGAGGGCGGTTCGGGCGGCGCGCTGGGCATCGGCGTCGCCGACCGCGTGCTCATCCTGGAAAATGCCTATTACTCGGTCATCAGCCCCGAGGGCTGCGCCGCGATTCTCTGGAAAGACCGCTCCGCCGCGCCCCAGGCCGCCGAGGCGCTCAAAATCACCGCCAAAGACCTGCTCGAACTCAAGCTCGTGGACGAAATCGTGCCCGAGCCCCTCGGCGGCGCGCACAACGACCCGGACACCATCGCTCAGACGCTGAAGGAATTTTTGCTCCGGCACCTGAACGAACTGCTCGCCCTGCCCGCCCCGGAGCGGCTCAAACAACGCTACGCCAAGTATCGCGCCTGCGGCCATTTCCTCGAGAAACCACAGGCCACATTCGAAACCGTGGCGCGTGGCACAAAAAATCCGACCAGCCGCGATTCCGAACCTGAAGCGCAACCTGCCCCGCCGCCGGCCTGACGCCTGCCGCCGTTTCCAACCCGGCCCGGCCATGTGGTATCCGCTCACCTTCCATCCAATCTTCAAGCCCCGTCCCTGGGGCGGACGCGCTCTGGAGCGACTCTACAACAAGCCGCTGCCACCCGACCTGCCCGTGGGCGAATCCTGGGAAATTGCCGACCGACCCGGCGACGTGAGCGTCATCGCCAACGGCCCGCTGGCCGGACGCGACCTGCATTGGCTCGTGGAAAATCATCGTGCCGAACTGCTCGGCGACGCACCGCTCCAAAACGGGCGCTTCCCGCTCCTGGTTAAAATCCTCGATGCCCGCGAAGTGCTTTCGGTTCAGGTGCATCCGCCCGCGCACCGGGCCGCCGCCCTCGGTGGCGAACCGAAAACCGAGTTGTGGTATGTCACTCACGCCGAACCGGGCGCGACGTTGTTTGCCGGGCTCAAACGCGGCGTCGCGCGGGCCGAATTCGAGCAGCGCCTCCGCACAGGCACCGTCGCCGATTGCATCCATCGCATCCCGGTGCAGGCCGGCGACGCGCTCTTCCTGCCCAGTGGCCGCGTCCACGCCCTCGGCGGTGGGGTGGTCGTCTTCGAAATCCAGCAAAACTCCGACACCACCTACCGCGTCTTCGACTGGAATCGCGTCGGGTTGAACGGCAAACCCCGCGAACTGCACGTCGCCGAAGCGCTGGCGAGCATCCAATTCGACGACTTTGAACCGGCTCTGCTGCCGGCGCGTTACGAGGGTGACCCGCGCCTGCAACGCCGCCTGCTGGTGGAACACGCCCTGTTTTCGGTGGAACTCTTGCGGCTTGCGGCGGGCACGTCGCTACCCTTGGCAACGGGGCGGATGCGGATTCTGGGTTGCGTGCGCGGTCGGGCGCACGTGCGCGCGCCGGAGGGTGAGGTCATGCTCAACCCCGGCGACTTTAGCCTTTTGCCCGCAGCGTTGCGCGCGGTCGAGGTCGCGGCCGCAA
>JAOAIM010000160.1 GCA_026414705.1 Verrucomicrobiia bacterium | reverse complement strand
GCCCTCTCCCTCAAGGGAGAGGGAATTCCGAAGCTGCGCACGGCCAGCGCGCCAGCGTTTTGGAGGGCGGCGGCTTGCCGCCGCGTTCGCTCCGCAGCCTGGAAGTCGGTAAACCAGCAGCCTGAAAGCCTGCCCTGCACTCCACGCTCCAACGCTCCGCATCCTCTGCGCCTTTGCGTGTTTGCGTTCAAAAATGTTTTCGGCGGGACGCCGAAAACGGCACGCGAGACGCGTGCGCTCCCCTGCCCGATTCGATGTTCGATGTTCGATGTTGGTTGTTCGATGTTCACCGCTGTGTGGTGCTTCACCCTCACCCTGACCCTCTCCCTCAAGGGAGAGGGAACAACACAGGCCGACAAAGCGCAGTGGCGGTCGTTCGGGTTTGCTCAATGTCCATCCCGTCCTTGGTGCGCGGCGCGTTTTCATGGTTAGACGTCGAAGTAGTAGAAGAACCGGGGTGACGTGCCCAATTCCTCCTTGAGCTGGATGAACACGCGCTTGGTGCGGAGGATGTAGGACACTTCGCTGTTGGGATCGAGGATGTTGCCGAACTTGCGCGCGCCGGCGGGGCAGACTTCGAGGCAGGCGGGATATTTGCCCTGACGCGTGCGCTGGATGCAGAAGTGGCATTTTTCCATCACGCCCTGGCGACGCGGGCGGTTGCCCAGATACGACATGTCGAGGTTCAGCCGTTCCTTCGGCACGTGCGGCCTGGTCCAGTTGAAATGCCGGGCCCAATACGGGCAGGCCGCCTGGCAGTAGCGGCAGCCGATGCACCAGTCGTAGTCAATCACCGTGATGCCGTCGCTTTCCTGCCAGGTGGCGTGGACGGGGCAAACTTTGACGCAGGGCGGATTTTTGCACTGCTGGCATTGCACGGGCATGTAGAAATAGCCCTTCTCCGGCACCTGCTCGGCGTCGTAATAATGCTCGGCTTTTTCCACGTCGAGCGAGCCGTGGGGCAGGCGCAGCACGCGGATGTATTGAATCTCGGGATTGCGCGAGAGGTTGTTTTCCTGCACGCAGGCGTGGACGCATTTGCGGCAGCCGATGCAGCGGGTGAGGTTGAGGCAATACACGAACTCGACGCCGTCCAAGGGTTTGTAGTCGCGCACGTGCGGGCGCAGGCCGTATTCCTTTTCGACCTCGTCCTCGATGCGCTTGAGGATTTTCTCCATCTCCGCCGGGGTGAGCTCCTTGTAATACTTCTGCATGAACTGCTCGAGCGTGGGCAGGTCTTCGATTTCGAGCAGGGGCTTGAGGCTGGCGGCCAGCGCGGCCAGGCCGGAGGTCAACACCGCCGAGGTGCGCAGGAAACTGCGGCGGTTCATGCCCTGGGCAGGGGTTGGAGTCGCGGCGGAGTTCATGGGGCGGAATGTGCCGGTTCAATGGCATGCGCCAGGTGCGACGCCGCGGGCCGGAGCGGATGCGGACCGGGGGCGGGTTTGCGTCCGGGGAATTCGGGCGCGTGCGGATCATGACAGTTGACGCAGTCCTCGCGCCGGATTGGGCCACGGGTGCGATCCCAAAAGCCGCTGGTGCGTCCGTGGACGCCGGCCTCCCAGTCGCGGTAGGTCGGCCCGTGGCAACTGCCGCACAGCTCGGTGCTCTGCGCAAAGGGCAGTTCGCGTCCGTCGCGGGTTTGGAACCGCTCCAGGTTCAGTTCGTTGTGGCAGTTGAAGCAGTGGTTGTTGCGCTCATGACTGCCGTGCTGCATCACGATGTTGGAGTGTTCTTTGGGCAGGATGATCCGGTGATTTTCGTCGTAACGGATGGGCGGCGGCTTGCCCTTTTCGTGGCAGGTGTAGCAGTCGAAATCCGAAAGGTCCTCGCCCGCTTTGAGCAGGTCGGCGTAGGAGCGGCGCACGGGCGCGGTGTCCAGGACGTTCGTGTCCACCAGCGGGATGGTCGGACGCGGGGGAAGGTGTCCCCACGGATTTTGAAGGAACGCAACAGTGAGGCCCAGAAATCCAACCGCCAGGGCCGACAATGTTGTGTTGGTTTTCCCCAGCATCCCCATCACCCGGTGCGTTATGCCCCGGCCGGGCGCGGCGCGCTCGCGCCGGTTTCCAGCGGTGCGGTGGGCGGATGCGGCACGTGCCCGCTGGTGGGCAGTTGTTCTGACAGGAAGAGCTTGATCAGGACGGTCAAAATCACAAACGGCAGGGCGAGCAGGATCATGCCCATGAACCAGCCCTCCACACCGGCGAATTCGAGTTTGTAGCTCATCACGCCGCGCAGGCTCTTGGAGAAGTATTGGCCGCCCATGACCACGTTCCAGCGCATGGCGAAGACGCCGATGAGAATGAGCACGGCGCTGGTGAAATAAATCCGCTTGCGGAACAGTTCGGGCACGCGCTTGCGCAGAATTTGCAGCGCGCCCAGCAGCAGCAGGGGGACAACCGTGCCCACGGCCAGTTGCCCGATGCTCAGCGTGTAAAAGAGCCGTTCGCGCGCCATGTATTCCATCACGTGAAACCCCTCCACCGCCGAGTAGGCGCGGTGAATCCAGTCGAGGGCCTCGATCGCCGCGTCCACCACCAGCGCGTAAAAGAGGAACATCCCCATCACGTCCAGGCAGCGCATGTCCAGTTCCCGCCGCCGCACCCAGCTCAGCACCATGTAATTGAACACGCACAGGGCGATGCCCGAGACCATGGCCGAGAGAATGAAAATGATCGGCATCAGCACGTTGCCCCACCAGGGATTGGCCTTGATCGAACCGAAGATGAACCCGACGTAACCGTGCAACAAAAAGGCCGACGGGATGCCGATGATGGAGATGATCCAGCTCATCTTCATGTCGAGCGCGACGGCTCTCTCGCTGGTATCGGTGACGCCCAACGTGAAGGCGCGATAGATGATGCCGCGCCAGCCGGGCGTGATGCGCGCCCATTCCACGAAGTCCTGCCGATAATCGAACCACAACTCCAGCAGCAGCACCGCCATCAGATACCAGGCATAGACGAAGCCGAAGATCGCCATCGGCGAGGTCAGATGCGGCGTGATCATGATCTGGTAGGAGCGTTCGGGATGGCCCAGGTGAAAGAGCAACGGCAACGGCGCGCAGAGCAGAAACGCCAGCGCCGTCAGCAACGAAAGCCGATAGACAGGCTCGAGCGCTTTGACGCGAAACACCCGCACCAGCGAGGCCATGATGAACGCGCCGGCGACCAGGCCCGTGATGTAGGGATAGATCACGATCAGGAAGCCCCAGAGCGGATGCGGGCCGGACTCGTTCGGATAGACGAACCCTTCGAAGCGCGGGAGGGTTTCGATGACAACGTTGACGGCGTTGGTCGCCTCGGCGCTCATGCTACCTCACCTCCTTGTCCAGGTTGGCGTAGAGCACGCGCGGCTCGGTGCCCAGATGCGGTTTGAGCGTGTGCACGCGGTGCTTTTGAATGAACGCCTGGATCGGGTCGTTTTCCACCGGGTGCTTGAGATCGCCGAAGATGCGCGCTTCGGTGGGACAGATTTCGACGCACGCCGGTTTGAGGCCGCGCGTGATGCGGTGGTAGCAGAGGGTGCATTTTTCGGCGACGCGCGTTTCGGGGTTCAAAAACCGGCAGCCGTAGGGGCAGGCCTGGATGCAGAAACCGCAGCCGATGCAGTAGTTGGGGTCCACCAGCACGGCGCCGTCGGGCGCGTCGAAGGTGGCGCCGACCGGGCAAACCTGCGTGCAGGGGGAGGCCTCGCAGAGGTTGCAGAGCTTGGGCACAAAGAACGCCTTGAGAATCTCCTCGCGCGGCACGGTTGTGGGCGGGAAACCGTCGCGCCCGCCGTTGGGCGAGTCCACGAGCACCTCGCCGCGCGTTTTGCCGCTGCCGGGTTCGGGCTTTTTGATGATGTAACGCTCAATCCAGGTGCGGAAATACATCGGCCCGGCGGGCACGTGGTTTTCGGTTTTGCAGGCGTCCACGCACAGGCCGCAGCCGATGCATTTGTCCACGTCGAAACACATCAGCCACTTGTGCTGATGGGGGTCGTAACCGCGCGGGGCTTTGGTGGTGACGAGGACCTTTTTGACCGCGCCGCGTGCGGTGCGGGCGGCAGCCAGCGAGGCCAGCCCGGCGAGCAGGCCGCCGAGCGTGGCGAGCATCTGACGGCGCGAGACCGAGTGTTTCATGGCACCTCGTTGGGTTGATGCGGCACGTGGCAGCCGGCGCACTTGTCACCGCGGTAATGGTCTTTGACGACGATGACCTTGATCCAGGCCGGGCGGGCGCCGTTGTCCTCGTGGCAACGCAGGCAGCCGCTGTCGCCGATCTTGCCCAGCTTCACGTCCGGGTTTTGCGCGTGCTCGCGTCCGACGCCGTGGCAGGATTCGCAGCCGATGGTTTTGTGCTCGCCCTTGAGGAGTTTTTCCTGGATGTCCTCGTGACATTCCAGGCAGGCCTTGCGTCCGGCGAAGACCGGTTCGGGTGTGGCGGCTTCGGCGAGGGCTTCAGCGCGATAGAAACCGTACTGGCCGAAGGAGGCGGGGGTGAGCAGATAACGGGCGATGATGTAGCTGACGATGATCGCCAGGGTCAGCAACACCAGGCGAAAAATTTGCGGCGGCATTTTCCAGCGCGTCATACGGTTCCAGCGGGCGCGCACCGCCCGTCCTGGGCGGCGTTGCCGTGCCGCTCACGTCCTCAGCCGGCCCGCGTCGCAGGCTGCGATGGACTTGTCATGGCCGGCCGGCGGCCGATCGGCCGCCGGCCGGGGGAGCTCGTGCTTCTGTCTGCGTCTCAGGGCCGCAGCGGCCCTGAGGTTCCCTGAAAGTGGCGGTTACTTTTTGAACTCGCGCACGAATTTGACGAGCGCCTTGATTTCGTCATCCGAGAGGCCCTCGGCGGCCTTCATGAGCGTTTTGCCTTCCTTGTCCTTGAGCCCTTCCTTGATCGCCTTGAAGGCCTGCTCGTCGGTGAAGCCCTCCTGCACCTTCGGATCGGTGTAGTCTTTGACGCCGAGTTTCTGGCCCATCTTGGTCTGCCCTTTGCCATCGGCGCCGTGGCACTTGGCGCAGTGTTTTTCCCAGTTTTCCTTGGCGTCGGCGGCCGAGGCGCTCAGCGCGGCGGCGAACCCCAGGGCCATGGCGGCTGCGAGTAGTTTTTTCATTTCCGGCACTTTTTGGTGTTTACTTCGATTTGCGGTTTTTGCCAACGGCTTCCACAAACTTCGCCCAAACGCTAACAAAGGCCTCGGAAATCACTACGCTGGATTTGCCGAAAAGTTGACTTTTTTTGGCGGTAACCGGAAGGCAACTCCGGTAAAGCCCCCGGGCGGCGGGTGTCGTTGCGCGTCAGTAGGAAAGCGCGTTGTGGTCCTTGCCATGGCAGGTGAGGGAGCAGTTGCCGCGGTTGACGCCCTGGTCCACGAACTCCAGCCGCCCGTTGGAGGAGGGCGTGACGTAGAGGGTGTTGAAATTGATCAGGTGGGTTTTGCCCTGCACGCCGTGCGGGTCGTGGCAGGTCGTGCAGGCGGTCTGGTGGTCCACCACGTGGAGTTTGTGATATTTCCAACTGGTTTCCTGATCGCTGGTGACGACCGACCGGCTGTGACACTTGTAGCAGAGCGCGTAAGCGAGCGGGTTTTCCGCGTTGAAATCGTTGAGCAACAACTGGCGCTCCAACAGCGGCGCGAAGATCGAGCCGTGCGGTCCGTTGGGGCCGCTGCCGCCGGCGCCCGGGCCCTGATCGTTGTTGTGGCAGTCGGTGCACTTGATGAGTGACGCGGCGGTGAGGGGCGCGATGAGGCTGGGCACGTTGGGGTTTTTGCCGGCGGCTTCCACCGGATGATACGAGGCGTTGGCCGTGCTGAATTCCAGGCGCGTGTTGGTTTCGGGGAACTGACGCGGCACGTGAGCGGGGCCGCGCGCGACGCTGTCGGCGTGGCAACGGTAACAGAGTTCGTATTCGCGGGTGATGGGATTGACGAGCAGGCCGGCGCTGTTGATGCCGAGTGTGCCGGCGATGGGGCCGCCGGCGTGGGGGGCGGGAGCGCTGCCCGCGCGAGAGGCGTGCGGGTTGTGGCAGTCGGCGCACTCGACGTGCCGGGGCGGGTTGACGGGGTCTTCGGCCGGGTCGTGCACGTTGATGGTGGCCAGGATCGGATGAACGCTGGGCTTGTCGAATTCGGCGGCGAGGTTTTTGGCGGCGACGTTGCCGTTGTGGCAGGCAAAGCAGTTTTGTTCTTCGACGGGATGAACGAGCAGGCGCTGATGCGTGCCGGCGTGATGGGCGGTGTGGCAGTTCTGACAGGCGTTGGCGGCGACGGTGTTGCGGTCAGTGTGCGGCCATGGATCAAGGCCCGCGCCGTTCCAGGACTTGTTCGAGTTGCGATGCGCCGAATCGGTCCAGTAGCGCATGTCGTGGCAGGCGACGCAGAGCGCCGAGGCGGTGTTGTCCATGACGAGGAATTTGCCGAAGCGATTGTCGTGGGGATCGTGGCAGGCGGTGCATTGCAACTGGTTGCCATCGCTCAAGCGGATGCGCGGGTCGAGGGCCGCCGGGTCGCGCAACTGGCCGTTGGCGGCCGCCAGCGCGGAGTCGTAGGTGAACGAGACGGGGTGATCGTCGGAGAGGTCGGTGCCAAGGTTGCTGCGGCCGGCGGGCAGAGTGGTGACGCCGCCGCGCATCGGAATGGGCAGGGGCCGGCTGGCGACCATGCCCAGGGCGACGGTGCCGTCGTGGCAACTGAGACAGAGTTTGGACGCGCCGCTGGGCTGGCCGATCGTGGCCCGGACCGTCGTGCTCTGGTAGGGGATGTAGGTGGCCGAGGAAAGCCGGTGATTCCAGAGCGGGACTTCGTTGGCGCGATGCGGCGTGTGGCAGAACAGGCACACCTCGCTCTCAGTGGCCGAGCGGATGTTGGCGGTGCTCACCGCCGAAAGGTCGTGGGGCGAGTTCAGGATGGTGTCGGCGCGCAGCAGACATGGCGTCAGCAGCGACACGACGGCGGCGGCGGCGAGGAGCAAACATTTCCAACTCATGGCTGTGGGGGAAAACTGATTCGTCGAGCGGGCGAAATTGCCGATGGGCTTGTCCGGTAGTTGGGGAGCTTCGGACTTGCGAGCCATCGGCGCTGGCTGCCCCCTCTCCCAGCGGCAGAGGGTGGGGGTGAGGGAGGACGCGCCAGAACTGCGAGCCAGCCTCTTGTCTCGCGGCGCTTCACCCTCACCCTGGCCCTCTTCCTCAAGGGAGAGGGAACAGCACAGCCCGCCAAAGCGCAGCGGCGGTCGTTCGGGTTTGCAAGCCGGCGGCGCAGCCCGCCCCCTCTCCCAGCGGGAGAGGGTTGGGGTGAGGGAGAACACCCCGGCCTGACGCGCTGCTCCAATTCCTCGCGGTGCTTCACCCTCACCCTGACCCTCTCCCTCAAGGGAGAGGGAACAGCACAGCCTGCCACGGCGCAGCGCGACAGCGTTTTGGAGCGCGGCGACGTGTCGCGGCTTTCGCGCCCGCGCCGCTCGGATGTCGGCGAAGCACCCGGTTGGAAACGTGCGCTGCGTGCCGGTTCGTCCCCCTGCCCGATCCTGCCGCTGGCTCTCGCTGCCGCATTCGGTCTGCCGCTCGGCGCCGATGCCAGCGGCAGCCGCGCGCCCCGTCCCGACGCCGAGCCCGCGCGCGTCTGGCCGGCTCCACCCGAAACTCCGCGCCTGGCCTTCGTGCGCGCCTTCGCGCAGCCGACCGATTTTGGCGTGAAGCTCTCCGGCCTGCGCCGCTTCTCCAACTGGCTCACCGGCGCCCAAAAGGGCAACGAACCGCTCCTCAAGCCCTTTGCGCTGGCCCTCGATGAACAGGACAACCTTTGCGTGACCGACACCGGCGCCAACGCGGTTTGTTTCCTCGACCGCGCCGCCAACCGCTGGCTGCGCTGGAGCGCCCTCGAACATCGCGGCGGACGCGGCCGCGCCGCCATACTCTTCGCCTCCCCCGTCGCCGTCGCCAAACGCGGCCAGACCATTTTCGTTGCCGATTCAGCGCGCGGCAGCGTGCTGGCCTTCGATCTGAAGGGCCAGCTCCAGTTTCAACTCACCAATCGTCTTCAACGGCCCAGCGGCCTGGCGCTGGCCGGCGACCGGCTCTGGGTGGCCGACGCCGCCCAACACTCCGTGCTGGCCTTCAACCTGCGCGGCGAATTCCGCGGCGCTTTCGGTCAGCGCGGCACCGGCCCCGGCGAGTTCAATTTCCCCACCCACCTGGCCACCGACCCCCAAGGTCGCCTCTACGTCACCGATTCCATGAACGCCCGCGTGCAGGTGTTCGATGCCGATGGCCGTTTCCTCTCACAACTGGGCAAACTCGGCGACAGCCCCGGCCATTTCGGCCGACCCAAGGGCGTGGCTGTGGACCGCCGCGGGCGCATCTACGTCGTGGATGCGCTCTTTGACACCCTCCAAATTTTTGATCCCGAGGGCCGCCTGTTGCTGAACCTGGGCGAACCGGGTGCCGGGCCGGGCGAATTTTGGTTGCCCAACGGCATCGCCATCAGCCGCAACGACGAGATTTTCATCGCCGACGCCTACAACCGGCGCATTCAAATGCTTCGCTACATCGGACCGGAATGAACGCGCGACCCTTACAACCTTGCCCAAGCTCGCTGACAGCCGTCGCGTCCTTGACCCGCCTTTTGCCCTCAAGCAAGCAGCGGCGCGTGCGGCCGTCGGCGGCCCGGCGCGAACCCTGGCAAATCAATCCTCGCCCGCCCGGCTGTTCGCTCTCCCTTGAGGGAGAGGGCCAGGGTGAGGGTGACGCGCCGCGAGGAATTGAAGAAGCGAATCAGCACGGAGCATTCTCCCTCACCC
>JAOAIM010000159.1 GCA_026414705.1 Verrucomicrobiia bacterium | reverse complement strand
GTCATTGCCCCAATCTATCGAACCGTTCATTCCTTCGCAACCGGATCAGTTTGATTGGAGTAGTCGGCTTGCTCCTCGCAGCGTAAGGTCGTCTTCCAACACAATTGTGACAATGGAATCTCGCTCGCTGCTTTGCCTGCCATGTGGCCTTGTCGCCGTCGCGCTCGCGTTGGCCGGCGCGCCGCTGCTGCGCGCCGAAAGCGACCTCCCGCGCCGCGGCATGGTCGCCTCGGGGCATCCGTTGGCCACGCAGGCCGGACTCAACGTCCTCAAATCCGGCGGCAATGCGATTGACGCCGCCGTCGCCGTCGGCCTGACCCTCGGCGTGGTGGATGGATACAACTCCGGCATCGGCGGCGGTTGCTTCCTGCTCATCCGGCTGGCCAACGGAAAATTCGTCGCCATTGACGGACGCGAAACCGCCCCCGCCGCCGCCACGCGCGAGCTGTTCGTGCGCGAGGGACGCGCCGACACGCGCCTGAGCCAGACCGGGCCGCTGGCTGTCGCCGTGCCCGGGCAACTGGCTGCGTTCGATGACGCGCTCAGAAGATACGGGCGCAGAAAACTCAAACAGCTCATCCTCCCCGCTGCGGAACTTGCTGAAACGGGCTTCATCGTCAACGCCGACTACGCCGCCCGCGTCAAAGCCGTGGCCGATGAGCTGGCGCGCTTTGACGGCTCGCGCGCGATCTTTTTCCAGAACGACGAGCCGTTGCGCGCGGGCGATTGCCTCCGCCAACCCGATCTGGCGGCCACCTATCGCGCCATCGCCGCAGCCGGCGCGGATTGGTTTTATCGCGGCCCCTTCGCCCGGGCGGCGGAGCGGTGGATGCGAGAACACGGCGGCATCCTGAGGGCCCGGGATTTCGCCGACTACCGCATCGTGCGCCGCCGGCCGATCCAAACCACCTATCGCGGCCACACCATTGTCACCTTCCCGCCCCCCAGTTCGGGCGGCGTGCACCTGGCGCAGATGTTGAACATGCTCGAGTCATTCGATCTGAACGCGCTTGACGAGGCAACGCGGCTGCACCTGATCGCCGAGACGATGAAGCGCGCATTTGCCGACCGCGCCTGGTGGCTGGGCGATCCGGCGTTTGCCCGCGTGCCGCGCGGCCTGATCGCAAAGGCCTACGCGCGGTCGCTCGCCGGACAAATTGATCTGCACCGCGCCACGCCCGTGCCCCGCCACGGTCAACCGCCCGATTGGCAGCGCGACGTGTTCCCGCGTCACACCACGCACTTCTCGGTGGCCGACGCCAACGGCAACTGGGTCGCCTGCACCGCCACGATCAACACCACCTTCGGCTCGAAGGTCGTCATCCCCGGCACCGGCGTGATCCTGAACAACGAAATGGACGACTTCGCCATCCAACCCGGCGTGCCCAACGCTTTCGGACTGGTTGGCGCGGAAGCCAACGCCGTGGCGCCCGGCAAACGCCCGCTTTCGAGCATGACGCCCACCCTCGTGCTCCGCGACGGCGAACCAATCCTTGCGCTGGGCGCAGCCGGGGGGCCGCGCATCATCAGCACCGTGCTGCTTGAACTGATTGCGATGTTGGACCTCGGTCAGTCACCCGCGCAGGCCGTGGCCGCGCCGCGCATTCATCACCAATGGTTGCCCGATGAACTGGTGGTGGAGCAGACGTTGCCGGCGGATTTGCGCAACGCGCTGGAGCAACGCGGCCATCGCGTGGTGGTTCAGGAGAAACTCGCCGTGTCGCAAATCGTCGCGCGCACACCGGACGGCAGCGGGTTTGTCGGCGCCGCCGACCCGCGCGGTTACGGCACGACAGCCGGCTGGTGACGCCGCTTGCGACTCAACGGCCCGTCCGCCGATGTGATTCAGGATAGCGACGCCTTTGCCGACTCGGCGGGCAGGACGATCCGCACAATCCCGGCGCGACCGGTCTGGGGCGGGACGATTTCGAGCTTGCCGTGGTGCGTCTCAACGATCTTGCGCGTCACGGCCAGGCCCAGTCCCAAACCCACGTTGCGCGTCGTGAAGAACGGGTCCGACGCGCGCTTGAGCGCCTCCGGCGAGAATCCTTCGCCGTTGTCCTGAACTTCAATGCGCAGGCCGTTGCCCTCGGCCGAGGGAGCGGTCTGAATGCGCACCCCAATTTTCGGATCGTTCGGATTCGCCTGCAGCGCGTTGATCAGCACCTCGGTCAGCGCGTATTTGAGCGCGGCACGGTCACCGGTCACCAGCACCGCTTCGGCGGGCGCTTCGCACTGCAACTGTCCGCCGGTGACGTGCTGGTGCTTGCGCGCCTCCTGGAACGCCTCCTCGATGAGCGGGCCCAGGGGGAAGGATTCGCGCGAGGCCACCGCGTCGCGCGCCAGAAACCGCATCTGGTTGATCAGCCGCATGACGCGCTTGACGCTGTCTTCCATCGCGTGGCTGAGCGAGGCGCGGAACTCCGGGTCGCGATACTTCTCGGCGAGCAACTGCTGGTGCGTGGAGAGCGGCACCATCGCATTGCCCACCTCGTGCGCGAGCCGGTCGGCCATCGTCTTGAGCAGCCGCAGATTGGCCGACTCGATTTCGAGTCGTCGCAGATGTTCGGCCTGGGTGCGGTCTTCCACCAGCATGAGCACCGGTACGGGCGGGGTGTTTTTCGCCGGCCCAAACGGCACGATGCTGACCTGGTAAACGGTCGGGGGCGAGTCCGGCGGCTCGTAGCGGAAGGGTTCGAGCGCCGCGCCGGAACGCACGACCTGATAAATCTTGGTGGCGAGCGGTTGCGGCAGGTCGGCGAACTCCAGCTCGCCCGCGCGCGTGCCGGGAGCGAAGTATTTGCGCGCCATTTTGTTGGCGTGGAGCACCTTGAGGTCGCGGCTCACCACGACGCAGCCGTGGCTCAACTCGCGCAACACGCCGCTCATGGTCTCGTTGTTGGCCGCCAGTTGCTCGTGCAGCCAGATGTTGCGCAGCGCCAGCCCCACCTGTTCGAGCAGGTGGAAAATCAGTTCCAACTCCGCGTTCACCAGCGGTTCGCCGGTCACGCGGCTGTCAAACACCGCCACGCCGATGAGGCTTTCACGATCCAGAACCGGCACGGCCACCTGCGCGCCGAGCAGCTCAAATTCCTTTTGCGTTTCCAGGTCGTTGCGCGCCTCCTCGCTCGTGCGCCGCAGGATCCGGCCCAACCGCCGCATCTGCCCGCCGATGCCGCTGTCGAGCGACAGCTCGATGTTCTCCAGCAGACTGCCGCCCAGGCCCAGCGACGCCGCCGCCCGCAGTCGGCGGTCTTCATCCCCGGCGCTGACCGACCTGAGCGCGGACTCCGGTGAGCGCAAAAAGATCACGGCGCGATTCAGGGACACCAGCCGCCGCAGCAACAGCAGGAATTGTCGCAACAAGGCCTGGGCATCGAGCGAATGGGTGAGAATCGCCGAGAAGTCGCGCAGCAGTTCGGTCGCCGGCAGGGGACCGGGCTGGGTTTGCGCCGGGAAGAAACGCGTCGTGTCGGAGCCGGCAATGGGCGGCGCGGTCGCCGGCGCCGAGGGCGTCCGCGCCTCATCGGTCAGCGGGCGCGTTCCGCCGAGCAACCGGTCGAGCAGCAGGTTGAGAATTTTGGGCTGGAGCGGCTTGGCCAACACGTGGCTGGCGCCCTTGCGATACGCCTCCTCCTCCCAGGCCGGTTGCCGCGCGTCGGTATAGATGAGGATCGGACAGCGCGGCTGATACCGCTGAAGTTTTTCGAGCACCCAGACCCCTTCGACGCCCGACAGGTCGGTGTCCACCACGCACACCTGCGCCAGCGCATGCACCAGCAACGGTTCGGCCTCTTGTGGCTGAACACGGTGCACCACCCGCCACGCTTTGGCGTCCACCGCCTTGCGAACCGCCTCCGCAAAACCCGCATCCGGACTCAGCACCAAAATCGTTTTCATCGTGCGCCACCCCTGAGCGCGATGCCAACGGGCCTCCCTTTGCGCCCACTCAAATCCCTTGCGCGGAACACCATCGGGGGTTGCGCCGCCCCGGACCGCCGGCTTCCCGCCAGGTTCGCTGCGCCCGCACAGCGCATTGCCGCCAGATAACCCCGCATCCCCTCAAGGGTCAATCTTCTTCGCCCGTTTTCTCTGCCCCAAACCGCCCCGCCCGGCAACCTCGGAAATTACTGAATCACAGGACGGGCCGATGCCCGAAGCCGCTCCGCGCTTTTCGCCCGACCGCGCGCGGTCCGCCGCCGACGGCTCAACCCTTTGCCGCCGCATCCAGCGCCTCAATCGCCCGCCGCAGCGCCGACTCAATTTCGCGCTGGCGTTCGGGCGCGGTGACCTTGCCGCCGCCAAATTCCTGCACGTAAAAGCTGTCCATCGCCGCGCCGCGCTCGGTGCAGATGCGCGCCGTCGAGATGTCCACCCGCAGCGCGGTCAATGTCTGCGCCAGCGCATACAACAGCCCGATGCGGTCCTCGGTCTCGATTTCGATGACCGTCCGCGTTTCGGACAGCTCGTTGTCGAAGCGGATTTGCGTGGGAATCCGCTCGCCGGTGTAGGCCTGGTAGAGCGGGCGCAACGTCTGCTGGCGCGCAATCAACGCTCGCAGGTCCACGCTCTGACCGGTGAGCAACTGTTCCAACAGACGCTCGAACTTCTGGCGTTGTTCCGGTTCGGCCAGGTGGCCCGTGCGCGCGTCCGCCACGTCAAAGGTGTCCAGCGCAATGTCGTCACTGCGCGTGAAAATGCGCGCGCTCAGAATCGTCAACCCGGCCGCGCTGAGCGAGCCCGCGATGTGGCTGAACAGCCCGGCCCGATCCCACGTGCACACCTTCACCACACTGCATCCGCGATCCGGGTCGTGCCGCCAGCGCACGACCGGACGCAACGGCGCGATGCCTTCTCCGTCCCGTTGCACCTGAAGAAACTCGTGCACCACTTCGAGGTCCTCGAGAACCTCCGCCGCCGCGTGAATCTGGTAGTAGCGCGCCGGCAGCGTCGCAAAGTGCGCGTGCAGTTCGTCGTCAGGGAGATGTTTGCCGGCGCGACGTCGCACCTCCTGCAGCAACGCCTCGCGTTGTTGTTCCTCGGCGCGGCGATACTCCGTGCCGCCGGTCAGCAACGGCAGCGTGCGCGTGTACAGTTCCCGGAGCAGCGCGTCCTTGAACCCGTTCCAGAGCCGGTCGCTGGTCGCTTGCGCGTCCACGAACGTGTGCAAGGTCAGCAGCGTGAGCATTTCCGGCGTGCGCACCTGCGCGGCGAAGTGCCGGATCACGCCCGGATCATCCAGGTCGCGCCGCTGCGAGACGTTGGCCATGAGCAGGTGCTCCCGAATGAGCGTTTCGAGCGTCTCGACGGCCGCGCGGTCCAGTCCCAGCCGCCGCGCCACGCGCCGCGCCACCCGCGCGCCCAGACGCGAATGGTCGCCGCGCCCGGCGGCCTTGCCGGTGTCATGCAACAACAACGCCAGATACAACAGAAACGGACGCTCCAGGCTCTGGAGCAGCGGGGTGTAAAACCGGTGCGGCTCGGCGCGCGCCTCCCAAACCCGGTCCAGTTGCTCCAGGCAGACCAGCGTGTGCTCGTCGGCGGTGTATTGGTGATAAAATTCATGCTGCACCAGGCAGGTGAGCCGGCCGAACTCCGGAAGGTATTTGCCCAGCAGGTCCACCTCGTGCATCGCGCGGAGCACCGGCGCGACGTTGCCGCGCTGGTTCAAAATTGCCAGAAACGTCTCGGCCACGTGCTCGTCGTGCAGAAACTCCCGGTCCACCAGCCCGAGCTGGTTGCGGATCAATTGCGCCAGGTCCGGATGCAACCGCAACCCGCGCTGTTGCGCGTGCAGAAACACGCGCATCAGCCGGCGCGGCTGGTCGCGGAAGATGCGCGGCGACGCCGCGTGAATTTCCCCGTCCACAAACCGGAGTCCGTCCACCGGTTCGGGCGCGGCGCGACGGTGTTTGGGCAGCAGGCCGCGCAGCGAGAGGCGCCTGTTTTCCCGGGGCAACAGCGCCAGCCGCTGCTCGAGCGTCCGGGTGATCAGAAACACGTTGCGCATGTGCAGATACACCTCGCGCATGAACCGCTCGATGCGGCGGCCCGGCGAACGATCCGTGTAACCGAGATTGTGCGCGACCGTGGGTTGCAGATGCCGCGTGAGCACGTCGGCGGCGCGGTTGGTGTGGTAATGCAGCTCCGTGCGCACGCGCAGCAGGAAATCGTAGGCCGCCTCCAGTTGGCGTTGCTCCCCGACCGTCAGCACCCCCAACGGCTGCAACTCGCGCAACGTCCGCACGCGACACTTGAAATACGCCATCCAGAGCAGGTTCTGAAAATCGCGCAGCCCGCCGCAGCCGTTCTTGAGATTTGGCTCCTGCATCGTCGCCGAGTTGCCGAACCGTTCGCGGCGCGCCGCCTGATCCCGCAGCCGCGCCTCGATGTATTCGGACTCATGCCCCTTGACGCACCGCGCCAGAAACGCCTTCTGAAACCGCGCGAAAAGTTTTTCATCCCCCGCCAGCAGCCGCGCTTCCAGCAGCGAGGTTTTGATCTCCATGCTGCGCGGCTCGTTCGGGTCGTTGGCCATTTCCAGGCACTCGGCAATCGTCCGCACCGAATGGCCCGGCTTGAGGCCCAGGTCGAACAGCGGCAACCACACCCCGTCCATCATCCGCTCCAACACCGGCAACGGGCGCGTCTGTTGCGCCACCTGACCCTCGTGCAGAAACATCAGGTCAATGTCGCTGTGCGGATTCAGCTCGGCGCGCCCGTAACCGCCCAGCGCCAGCAGCGCGATCGGGGGAAACTCCTTGCGCGCCTGCGCGGAGAGCGTGTTGAACGTCGCGTTCCACAGCGCGCGAATCAAATGATCAATCACCGCCGCGCGCGCCCGGCAGATGTCCAGCCCGCCCGCGCCGGCGCGATGCGCCAGCTTGAGCCGGTGCGTTTCCAGGCGCAAAAACGAGCGGAAACGCGACTTCTCCTGCTCAACCGTGCGACCCGCCGGCAGCGCCAGACGCGCCTCGGCGTCGGCGCCGATTTTTTTCAACAAATCTGTCATGTGCGCCCTCAGCTTGCGATTGAACCGCCGCGCGGGCAAGCCGCGTGCCCGTCCGCCCACGGGCGAGGCGTCGGAGTGTCGGAGCGTGAGGGGCGTTGGGCGTGGGGTGCGCACGCGGCACGGCCGCGCTGCGCCTTCCAATCCAAGTGGCAAACTCCCGGTTGCAATTTCCAATTTCCCCGGCCGCCGTCGGCCCCACCGATCCTTCGATGTGTGATGTCGAATGTTCCTTGTTGGATGTTGCGCGGAGCGTGCTGCTCGTGCTGCCGCCGCGAGCGGCACGTTTTCGGCGTAAAAAAATCCCCCGCGCGATGCCAGCCAGCGGCCCCGCCCCCGCATTCCTTCTGACTTGCTGGCAGAGGCTCAAGGTCAGCGGGAAGCTGCCGGGCGTGGCAAGCGCTCGTTCACTGGCGGCCGGACTCCCGCACGCCAAGGTTTCGCGCCAGCCCGATCAGGCCGCCCAGCCCGGCAAGCAGCAACAGCGACACGGCCATCGGACCGCTCTGGGGTGCGTGCGGCATCACGTGCAACGCCGCCGCGCCCACGGCCGGCCCGACACAGTTGCCCAGGCCGATTGCCGCTTCGTGAATCCCGCCGTGCTCGCCCTTGGTTTCGCCCACGTCCATCGAGTAGAAAAGTGACGAGTAGTAGATCAGGCCCAGCGCCGCGCCAAAAAGCACTTGCGCCAGCAACCACACCGGCAGCGTGGAAACGATCAGAATGGCCGCAAACGTCCCGACCATCACGGCATAGGCCGCCAACAGCCAGCGCAACCGGTAATGCCAACCCGGCCAGAACCACAGCCCGAAAAACGCGCCCAACCGCGCAAAACACCACAGCGACCCATACAATCCCGCTTCCGCCGTGCTCAGACCCAGGCGCGTCGCCAAGCCCGGCATCACGGCGATGAGCGTGTTGATCGCGATGTAAGCGAACGGGTTGGCAAACCACGCCATGCGCAGAAACGTCCGCGCCCGCGCCACAGGCCGCGGGTTCAAGGGCGGGACTTCTTCGGGCGCGACCACCGGTGAGGACGGATTGACCGCGCCCCTGCGGCGCGCCCGCGATTCCATCCAGAACAACAGCGCCAGTTGCGCGATGAAAATACCGATGGGCGCAAAAAACAGGCTGCGCGGCCCCGCGGCCTCGATCACAGCCCCGCCGCAAAAGTAAGCCAGCGCACTGGAGCCCGCCCACACGACGTTGTAGCAACCGACCCAGCGGGCGAGCCTGACCGGCGATTCGCCCTCGCTGACCAGCGCCTCCAGCGCCGGCCAGGTGAAGCACATGCCCACGGTCGTCACCATCATGATGAGCACGTGCCCGGTCGGCGACTGCACCTGCGCGCCCACGGCCAGCGCGGCGATCATGATGGCCGTGCCGAGTTTGAGCGCCGTGAAATAGCCGGCGCGTTGGGCGAATTTGCCACCCAGAAGCACCGCGACCGCATAGACGAACCCGCTCGCCGCCGCCAGCAGCAGGTTGGCCTTGTTGTCGAAGCCGAACCGCTGGTGCATGAAAAAATACAGGTAGTAAAAGTAAAGGGTCGTGGCGAAGGCGTTCAGGCCTTCGAGCACCAAACAACCGGCTTTGAGTCGGGCGTTGAGCAACACGGCGGGCATTACGCAAGGCGCATCGCCGCTTGGCAAGGATGCAAGCAAGCGCCGCGGCAAAGAACCCGCGTCGTTCGGGACCACGGGCCAAGGCGACGCGTGGGCGAGGGTGAACATCGAACAACGAACACTGAACATCGAAAGGGGCGAGAGAGCGTCGGAGCGTAGCGCAGATTGGAAATCTGCGGTGTCGCCGACTGGCAGTCGGCGGATCGAAAAG
>JAOAIM010000158.1 GCA_026414705.1 Verrucomicrobiia bacterium | reverse complement strand
CAGATGTGTATAAGAGACAGGATTGGCAAAGGGCGTGGAGCGTGGGGAAAATTGCGAATTGCAAATCGGAAATTGCAAATTGTGACGCGAAGGCGTAGCGCAGGTTTCCAGCTTGCTGATTCGCCGCCTGCTGGTCGCCAAATCCAAAGCGGCGACACCAGCACACAAATGCCGAACTTTGAACGTTGAACGTTGAACTTTGAACGGAGTCGTGCGCGAGTCGGTGAGCATCGCGTTGCGCCTGTGCGGCTTGGGCAAGGCCCTCCTCCTCGAGGGGGAGGGCGAAGTGAGGGTGAGCGCGCCGCGAAACCTTGGCCCACCTTACTGCGTACGAGGCGTTCTCCCCCACACAGGCCCTCTCCTGCTGGGAGAGGGAGTGCAACCGGGCACGCCGCGAAACATCGAACATTCAACAGCGAACATCGAACAACGAACATTCGACAGCGAACATCGAATCCGGAAGCCCGGCTTTGGGCTTTGAGTGGTGGCGCGGGTGGAGGTCGTTGGACATGAAACATCTGGTCACGGGCGGTTCGGGGTTTCTGGGCAATCTCATCGCGCGGCGGTTGCACGCGCGGGGCGAATCGGTGCGCATCCTCGACGTGTGGGATGACCCGACGCGCCCGCCGGGCATCGAATTTGTGCGGTGCGACATTCGCGACGCGGCGGGTGTGGCGCGCGCGATGGCGGGCGTGGACGTGGTGCATCACAACGTGGCGCTGGTGCCGTTGACCAAGGCGACACGCGAGTTCTGGTCGGTGAACGTGGAGGGCGCGCGCATTGCGGCCGAAGCGGCGGCACGCGCGGGCGTCCGCACGTTCATTCACATGAGCTCCAGCGCGGTGTTTGGCGCGCCGGATCGGTGTCCCATCACCGGGGACACGCCGCCGCGTCCGGTCGAACCCTACGGTCGCGCGAAGCTGGCCGGCGAACTGGCGGTGCGCGAAGTGTGCGCCCGCGCTGGTTTGCCGCTGATTGTGATCCGTCCGCGCACGATTCTGGGCGAAGGACGGCTGGGCATTTTTCAGATTTTGTTCGAGTGGATCGCCGAGCACCGGCGCATTTACGTCATCGGCGACGGCAACCAGTTGTTTCAATTCGTCCACGCGCACGATTTGATGGACGCCTACCTGCTGGCGATGGATGCGGGGCGGCCGGGCATTTACAACGTGGGCACGGATCGGTTCGGCACGCTGCGGGAGGCGTTGGAGGGGGTGATTGCGCACGCGCGCTCGCGCTCGCGGGTGGTGGGGCTGCCCGCCGGGCCGACGATCGCGGCGCTGCGCCTGCTGGACTGGTTGCGGCTCAGCCCGCTGGCGCCGTGGCATTATCTCACCTACCACAAGGCGTTTTACTTCGACGTGTCGTCGCTGCTGGCGCTGGGGTGGAAACCGCGCTACTCGAACGACGAGATGTTCCGCGAGAGCTACGACTGGTTCGTGGCGAACCGCGAGCGACTGGCGCGCGATGCGGCGGCGTCGCCGCACCGGAGCGTGGTCAAACAGCGGCTGCTGGGGTGGCTGAAAAAATTCTCCTGAGCGGGCGGGGGCCGGCGGCCCAGCGGGTCGGGCGGATCGAACGTATCGGGCGGAGGGTGCTCACTCGGCCCGCCTGCCAGGTCGGCTCAGCAAACGGCGGAGCGCCTGCGCGTTGCGGAAGGCGCAACCTTCGCGGTCGTTGTTGAAGTAGGCCCAGACCTCGCGCGCGCCGCTGGAGCGGATTTTGTCCGCCCAAGCCCTGAGTTCCGCTGCCGAGTAATCATGCGCATACCAGCGGCTCGCTCCGTGGAAACGCACATACACCGCATCGCCGGTGCGCACCAAATCATCCGGCAACCGGGGCGCGCTGACCGAGACAAAGATCGCGCCCGCCTCGCGGAAGGCGTCGAAGGCGGTGTCGTTCCACCAACTGGCGTGGCGGAATTCGACGGCGTTGCGGTGACGCGGGTCGAGCTGGCCGAGGATCGCGCGCAGGCGCGCGGCGGTGTAGTGAAAGCTCGGCGGCAACTGGAACAGGAAACAGCCCATGTGCTCGCCCAGCGGCGCGGCCAGTTCGTAGAAATCGCGCACGAGCTGGCGCGTGCCGCGAAAGCGTTTCAGGTGCGTGATCGTTTGGTTGACCTTGATGCTGTAACGGAAGCCGGGCGTTGCGGCGCGCGCCCAGTTTTGCACGGTCGCCGGACGCGGCCAGTGGTAGAAGGGCGCGTTGAGTTCGACCGTGTCGAAGGCGCGCTGGTAATGCTCAAACCACTGCCGCGTGGGCAGCTCTTCGGGATAGACCACGCCGCGCCAGTGCCAGTAATACCAGCCGGAACAGCCGACCCGGACTTCGCGCGCTGCATGGCTCATGGTTCGTGGTCCGACTTCGTCTTCGATCCAACTCTCCGGCGCTGCGCGGCGGAAACCCGACGGGCTCAGGCGGGCGTCGGGGCGCTTCCAGCCAGGCCGAGGTCGCCCGCGACGGATTGCATGGCGGCGATGACGTTGGCGATGTGTTCATCGAGCGGCAGGCCCAGGAGCGCCGCGCCCTTTTCGATGTCCTCGCGGCTCACGGCGGCGGCGAAGGATTTCTGTTTCATTTTTTTGCGCACGCTGGAGGGCGTCATGCCCGCGAGTTTGTCCGGGCGCACCAAGGCGACGGCGGTGATGAAGCCGCAGAGTTCGTCCACGGCGTAGAGGGTTTTGCGCAGCGGACGGTCGAGCGGGTATTCGGCGTGATTCCATTCGGCGTGGGAGAGGATCGCGCCGATGATCTCCTCGTGCACACCGCGCTCGCGGAGGATGCGCGCACCCTCGCGGGTGTGTTGCGGCGGATTGGGCCAGCGCTCGTAATCGAAATCGTGAATGAGGCCGGTGACGCCCCAGAGCTCGACGTTTTCGCCGAAGCGCGCGGCGTAGTGGCGCATGGCGGCTTCCACCGCGAAGGCATGTTTGAGGAGCGATTCGGATTGCGTGAATTCCCGGAGCAGAGCCATCGCCTGGTCGCGTGTCATGGGTTCATCCTAAACACCGGCTGCGGCGCGGCCATTAGAAATTGCTGCGGGCGGCGTTGGTCGAGTTGCCCGGCCGGCGGGTTGAAGACGGCGCTCAGCGTTCCAGCAACGCCGCTGCGCGCGCCGAGAGAATCCGGCGCGNGGGGACGTAATGGGCGACGAATTCGCGTCGGAACTCCTCGAAGCGGCCTTGGGCGATGGCCGCGCGCACGTCGGCCATGAGCTTCAGATACAGGTGCGTGTTGTGGACGCTGAGCATGCGCAGGCCGAGGATTTCGTTGACGTTGAACAGATGTCGCAGGTAGGCGCGCGTGAAGTGGCGGCAGGCGAAGCAATCGCATCCTTCTTCGATGGGCCGGAAGTCGGCCTTGTAAGCGGCACCCTTGATTTGAATCGCGCCGCGCCGGGTGTAGGCGGTGCCGTTGCGGGCCACGCGCGTGGGCAGCACGCAATCGAACAGGTCCACGCCGCGCGCAACCAGTTCGACCATCTGCGCCGGTGTGCCCAGGCCCATCGCGTAGCGCGGCTTGCCGGCGGGCAGATGCGGTTCGGTCCACTCCACCGCGCGCATCATGTCCGGTTCGGGTTCGCCCACGCTCACGCCGCCGATGGCGTAACCGTCGAAGTCCAGCGCGACGATGGCTTTGGCGCATTCCTCGCGCAGCGCCGGGTTGCAACCGCCCTGAACGATGCCGAAGACCTGCTGACCCGGCGCGCGGGGTTGTTCGCGGCACTCGCGCGCCCAGCGGATCGTGCGCTCGACGGCCAGGCGCTGCTCGCGGGGCGGCGCGTCGTAGGGCGGACATTCGTCAAAGGTCATGGCGATGTCCGAGCCGAGGTCGCGTTGAATGGCCATGGCTTCTTTGGGGCCGAGGAACAGGCGCGAGCCGTCCAGGTGGGAGCGGAACTCGACGCCGTGGGGGAGGATTTTTCGGATTTTGGCGAGGCTGAAGACCTGGAAACCGCCGCTGTCAGTCAGAATGGGCAGGGGCCAGTTCATGAACCGGTGCAGGCCGCCGGCGGCGCGGATGATGTCCATGCCGGGGCGGATGTTCAGATGGTAGGTGTTGCCCAGAATGATCTGCGTGCCCATCTCGCGCAGCTCGCGCGGGTCGAGCGCCTTGACGCTGCCCTGCGTGCCCACGGGCATGTAGGCGGGCGTCTCCACCGCACCATGCGGCGTGAGCAAGCGGCCCAGGCGCGCGCGCGTGGCGGTGTCGGTTTTGAGCAACGTGAACATGCGGCGGGGTTTTAACGGAAAGCTTCCGGCGCGCAAAGCGGCAAAAAGAGCGGGCCATGCGTTGGCCGTGAGAGGTCGGACGGCGGCGCGCGGCACGGGCAGGAACGGGTCTTCGCACTTTGACGGGGCGAGGCGGCGCGCTACGCTGCGGTCATGCTTCGATTCCGGCTGGCGGTGACGCTGGCGCTGGTTGCGGTGGCGCTGGGCGTGGGGCTGTGGCTTGGCGCGTTGCTCTGGCGCGCGGCGACGCCGCCCGCCGGCGGGCCGCGATTCTACGACACGCCGACGGTGCTGCGGCAGGTGCAGTCGCTCGCTCAACTGGTCACGGTCAAATACGTCCTGGAGAAGGTGGTCGTGGTCGAGGACGTGAAATGGTTTGGGGAAAACCGCGTGTTGCTGGTGGCGCACGGGGTGGTGAAGGCGGGCGTGGACCTGCAACGCATGAAGCCCGAGGACGTGCGCGTGTCGGGCCGCGCCGTGTCGGTGCGGTTGCCGGTGGCGGAAATCACCGATGCCTACCTGGACGACCAACGCACGCGCGTGATCGAGCGCACGACCGGTCTGCTGCGCGTGTTTGACAAGGACCTCGAACAGAAGGCGCGTCAGCACGCAGCCGAGGAAATCCGGCGCGCCGCGCGCGAGGCGGGGATTCTTCAGGAAGCCAACGAGCGCGCACGGGTGCAGGTGGAGCGACTGCTGCGCGACCTTGGCTTCGAGCAGGTGGAATTTCTCAGCCCGTAGGCGGGTTGCGTCCGGGAAAAAGGCACGTTGTCCGGGCGTTGCCCTGATTTCAGCCAGCGGGTGTGAATCGAACGGGACAGGGATCGGAGCAGCAAGAACCCGATAACGTCGCGGCGCGCGCCGGTCCGCGCCCGTGAGGCTGCCTCAGCTCACGACCACGGTCAGGACATCCGCGGGGGTCTGGCTGTGGCGAATCTCGGCCGGCCAGGAGGTGTCAGCGTCGGTCTGCCATTCGGTCACGATGCGGGCCGACGGGCCGTGGCGATGTGCCTGCGCGGTGCGGGCCCGCAGTTCCATCAGGTAAAGGCCGATGGGTTGCGCGGCGGGGCGGCGGTTGGTGACTTCCGCGTGAGCCTGCGCGGCTTCGAGCATCTTTAGCAGCATCGCCTTGTTCGCCATAACGGCCTCCGTGCCCGCCTGGTGCAGGAGACATGCCAGCGCGAAAGGCCGTTGCGCGCCAACCCATGGACGGAGTGATGAAGTTGTAGAGCCTGCGAAACCACCGGCGCTCCGGAGGGCCGACCTCCGGTCCGGCCTTCGTGCGCGGCCGCTTTGCGGCTTTGCGTCCTGGCGCCCAGGCGTTGAAAAAGTCTTCGGCGGGACGCCGAAAACAGCACGCGAGACGCGTGCGCTCCCGTTCTCCATTCGATGTTCGATGTTCAAGGTTCGTTGTTCGATGTTCACCGCTCTGCGGGGCGTTCACCCTCACCCTGTCCCTCTCCCTCAAGGGAGAGGGAATACCCAAGCCACCAGAGGACAATGCGATGATCCCTGACACCCGCACGGCCCTGTTCAAAGTTCAAAGTTCAAGGTTCAAAGTTCAGAGTTTGGTGTGCGGTTGTCGCCGCTTTGACCATTCGCCGACTACCAGTCGGCGACACTGCAGATTACCAATCTGCGCTACGCTTCCACGCTCCACGCTCTGACGCTCCACGCTCCTTGGATGAGGAAGCTGCGCTTTTTTCGACGGCGAGCGGCTCTGGCTGCCGATTACCCAAATCCCGCTTGGCAGCGCGGAGGGCTTCTGTTTTCTTGGCCGCGCGTTGCATGACGAACCCGCGTCACATCCTGCTCGTTCTGGGGCTGGCAGTTTTTTGCCTGGCTGCGCGCGGCGCGGAAACCAACGAGGCGGAGTGGATTGTGGAGGCGCTCACGCCGGAGGGCTGGTTCGATTACGACCCGGCGGCGGGCATCGCGCACGGCACCAACGGGCTGATTGTGAAATACGGCGGCGCGGTGTTGAGCGCCGAGCGCGTCACGCTCAATCAGCAAACCGGCGAAGCGGTGGCCGACGGGCGGGTGCAAATCCTGCGGGAAAACCAGGTCTGGGTTTCGGAGCATCTGCGCTACAACTTCAAGACCCGCCAGATGCAGGCCGAACAGTTTCGCACCGGGCGGGCGCCGGTCTTTGCGCAGGGCGAGGCGCTGGAGGGCGACGTGACCAACCGCGTGTTCACGGCGCGCAATGCGTTCGTGACGACCGACGACGTGAGCGAACCGTTCATGAAAATCCGCGCCTCGCGTCTCCGGATTGCGCCGGGCAAATGGGTCGAGGCGCGCGACGCGGTGCTTTATGTGGGCGGGGTGCCGGCGTTTTATTTTCCGTATTACCGCCGCAGCCTCGCCGTGCGGGCGAATCACTTCACATTTCTGCCCGGTTACCGCAGCCGGTTTGGCCCGTATCTGCTGACCACCTACCGCTGGTTCTGGGGTCGGGCGCTCGACGGGGCGCTGCATTTGGATTACCGGCTCAAACGCGGTCCGGCGGGCGGCCCGGACGTGAACGTGCACCTGGGGCGTTGGGGCGAGATCGCGCTCAAATACTACTACCTCTACGACCAGGAGCCCGAAACGCGCGACGGCATCGAGCCGCCGCACAACCGCCACCGCTTTTGGTTGGGCTACGACGCGACGCCGTTCACGAACCTGAACGTGAAGGCCGCCGTGGCGTATCAAAGCGATCCGACGCTGCTGCGCGATTTCTTCGAGAGCGACCACCGCCGCAACCCGCAGCCGCGCACCTTCATCGAGGCGCACCGGCTCTGGAACAACTTCAGCCTTGATGCGTTCGTCGAGCCGCGCGTCAACGACTTCTATGAAACCGTCGAGCGCCTGCCGGAAATCAAGCTCACCGCCTTCCGCCAGCAACTGGGCAACACGCCGCTTTTTTACGAAAGCGAGAGCAGCGCCGGCTGGTATGAGCGCAGGTTCGCCGAGTTGACGAACCGTTTCCCCGCCACCAACAACTTCGCCGCCGCCCGCGCCGACACGTATCACCAGATCAACCTGCCGCAGACGCTGTTTGGCTGGCTCAACGTCGCCCCGCGGGTCGGCGGACGCTTCACCTGGTATGGCGATGCCTCCGGGCCGGGGGCAATGACGCACGAAGAATATCGCGGCGTGTTCAACACGGGCGTGGAGTTCACCTTCAAAGCGTCGCGGCTCTGGCCCGACGCGCGCAGTCGCCTGCTCGAGGTCAACGGCCTGCGCCACATCGTCGAGCCGTCCATCAATTACGTCTTCGTGCCGCGTCCGCATCCGGCGCCGCCGCGCCTGCCGCAACTCGACACGGAATGGCCGAGCCTGCGCCTGCTGCCCATCGAGTATCCGGATTACAACGCCGTGGACGCGATTGACAGCCAGAACGTGATGCGCTTCGGCCTGCGCCAGCGTCTTCAGACCAAACGCGTCGGGCACGTTGAAAACCTTCTGAGCTGGGACGTTTACACCGACTGGCGGCTCGACCCGCGCGAGGATCAGACCACGTTCGCGGACATTTACTCGGATCTGATTTTCCGTCCGCGCCGCTGGCTCACGCTGGAATCCCAGACGCGCTATGACGTGGACCGCGGCCAGTTCAACCTCGCCTTCCACCATGTCACGCTCCAACCGCAGGACTTCTGGAGTGTGGGCGTCGGCCACTGGTATCTGCGCGACGATTTCAGCCCGCGCCCGACCGCGCTGGGCCGGGGCAACAACCGGTTCATCGCGACGTTCTACTTCCGGCTCAACGAGAACTGGGCCTTCCGCACGACGCAACATTTTGAGGCGCGCGACGGACGCTGGGAGGAGCAGTTCTACACGGTTTATCGCGACTTCCGCAGTTGGACCGGCGCGCTGACCTTCCGCGTGCGCGACAATCGGAGCGGCGCCGACGATTACACGGTGGCCTTCACCTTCTCGCTCAAAGCGCGCCCGCGCTTCGGACTGGGCGAGGACGCCGTGCAGCCGGAGCGGTTGTTGGGGAACTGAGCCGGCGTTCGGGCGGGGCTGGGCGTCGCGCTCAGCCGTCGTGCAGTTTGGGTCAACTCACCGAAGCCCTTTTCAACGCAAAGCCGCAATGGGCGCAGAGGGCGTGGAGCGTGCGAGCGTGGAGCGTGGGAGCGTGAGAGCGTGGGAGCGTAGCGCAGATTGGAGATCTGCGGGGCCGCCGACTGGTAGTCGGCGAATCGAAAGCAGCAGAATGACGCACCAAACTTTTTGAACAGGGCTCTGCGTGCGTCACGGGTGATCGCGTCGTCCTTGCGCGGCTTGGGCAATTCCCTCTCCCTCGAGGGAGAGGGGCAGGGTGAGGGTGGGGCACCGCAGAGGGGCAAACATCGAACACCGAACACTGAACATCGAACATCGAATGAAGTGTGCAGGGAGAGGGCCGGTGGAATCGCAAATTGCAAATTGCAAATTGGCAATTGCAAATCGGGCACAGATGGGGAGCGCACGCGTCTCGCGTGCCGTTTTTGGCGTCCCGCCGGAAACATCGTTCCACCTGCGGCACTGAGCGCCGAAGGCGCGAGCCCAACGTTAGCCCAGGGCAACGCCCTGGGTTGGCGACGCTCCCAAACCCTCTCAAGCCCCGAAGGGGCGTAACAAAGTCCCGCGAACATGGGGACACCCTCATCCGCACGACGCGTTCTCCCTCACCC
>JAOAIM010000157.1 GCA_026414705.1 Verrucomicrobiia bacterium | reverse complement strand
AAGAGACAGGACCCCATGTTGTTGCCATCGATTACGGGGCGAAGGACAACATATTCCGCAACCTCGTGCGCGCGCTCGATCAGGTCGTGGAAGTGGACTACTACATCCCCGGCTGCCCGCCGACGCCGCAGATCACCAGGGCGGCCATCGGGGCGATCCTCAAGGGCGAGCTGCCCCCGCGTGGCAGCGTGTTGGCACCGGACGTGGCCCTGTGCGACCAGTGCCCGCGCAAGGCCAGCAAACCCACCAACGTCAGCTTCACCGCCTTCAAGCGCCCGCACCTGACGGCGCTCGACCCGGACCTGTGTTTTCTGGCGCAGGGCGTCGTGTGCATGGGACCGGGTACACGCGGCGGGTGCGAAGCCGCGTGCATCGGCGGCAACATGCCCTGCACCGGCTGCTTCGGGCCGACCTCGCGCGTGCGGGATCAGGGCGCAAAAATGCTTTCGTCGCTCTGCGCGAATGTCGCCGCCAAAGACGTCGAGGAAATTCAGCGGATTGAGTCGGGCATCCCCGATCCGGTCGGCACGTTTTATCGCTACGGCCTGGCCAAAAGCCTCCTGCGGCGGAAGGTGGATTTGCCGGCGAGTTGAAGGTTTACAAAACGACGAACGAACACCGATGGGCACGAATGCACGAGTGGCGCTGGTCTTAGTGAGGTTTCTCACTGCGGCGTCCATTCCGTCCATCCACGGCCTTGGCGCCTGACCCAACACCATGAACCCCGCAACCCAACAGGTCTGGAATGAAGCGCACGACCGCGCCCGCGCCGCCGCGTTTGAGGAGCGCCGCCGCGTGACCATTGACCCGATCACCCGGCTCGAAGGTCACGGCAAAATTGACGTGTTCCTTGACGAGGCCGGCGACGTGGAGCGCGCCTACCTGCAAATCCCCGAACTGCGCGGGTTCGAGGTCTTCAGCATCGGCCGACCCGCCGAGGACATGCCGCAAATCACCAGTCGCATCTGCGGCGTTTGCCCCACGGCCCATCACATGGCCGCCACCAAGGCGCTCGATGACCTCTATCAGGTCGAGCCGCCCCCGGCGGCGCGCAAAATCCGCGACCTGGTCTATAACGCCTTCATGCTCGAAGACCACGCGTTGCACGTGTATTTGCTGGGCGGCCCGGACTTCATCGTCGGCCCGGACGCGCCCGCCGCGCAGCGCAACGTCGTCGGCGTCATTCAAAAGGTCGGCGTCGAGGTGGGCCGGAAGGTCATCACGATGCGCCGTCGTTTGCGCGAACTGATTGCGTATTTCGGGGGCAAGGTGATTCATCCGGTGCTCGGGTTGCCCGGCGGCGTCTCCAAACCGCTCGATCCGCAAGACCTCCCGCAATTCAAACAACTGGCCGGCGACGCGCTCGAATTCGCGCAGTTCACCTTGCAGGTGTTCAAGGACCTCGTGCTCAAAAACCCCGACTACGTGAAGCTCATCACCAGCGATACCTACACGCATCGCACCTACTACATGGGCCTGGTGGACGCGCAAAACCGCGTGAACTTTTACGACGGCGACATCCGCGTCGTGGACCCAAACGGGCGTGAGTTCGCCAAATTCCCGGCGCGCCGTTACCGCGAGTTCATCGCCGAGCACGTCGAGCCGTGGAGCTACGTCAAATTCTGTTACCTCAAACCCGTCGGCTGGCAGGGCTTCACTGATGGCCCGCAAAGCGGCGTCTATGCGGTCGCCCCGCTGGCGCGACTCAACGCCGCCGACGGCATGGCCACGCCGCTGGCTCAGAAAGCGTGCGATGAATTTTTCGCCACGCTCGGCGGCAAACCCGTGCATCACACCCTGGCCACCCACTGGGCGCGCGTCGTCGAAATCCTCCAGGCCGCCGAACGCATGGTGGAGCTGGTCAACGACCCCGAAATCACCAGCAGCCACGTCCGCAACATCCCCACCGCCAAACCCAGCGTCGGCATTGGCGTCGTTGAAGCCCCGCGCGGCACGCTCTTCCACCACTTCGAGACCGACGAGAACGGCCTCATCAAAATGGCCAACCTCATCGTCGCCACGCAAAACAACGCCGCGCGTATCGCCATGAGCGTGGACAAGGCCGCCCGGGGCCTCATCAAAAAGGGCCAGGTCAGCGACCGCCTCCTGAACATGGTCGAAATGGCCTTCCGCGCCTACGACCCGTGCTTCGGCTGCGCGACGCACGCGGCGGGGCAAATTCCGCTGGTCATCCGGCTGCGCGACCGGCACGGGCGCGTCCTGCGCGAAATCCGCAACTGAGGCAGACACGCGCGGCGGCGGGCGCAACCCTACCCCCTGAGCACTGACTTTACGGAATTGCGGACTGCCCGCGCCAAGAAAAGGCAACAATTTGCCAAGACCGGTTGAGCCGGTTTGGATGAGAAGGGATTAACTGAGCACCAAAAGCAACGATGAGTTGCTCATCGTTGAGCGCGGGCGGTCAAAGGACGTTTGACCGTTGCAGCGTTGGCCGGGGCAAAAGCGGCAAACCCGGCGCACTCGAAAACGGCAAGCTGCGCGTATGAAACTGTTCGTGGCGGGGTTGAGCTACAAGACGGCGCCCGTGGCGGTGCGCGAGCGACTCGCCGTCTCGCCCCGGCTGCTGACCTGCCACGGCTGTCGGCTCAAGGTCGGCGCGCGGCTGGAGGAAGTGGTGCTCCTGTCCACGTGCAATCGCGTGGAGGTTTACGGCACCGGTCCGTGGCCCGCCGGCAACGCGCTGCGCATCTTTCAGCAGTTGGGGGGCGACGCCGACCTGGCCCCGCATCTTTACGTCAAGGAAGGGGATGAGGCGGTTCGGCACCTGTTCGCCGTGGCCGGCGGGCTGGATTCCATGGTGGTGGGGGAAACTGAAATCACCGGCCAGGTCAAATCCGCGTATGAGGCGGCGCGCGCCGCCGGATTGACCGGACGGGTGACGAACCGCCTGTTTCAGACCGCCCTGCAGGTCGCCAAGGAAATCCGCTCCCACACCCAGATCGGTCGCGGCGCGGTCTCGGTCGGCAGCGTCGCCGTCGAGCTGGCCGAGAAAATTTTCGACGGCGACCTGGCCAACAAGACGGTGATGATCCTCGGCGCCGGCAAGATGGGCGAGGCGTGCGTGCGGCACTTGTCGGCGCGCGGGGCGCGTTCGGTGCTCGTGGCCAACCGCTCCTACGAGCGCGCCGAAAAACTCGCCGCCGAATTCGGCGGGCGCGCGTTGCGGTTTGAGGAATGTTTCGACGCGATGGCCGCCGCCGACATCGTGGTCAGTTCCACCGGCTCGCCCCACCTCATTTTGCGCCGCGGCGACGTGGCGCGCGTGTTGCCGGAGCGCCGCGGCCGACCGCTGGTGTTGATTGACATCGCCGTGCCCCGGGACATTGACCCGGACGTGGAGCATCTGGAGAACGTTTACCTCTACAACATTGACCACCTGGAGGCGGTGGTTCGGGAGAATTTGCGATTGCGCGAACAGGAACTCGGCAAATGCGGGGAGATCATCGCCCGGCGCGCGGGGGAGTTTATGGAAAAGCTCGCCGTCGCCGAGCGTCACCGCAGCCACGGCGCGGTGGAAGCGCCCGTTGGGGGGCTTCGGCATGCGCCCGTGGCCGCGCCCACGGGCGCGGTGTGCCCTGCATGACACAACGACCATGAGCGCACGAGACTTTGCCCGAAAACGGGCGAGAGATTTCTGGCCGCGCACGGGCGGCCGGCGTAAGTTGGCCCCGTGCGCGGTCGGAAAACGCAGCGCCGGAAGTGCGATGCGGTATGGAACACAAACACAACCATGGGAGCGGGTGAAACTATGAAACGAATCCACATCCTGATGATCGGTTTGGCGCTTGCGCTGCCGACCTTGGCCAGCGCGCAGGGCGTCAACAGAGGCACCGCAGGTTCGCCCCACGACTTCTCGACGAACTCGTGGAACCTGCGTCGAGGGGTGTGCAGCGCCTGCCATCAGGCGCACCACACCGATGAGGCACAAATCGCACCCTTGTGGGCGCACCGGACCTCCACGGCCGCGTTCGTGCCCTACAGCAGCCCCACGATGAACGCGTCGGTCGGCATGCCCAGCGGCGCGTCGCTGGCCTGCTTGAGCTGCCACGACGGCACGCTGGCCATCAACCAGGGCATCAGCGGTCCGTTGGGCGGTGGCAGCACCCTCAGCGGCACGATTGATCCCAGCGCCCAGATCGGGCCGGACCTTCACACCACGCACCCGATCTCCTTCGTCTATGACGCGGCGCTGGCAGCGGCCGACGGCGGTTTGGAAGACCCGACCACTTACAAGATCGGCGATCCCAAGACGCGCCTGACGATCAGCACGCCGCCGGTGCCGGCCTCCTGGAGCGGCACCTCCCTGACGGGCAAGACCATCAATGAAGCCTTGCTCATCAACCAACGCATGGAGTGCAGCTCCTGCCACGACGTGCACAAGATGGACGGCAGTGCGCCTTCCAGCGGCATCCTGCTCAAGATCAGCGGCACCGACAGCTCGGGCCGGGGCAGCCTGCTCTGCCGCACTTGCCACGTGAAGTAACCTCGGGCCGCAGCCCACGGCGCTGCTTTGCAATGCCCGGCAGCGAGTCGCAACGTCGCTTCGCTGCCGGGCGCTTTTTCGCCCTCGCCCCGCACCGGAGATCGCTCCGAATCCACAGCAGGCTTGGGCTTGGCGCGGGTTGCCGTTTCCACTACCACACAGCCATGCAATTTGACCCGAAGCCCGCCACAGCCCGTCTTGCACGGAGGCTCGCCCTGCCTGCCACGGCCTGCGCGCTGCTGGTTCACGGCGCCACCGCCGCGCCCAAACAACCCCAGGAACTCATCTTTTACCCGCCTCCACCCGATGAGCCGCGCATCCAGTTCCTCACCGCGTTCAGCGCCGAATCCGAACTGGCCAAACGCTCGCGCCTGAGCGAATTCATCGTCGGCGACCAGCAGTATCAGCGGCCGATCTGGAAGCCCTACGGCATCACCACCACACCCGGCAAACTTTACATCTGCGACACCCTGCCCAAGAACCTTTGCATCGTGGACCTGGCCAAACGTCGCTTCAGTTACTTCAAGCCGGAGGGCCAGGGCGTGTTCAAAATGCCCATCAACGTCGCCGTGGACGCTGAGGGCTACCGCTACATCACCGACACGGTGCGCGGTCAACTGCTCATCTACGACAAAAACGGCAAATTCATCGAGGCTCTCGGCAAAGCGCCCGACACCAAACCCTGTGGCGTCGCCGTGGCCGGTGATCGCCTCTACGTCACCGACATGACCAACCAGTGCGTGCGCATCTACAACCGCCGCACGCGCGAACTGCTCCTCACGCTGCCCCGCGACCGCTCCAATCCCCAATCGCGCCTCTTCCAACCCACCAACGTTGCGCTCGATCCGGACGGACGCATCTACGTCTCCGACACCACCGGCTTCGCCGTGCACCTCTTCGACGCCGAGGGCAATCACCTGCGCGCCATCGGGGAGATGGGCCTCACGCCGGGGCGCTTCGCCCTGCCCAAAGGCATCGCCCCCGACCGCCAGGGCCGTTTCTACGTCGTGGATGCCGCCACCGGCGTGGTGCAACTCTTCGACCGTGAGGGCCGCCTGTTGATGTATTTTGGCGAAACGCAGAGCGGCGGCGCGGGTGCGCTCGTGCTGCCCGCCGGCATCGCCGTGGATTACGACAACGTCAAATACTTCCAGCAACACGTCGCGCCCAACCGCAAAATCGAATACCTGATTTACGTTACCAACCAGGCCGGGCCGCGTCGGGTCAGCGTTTACGGCTTTCTGCAAACGCCCTGAGCGCATCCGCCGGCCTGTGGCGGGTCGGCAGCCGCACTCCGGCACGGCCCTTCGCCGCAACAACGTCGAACCGATATGAGGCTGCGCAGCGCCGGCCATTCCGAACCGGGCCAACGCCCGGCCCCGCCAATGCCGCGCCCGGTCAACCGCCTCGCGCACCCCGCCCGAATCCGCGCGCTCTGGTTGTTCAGCATTTTGGCTCTGGCCGCGCTGCTGGGCTGCAGCACCCAAACCCGACACCGCTGGCTGACGTTTTTTTTCGACGGCGTGCCGCCCCTTGGCGCGCAGACCAATCCGCCACCCGCCGTCGCCTACGATGAGGACGGCCGTCCCCTAATCCTGACCGCGCCCGCCACCACCGCCACCCCCGCCGCCGCGCCACCCTACACGCGACATCCGCCCTACGAAGACCGCCAGTGCACCGAGTGTCACGAGTCGCGCTTCTCGGTGCGGCTCAAGGGCACGCAGTTGCAGATTTGCTTCGCCTGTCACGACGATTTCCTCCCCAACCTCAAGGTCAAACATCAGCCCGCCGAAAACGGTGACTGCACCGCCTGCCACGACAGCCACGGCTCGCCGCTGCCCAAAATGCTCACCAAGCCCGTGCCCGCCCTTTGTGCCGATTGCCACGATGACCCGCTCGCCAAGGGCAACGTCAAACATCAGCCCGTCGAAAACGGCGACTGCGCCGCCTGCCACGCCGCCCACGGCTCCGCTCAAAAAGGCCTCCTGCCCAAGCCCGCGGCCGCCCTCTGCTGGGACTGCCACGACAACTTCCTCGAAAAAGCCGCCTTCAAACATCAACCCGTCGAAGACGGCGATTGCGCCTCCTGCCACGTCCCCCACGCCAGCCCGCACAAGGGCCTGCTCACCAAGGCCGATCCCCAGGTCTGCTTCGAGTGCCACGAAACCGCCGACCTTGCAAAGGTTGAAGCGCACCGCGACCAGTTGGAGCAGACCTGCTCGCGCTGCCACGACCCACACGTCGGCGCGGAAAAATTCCTCCTCAAACCCGGCGTCGCCCGACCGGCGCCGCCTGCCACGGCCCGGGCAAAATGAACGCTTCCGCACCCATTTGGACTCGGAGCGTTTGGGCCGTGGCGCTGCTGCTCTGCCTCTGGCCCGGGGCGGCGCGCGCCCAGCGCCGCGCCCAGGTCATCGAAGAACCCCGTTGGTTCAAACTCCGTCTCACCGAGATCAGCGCCGGCCTCTACAGCGAGGGCAACTTTGAGGAAACGAGTTTCCGCGGCGGCTCGACCGTTTCGCACGACCGTTTTTTCATCGGCCCCTCGCTGGGCTTGAATCTCAACGGCTCGATTTACCACCCGAACCTCTGCCGCCTGCTGGTGTTGAGCGAGGGCGCATTCGGTTGGGAAACCGAAACCATCCGCTCGGCCACCGGCTCGGTGGACCGCGAAAAATTCCAGTATCTCGGCCGGTTCATGGGCAACGCGAACTTCCTCTCCCACCGCCCCCTCAACGCCGGCCTGTTCGGCAGCTACGACCACACCTTTCGCGACTACGACTTCTTCAGCCGCGTCACCGTGGACAGTTGGCGCTACGGCGGACGACTCAATTACCGCGAAGGCCCCCTTTACCTCACCGCCATTTACACCCACCGCGACGAAGACGTCTCCGGCCAGGTCGCCCCCTCCTCCACCCGAGAAGACACCCTGGGCTTCGACGGACGCCTCGACCGCGCCCGAGGCCAGACCGCCCTCACCTACAACTTCCTCCAATACGACCGCAGCGACATCGGTCGCACCGGAAGCGGGACCGACCACACCATCTCCATCTCCGAAAACGATCGCTTCGGCAGCCGCGAACAATTCCGCCTCAACGCCAACGCCAGCTACACCCGACGCGACACCGACTTCGAGTCCAGCGATCAATACAGCGCCGGCGCCTCCTTCGAGGCCGACCACCGCCGCAACTTGAGCAGCTTTTACAGCGTCAACTACGACCGCTTCGACCTGGGCGACTTCACCTCCGACAACCTCAACGCTCAGGCCCAGTTGCGACATCAACTTTACGACAGCCTCACCTCCACGCTCCTGGCCCAGGGCGCGTCCTTCGAAGCCGGCGACCGTTTCTCTGACGGCTACGTCCGCCGTTACGGCGCGGGCTTTTCAGAGGCCTACACCAAGCGCCTGGGCACCCGCCACCGACTCCGCATCAACAATTCGCTCCTCGTCGAGCGCGTCGAATCCCGGGGCGTCAGCCGCGTCGAAAACGAACCCCACACCTTCGGCACCGGCGGCGGCGGCGCGCCCCCGGACACCTTTTTCCTCAACCTGCCCAACGTCAACGAGGCCACCATCGAGGTCACCGACCAGAATGACACCCCGCCGCCCTACGTGCGCGGACTCGACTACGACGTCATCCGCCTCGGCACCCGCACCCTCATCCAGCGCCTGCCCGGCTCGCGCATCCCCGCCGGCGCCACCGTGCTCGTGGATTACGAGGCACAGCCCACGCCTGCCGGCGAATACACCGCCCTGAGCGAGCAGTTCTCCATCCGCTTCGACCTCTGGGACAACCTTTGGGGCCTTTACGGCCGCCTTTCTCTCTACGCCAGCACCGCCCCCGAAGAACTGCAGGTCCAGGACCTCATCAGCTATGCCGTCGGCACCGACGTCAACTGGCGCTGGGCGCGCGCCGGCGCCGAATTCGAGATTTACGACTCCAGCGAGGCTTCCTACCGCTCCGCGCGCCTGTTCCAGTCCTTCAACTTCAAACTCGACGCCGTCTCCACCCTGGGCGTGGACCTGACCCAGACCTGGACCGATTACATTGACGCCAACCGGCAGGAACAAAACTACCGCGCCATCACCCGCTACCGCCGCATGGTCGGACGCGGGTTGACCGTGGACGCGGACGCAGGCGTGGCGTTGCGACGCGGGCGCGGCGTGGACCAAACCCTGGCCACCTTCCGCCCCAACGTCCAATACCGCGTCGGTCGCCTAACCCTGGCCGCCGGTTACAACTTTGAATACGAACTGTTCCTGGACCGCGAGGAACGCATCAAACACTTGCTCTTTCTGCGCGCTCGCAGAACGTTCTGACATGCGCCACGCCGTGCTCCAACGCGACGCAACGGGCCTGCCGCCCGGCAAGCCGGTAACCGCGCGGTGGGCGTCGTTTGGGTTTGCAAGCCTGCGGCGCAGTCTGCTCCCTCTCCCAGCGGGAGAGGGTTGGGG
>JAOAIM010000156.1 GCA_026414705.1 Verrucomicrobiia bacterium | reverse complement strand
GGTTAAAGCCCGCCTTGAACCCGGTCATCACCGACGTGAACGGCGCCGGATACAACACATACGGCGAGGGCGCGTTGCTGGTCGTCCAGACAGTGCCGGAGACCTGCTCGCTGCCGTCAAAGGTCAACTGCACCGCCACAAACACGGTGGCCTTGCCCTTGCGGAGGACCGGCTTGGACACGCCGTAGCCATCCAAATTCAAGGTGCCTGCATAGCCCAAGATGTTCCCGTCCAAGTAAAGTTTGCCGCTGAACTTTTGCTTGCTGTCAGTCTTGAGGGTGAACAGACCCGAACGCTCGAAGGAAACGATGTTCGTGTCCGTGAACAAGCCGTAATAGTTGCCCGCCGCGGCGATAAAGCGGTTGGTCTGGAAATCGGCGATCAGCACCAGGTTGGTTTGCATCCGGAAGGTGTATTTGGCGGCGGTGCTGGCGATGTTGGTGGGCCCGCCCATTGCGGAAGCCAGCCAGTTGCTGAAGATGAAGTTCAGTCCGGGCGTGGCGGTCATGGTGTAATCCCGGTTGATGTCCAGGTATTGCCCGTGGAGATTCGGCGCCACGGAGCCGGTGTTGACGATGACCACGGTCAACTGGTTGGTCACCCGGTAGAAGAACGCGCGCGTCGCAATGAGCGATTCGTTGCCGGAGCCGTCCACGGCCTTGACCTGGAAGTAATTCGTGCCGGGTTGCAAAGCCAGACCGGAGACCAGCCAGTTGGGGCTGTTGGAACCCGTGATGGGCGTGAAGGCGTTCGTCCCGTAAATCTTGTGGCCGACGCGGTAAAGGACGAGCGCGATACCGCTGGCGCCGTCGGTCGCCTTACCCGTCACGTTGATCGTGGGTGAGGTGGTCTGGAAATTGTTGACCGGCGAGACGATGGAAACGTTGGGCTTGACGGTGTCAACTTTCGCCTCAACGAACGCGCCGAAGTTGATGTTCATGCTGGCGTTGGTGCGGATGCGCCAGACCGAGCCGTCATACTCCCAGTAGTCGGCGTAGCTCGAACCGACCGTGGGCGGGTCGAACAGTGTCAAGCCTGCCGACTCACCCGGGTCAATGCCGGAGAATTCCACCGCCCAGGTGAAATTGCTGGGCACGATCACGCCCTTTGCCGGCCCCAGGTTCAACCCGTTGAACGCGAGGGTGGCAGCGGTCGTCGGTCCGATGCTGAAAAACCCGCTGTCGAAGAGCACCGTGCCCGGCGCATAGAACGGCGCCCCCGCGTTCGTGCCGTAAAGCACCCCGTCGTTGGCGTAGATGCGCAGGCGCGCCTGTTCGTTGCCGCTGAACCCGCTCCCGTAATACTCGAAAACAAAGTTGGTGATGAAGCGGTAGCCCCACGCGTTGGTCGTGTAGAGGATGATTTCATCACCCATGATGTAGCCGGTGGTCTGGGCGAAACGAGGTGGGGTGGCTCGGTTGCTGGAATTGTTGTAAACCACTTCAGCACGCGCTGCCGCGCCGAGCATCCAACCGGCTATAACCAGCAATACAAGGGCTTTCGGGTTCGTTTTCATAACCATGCTGTCAATTCGAGATGGTTTGACTCAGGTGCACCCGCTCGGGCCGTTACAACCGCTTCGTGCAAATCCACGCCAATGAGGGTTTGATTTCTGCACTCCGACGTTTGCCATGACCCGGACGAAACGCTTCTAACGTCGGGCAGTATTACAAAAAACAAGCCGATGTCAACGACTTTCCCGTTTGCGCCGGAAAATTCCGGTCGGCTAGGAGAATCCCCACATTCGCCCCGCCCATGCGCATTTTCAGTAGCGCGCCGCGGCACAGCCCGGGGCTTTACGGGATGATGTGGATACTTTTGGCAACGCCCCGATGCGCATGGCTGTTGTTTCGGTAAAACAGCCGTGCCGCGCCGCCCGTTTTGGGGATTTTGCAAGTCTGATGCGCTTTTGCCCTGTGCTTCCCGACACGGCTCGGTTTACCAACACCGTCTTCCCCCCGACACCATCGTTGCGGCGTTTTGATGCGCCAGTTGTCATCCGGTGGGGAACGACCACCGCCCTGGGCCGGGTGGAACGAACGCGCCCTGCCGGGGCGAGGGCTCCCGTGGGTCAATCAGCGGACTCTTCCGACCCGGTCGCCGGGGGCGATCCGGTGGCGTCGGGCTCCTCCAACAACGTGGCGACCTCCGAGGTGGCGTAATGGACGCCGAGGTTGTGTTGGGCGGTTTTGTCGCCCTGCCGCGCGGCGCGGATCAACCACTTGAGCGCCTCCTGTTTGTTCTGCGGCACGCCCCGTCCGGTCAGGTAGCACAACCCCAGGTTGCATTGCGCCGGGGCCAGTTCCTGTTCGGCGGCGGCGCGATACCACAACGCGGCTTGTTCAAAACTTTGAGTCACCACGCGCCCTTCCTCGTAAAAAACCCCCAGGTTGAATTGCGCCTGCGGCTCGCCCCGTTCGGCAGCGGCGCGATACCACTTGAGCGCCTCGGCGTCGTTCTGCGGAACGCCCTGCCCGGTTTCATACAACACACCCAGGTTGAATTGCGCCGCTGGATCGCCCTGTTCTGCGGCTTCCCGAAACCAGCGCGCCGCCTGACCGAACTCTTGGGGCACGCCCTGGCCTGACTGGTAGCAGTAACCCAGATAGCATTGCGCCACGGGGTCGTTTTGATCGGCGGCCCGGCGAAACCATTTGACGGCCTCCTCATAATCCTGCCGCACGCTCTGGCCCGTGAGATAACACACCCCCAGCGCACATTGCGCCTGCGGATCGCCGGCCTCTGCGGCGCGACGCATCTCTTCAAGCGTCGCCCAGGTGCGTCGGCTGGTTTTCATCGGTTGCCGCGATTCCGAAACTCGACGGGCGGCACTGCCCCGCGCCGCCCGCCCGCGCCAAACTACAAACGCGCCGCCGGATTTCAAGTGCCGAACCTGCGCGCGCCCGGTTTACCCGAATCCCGCTCGCGCCGCATTCCGTCGGGTTCAACACGGTGCTCGTCGGCGTTCATTTCTGACAATCACCCATGCCCTCGCTTGCCAGAGTTCGCTGGCGGCGTTATCAAAACCCCTGCGTGAGACCCTTCGCCCCCGTCTCGCGGTCGCTTCGCCGGTGGCCGGGCCGCCGGCGCGCCCTGCGCTGCCTCGGAACGGTTACCCTGGCCGCGCCGCTGCTGCTCGGCGCCTGGGAAGGGCACGACTGGAATCAGTGGCGAGAGGTCACCACCTGGCAAAAACCCGCGATTCACACCGACCAATCCAACCGCCGCGACCTTGTGCCGCTGCTCGGCGAGAGCCCGGACACGAATCGAATCGCCTCGCTCGACGCCTGGAAACCAAAGCGCCGACAACTCGCAGCCGCCATCGGACAAATCCTCGGCGCGCCCGCCAACCTGCAACCGCCACCGGTGGAGGTGCGCGAGTTGGCCGTTGAGCCGTTCGACGGCTACACGCGCCGTCAGGTGCGCATCCGCAGCGAGCCGGATGACTGGATACCCGCGTATCTGCTGGTGCCGAAGACCCCGCGCGCGACGCCGGCGCCGGCGGTCATTTGCCTCCACCAGACCGTCGCGCAGGGCAAAGACGAACCCTGCGGCATTCGAGGCGACCCCGAACTGGCCTTCGCCGTCGAACTGGTGCAGCGCGGCTACGTGTGCGTGGCGCCGGACATGATCGGGTTTGGCGAACGCATCCCACCGGGCAAACAACCCTACGACAACAGCCTGGCGTTTTATCGCAAGCATCCCAATTGGTCGTTCTTCGGGAAAATGATCTGGGACATCGGGCGCATCGTGGATTATCTGGAAACGCTGCCGTTTGTGGACGCCCGGCGCATCGGCAGCATCGGCCACTCCCACGGCGGTTACGGCACGCTCTTCGCCATGGCCTTCGAGCCGCGCCTGGCCGCCGCCGTCGCCAGTTGTGCGTTCACGACCTTCCGCGCCGACCCGCACCCGGAACGCTGGTCGCATCTGACCGCGCTGTTGCCGCAACTGGGCTTCTACCTGCCCGACGTGGCGAGCATCCCGTTTGACTGGCAACACGTGCTGGCGCTGGCCGCACCGCGAAACCTCTACGTGTGGTTCACCACCAACGACGCCATCTTCCCCAACACCACCAACCTGGACGCGCTGTTGAGCGATGTGCGCGGGGTCTATCGCCTCCACGGCGCCGAGTCCGCCCTGGTGTGGCGCTCCGCCGGCGGCCCGCACCGCTTCCCGAAAGCCGAGCGCGAAACGGCCTATCAGTGGCTCGACACCGTCCTGACGCGTGCCTCACCAGCCGCTTCGGCGCCCGGCCCGCCTGTGCGCGGCGAGACGAATCCCGCCGCCCCCGCCCCGGCCGTGCCCCTGCAAACCAACTCAACCCCGCCGCCCCGCACGCGGCCGGTCAAGTCCGCCAGCGCATTTTTCCCCGAACCGCTCGTGGCCCGCGCGCGCGCCAACGCCAGCAACCACACCTGGGCGGCGCAAATCCGCGACGCGCTGCTGGCCGCGGCCCGACCCTGGCGCGAGATGTCCGACGACCAGCTCTGGGAACTGATGTTCGGCAACACCCTCAAGCGCGCCTGGCAGGTGTGGTCCGATGGCCACTGTCCCTCCTGCAAAAAACCCGTGCCCATGTATCAGTGGATTGCCGACGCGCTCAATCACCCCTGGAAAATGCGTTGCCCCCACTGCAAGGAGCTTTTCCCCAAAAACGACTTCGCCGCCTTTTACCGCTCCGGCCTCGACGCCCACCACGTGTTTGATCCCCAACGCGCCGACCGCTCGCTCCTCTTCAACACCGAGCATCCCAACCCTTCCGACCCGTTGCATCGCTTCGGCGTGGACGACGGCGACGGTTACGTGGCGGACGGCAAACGCTGGCGCTTCATCAACGCCTACCTCATCTACGGCCAGTGGAAGCAGGCCGTCGTTGGCGGCATCCGCAACCTCGCCGCCGCCTACGTGGTCACCGGCGATCCGGTCTATGCCCACAAGGCCGGCGTGTTGCTCGACCGCGTCGCCGACCTTTACCCGACTTTCGACTTCGGCCGGGAAGGCGTGATGTATGAAGGCCCACCCCGCGCCGGTTACGTTTCCACCTGGCACGACGCCTGTGTCGAAGTGCGCGATCTGGCGCTGGCCTACGACGCGGTCTTTGACGCGCTGGCCCGCGACGCCGAAATGGTGGAGTTCCTCGCCGTAAAAGCCGCTCGTTTCAAACCGCCCCTGCCCAAAAACTCCTTCGCCGACATCCAGCGCAACATCGAAGAACGCATCTTCCGCGACACCCTCGCCAACCGCCCCAAGATCGAATCCAACTACCCAGCCACCGACACCACCGTGCTCATCCTTCACACCGTCCTGGGCTGGCCGGCCAATCGCCCCCAGGTGCTGAGCTTGCTCGACGCCATGCTCGAAAAAGCCACCGCCGTGGACGGCCTCACCGGCGAAAAGGGCCTTACCGGTTACAGCGCCATTGCCCCCCGCGAAATCGCCGAGCTGCTCGGCCGCTACGCCCGCACCGATCCCGCCTTCCTGCCCGAGGTGCTCGGCCGCCATCCGCGCCTCCACGCCATGTATCGCTTCCACCTCGACACCCGTTGCCTGGACTACTACCCCCGCACCGGCGACACCGGCGCGTTCGCCACAAAAAATCCCGCCTACCCCGCCGTGCACTTCACCCGCAACCCGGGCATCCAACCCTCGGCCTTCGCATTCCTGGCCGAACTGGCCCACGCGACCGGCGACCTGGACTTCGTGCGCCTGCTCTACGAGGCCAACGGAAAATCCGTGGACGGCCTGCCGTGGGACTTGTTCGCCGACGACCCGGGCCGCTTTCAATCCAACGTCCTGGCCGTCATCCGCGAGCACGGCGCCGAAATCCGCCTCAGCAGCGTCAACAAAACACAATGGGCGTTGGCCATCCTCCGCGCTGGAGAAGGCCCACACGCCCGCGCCGCCTGGCTCGACTACGATTCGGGCGAGCGCCACGGCCACGCCGACGGCCTGACCCTCGGCCTGTTCGCCAAGGGCTTGGACCTGTTACCCGACTTCGGCTACCCGCCCGTCCAGTTCGGCGGCTGGCTCTCGCCCCGCGCCCGATGGTATTCGCAGACCCCCGCCCACAACACCGTCTCGGTGGACGGCCAGGACACCCGCACCGGCACAGGGCGCACCACGCTCTGGTTCGACGGCGACCAGCTCCGCGCCGTGCGTGCTTCCGCGCCGGCGCTCATCGCCGGCAGCCAGTTCGAGCGCACGCTCCTGATGGTGGACCTCTCCCCCGCCGACTCGTATCTGGTGGACATCTTCCGCGTCGCCGGTGGCCGCGAACACACCCGTTTCTTTCACGGCCACTTCGGCACCCTGAAGCCCGAGCGGCTCGCACCGCAGCCCGTCACCGAAACCCGCTACGGCGAACTGATGCGTAACTTCCGCCGCGACCCGCAACCCGCCCCCGGTTGGAGCGTCACCTGGCTCGCCCACGACCAACTCCAATACCTGCCGCCCGGACGCCAGGTGCGCCTCCGGTTGACCGACCTGACCCGCGACGCCGAAGTGGACCTCGCCGAATCGTGGGTCTCGGTGGGACTCTACGACAGCACCGCTGACACCTGGATTCCCAGCGTGCTGGTGCGCCGTCGCTCCCAAACCCCGCCCCTCAGCTCCACCTTCGCTGGTGTCCTCGAACCGTTCGAGGGTGAACCTCTGCTGCGCAATATCCGCCGGCTGCGCCCGACCGACCCGAACGGCAACGAGCGACCCGACTCGGACGTGGCGCTCGAAGTCGAGCTGGCCGACGGACGGCGCGACCTGATCCTCGCGCTGGACACCGAGCCACGCGCCGCAGCCGACGGCGACGTTGTCGTTGCGCTCGGCGGGCGCGACATCCGTTTGCGCGGCGAACTTTGTCTGGTGCGTTTCAACACCGCCCAGGCCCCGGAGCGGCTGGTGCTCTGCCGCGGCCAAACCCTGCGCGCCGGCGAGGTCACCCTCCAACTCAAAGCCCCCGCCGCATCCGTGGAAGTGGATTTGACCCCGCCCGACGCGCCCCGGATCCGGGCCGAAACCGGCGCGTTGGAGTCGCTGGAAATCGCTGGCCGTCGCGTCTTGCCCAAATGAACGCTTCCCGACCGTTAAACGCTTCCCGCCCGTTGCCGCCGCCGACGTCGCCCGCGCTCCAACCCCGAGCCGTTCGGCCCGGGCGCCGTTTTTCCGCGTCAGACCGCGCTTGCAGCCGGGCAGCGGTTTGCTTTCGCAGGGCGCGCGCCGCCTTGAGCAGTTGGCCGGGCATGCTTGCGCTTGCGCTGTGCGCACTGCCGGGCGGCGGCGCCGCGGCGACCGCGCCCTTTTGGCGCGTCGGCATCGCCCAGGTCAACATCACCCCCACCACCAACCTCTGGATGGCGGGGTTTGCCGCGCGCACGCGCCCCGCAGAGGGCAAACTCGACGACCTGTTTGCAAAGGTGCTGGTGCTCGAAGCGCCCGACGGCGAACTAACCGTGCTGCTGACCGCCGACCTGGTGGGCATCCCCAAATGGCTCTACGAAAACCTCTGCCGCGAGCTGGCCCGACGCCACGGGCTCACGCGCGCTCAACTCCGCCTCGCCGCCTCCCACACGCACTCCGGTCCGGTGCTGCGCGACGCCCTCCAGGACATTTACCCCTGGGACCAAACGCACCGGAAACTCTCCGAAGACTATTCCGCGTGGCTCGAACCGCAGTTGATCGCGGTGATCGAACGCGCTCTGGCTCAACGCACCCCGGCCACGCTCTGGGCCGGCCAGGGCCGCGCCACCTTCGCCCTGAACCGCCGCACCAACGACGAGAGCAAATTGCAGCAGATGCTCCAACGCGGCGAAAAACCAAAAGGGCCCTCGGACTTCGCCGTGCCCGTGTTGGCGGTGCGCGCCCCCGACCAACGCCTCCGCGCGGTGGTCTTTGGCTACGCCGCTCACACCTCCACGCTCACGCAAAACCAACTCTGGTCGGCCGATTACTGCGGCGTGACAATGCGCGCGCTGGAAGCCAACCATCCCGGCGCAACGGCCCTGTTCTGGCAGGGCTGTGGCAGCGACCAGAGCGCCGCGCCGCGGGGCACTCTGGAGTTGTGCCGCCAACGGGGCGAGGAACTGGCCTCAGCCGTCGAAACCGTCCTCCAACAACCGATGACCCCGCTGCCGCCCCGCTTGCGCGCAGCCTTTGAATTCGTCGCGCTGGATTTCGGCGAGCAACCCTCCGAGGAGGACCTGAAAAAGCTCGCTCAGGGCAGTGATTACCGCGCGCGCTGGGCGCGGCGGCTCGGAAGCGAACGGGCCGCCGGGCGATCGTTTGCATCCGGGTATCCCGAATTTCCCGTGCAGGTCTGGAAGCTCGGTGCCGATCAGCTTTGGATCGCGCTCGGCGGCGAGGTCTGCGTGGACTATGCCCTCCGTTTCAAATCCGAATACGGATCGAACGTCTGGGTCACCGCCTACGCCAACGATGTGATGGCCTACATCCCCTCCCGGCGGCTCTGGGAGGAGGGCGGCTACCAGGCGGGCGCGTTTGAAGTCTATGGCCTGCCCGCCACGCGCTGGTGTGGCGACATCGAAGACCGCATTGCCGGCGCAGTCAACCGGCTCGTGCAAAAAGTTCGCTGAGCCGCGCCCGCGTTTTGGAGTGCGGCGACTTGTCGCCGCTTTCGCTTTGCCGACTTCCAGTCGGAGGCACGGCAGATTTCCAATCTGCGCTACGCTCCACGCTCCACGCCCCCACGCTCCGACGCTCCACGATCCATTCGATGTTCGATGTTGGATGTTCGTTGTTCGATGTTTCGCGGTGCCCGCCCGCGCTCCCTCTCCCAGCGGGAGAGGGTTGGGGTGAGGGAGAACGCGGCGTGGTCGTGAGCGTGTCCACATGCTCGCGGAACTCTGTTCCGCCCCTTCGGGGCTTGAGAGGGTTGCGGGGTGTCGCCGACCCAAGGTGTTGCCCTGGGCTAGCCTTGTGGTCGCGCCTTCGGCGCTCAAAGTGGTGCGTTGACCGATGTTTTCGGCGGGACGCTGAAAACCGCACGCG
>JAOAIM010000155.1 GCA_026414705.1 Verrucomicrobiia bacterium | reverse complement strand
GTGCCCGTTTGCGCGTAGAGCCACACCATGCCCAGCAACAGCGCCAGATCGCCAATCCGCGTCGTGATGAACGCCTTTTTCGCCGCCGCCGCCGCACTCGGCTTGTGATACCAGAAACCGATGAGGATGTAGGACGCGAACCCGACCAGTTCCCAGCAGATGAACAGCAGCAACAGGCTGTTGGCCATCACCACGCCCAGCATCGCCCCCGCGAACAGCGACAAAAACGTGAAGAACCGCGTGAAGTTTTCGTCGTGCGCCATGTAGCCGACGCTGTAGATGAAAATCAGCAGGCCCACAAACGACACCATCACCAGCATCACTGCCGCCAGCGGATCGAGCACCCAACCCAGGCGCAGCGTGCCCGCCGCACCCGCCGCGAAATCCAGCCAGCGGAAATTGAACACCGCGCGCGGGTGCGATCCCTCCCACGCCAGCACGTGCGCGAACGCGCACAGCGACAGCAGAAACGCCAGCGCCATCGCCCCGATCGCCAGCGACGCCGAGAGCCGGCGACACCGCTGCGGCAGCAGCGCGCTCAGCCCCGCTGCCAACAACGGCAACGCCGGAACCAACCACAGGTTTTGAACGATCCAGGGCATCACTCTTCAGCCGCGCCAGCGGCGGCACATGACAGCCCACGGCGCCAGCCGTGGGACACCAGAGCCCAACACCCCAAGCCGCGCAGCGGCGACACAGGGTAGCCCACGGCGAGAGCCGTGGGTTCGGATGACGGGTTCCCCCAAGCCGCGCCAGCGGCGGCACAGGGTAGCCCACGGCGCCAGCCGTGGGTTCCCGGCGACCAATTCCATCCAAGCCCCGTCAGGGGCGACACAAATCGAGGTTCGATCACCGTCTCCTCATCGGAGCGCCATGATTCTGCCGCCCCTTCGGGGCTTGGGTTGAATCCATCCGCAATCCCACGGCTCACGCCGTGGGCTGTCGTGTTGCGGCGCTCCGCGCCTGCGTTCCGAATGTCGCCACACCCCGCTTGTCCCGCACCTTTTGGCTTGGTAGTTTGTGAGCATGAGCGCCGCAGAGATTTTGAATCAGCTCCCTCATCTGAAGCCCGAGGAACGGCGCGCGATTGTCCGTCGCATTTACGAACTGGAACAGGAGCGCGAAGAACTGGAATGGGCCGCGCGTGCCGCCGACGCCGCGTTCCAGGAACTCGACCGACTGGAGGAAAAGCATGCCTCGCCCGATGCGCGGTGAGGTTTGGCTCGTGGACCTGGGACTCGCCGCAAAAACCCGTCCCTGTCTGCTGCTCACCGAATGGCCGGCTGACAACGAACTCGCGCTGGTCACGGTTGTGGCCCACACACGAGCTTTGCGTGGCAACCCTTGGGAATACGCCGTCCCGAAACCCTTCCTCGCCGAGGGCGCGTTCCATCTTCAGCAAATCCACTCCATCCCGGTGGCAAAACTCGAGCGCAAACTCGGGGCATTGTGCGCGGACGAAATGAGCGGCCTTGAGAACCGACTCCGGGAGCGGCTGAAGCTTTAGGGCCACTTGCATCAGTGCCGCCCCTTCGGGGCCTGCGTTGAATCCACCCGCGTTCCCACGGCTCACGCCGTGGGCTGTCGTGTTGCGGCGCTCCGCGTCTCCGTCCCAAATCAACCTGTGACGGCGTTCTCCGCCCCCGCGCCTGTGCGTTGAATTCCTCATCCCTTCAACCGGTTCACCTCGTCCACGTTCGCCGTCCGGTAATGGCGGTAAATGGCGATCACCCACGCCAGCCCCCCCCCCCCCTCCGCCGCCGCCACGCCAATCGAAAACAAGACAAACAAAATCCCCGTCAACGCCTCCGGTTGCTCGCTGAATCGCCAGAACGCGATGAAGTTCAGGTTCGCCGCGTTGAGCATCAACTCGATGCCGATGAGCACAATGATTGCGTTCCGCCGCGTCAACGCGCCCGCCAGCCCCACGCTGAAGACCAGCGCACTCAGCAACAGGTAACCCGCCAGCGGCGTCATGGTTGACCTCCAGACGGCGCGCGATCCAACACCCCGGAGGGCGCGGAGGGTTGATCCGTCCTCAACCCTTCATTGTCCGTCCGCGATTCCGGCAAGCGCTCGCGCATGGCGATCAACACCGCGCCAATCAACGCCACCGTCAACAGCAGCCCCGCCACCTCCAACGGCAACACAAATCGCGTCATCAGCGCATCCCCGATCTGCTTCGTCGTGGCCTCGACCTGCGCCGCCGGTTCACGCCGCGCGGCGAAGCTGCCGGAAATCGCCCATGCCAGCGTTGCAAAAACCACCGCCGCCACTGCCAGTCCCCACGGCCAGCTCAGCGAAAACGTTTGCTGTTGCGGCGGCTCGCCTCCTCGCGTCAGCAACACCGCAAACACGATCAAAATCGCCACCGCGCCGATGTAAATGAGCACCTGGGCGAACCCGACGAACTGAGCGTCCAGTTGCAGGAAAGCCGCGGCCAGCCCCGCGAAGGCGACCACCAGCGCCAGCGCGCAGTGGACCAGATTGCGCAGCGTCACCGCCGCGATCGCCCCCGCCAGCGTCAGCACCGCAATGATGAGAAATGACAGCGTCATGCCTCAGCCCTCAGCCGCGTAAACACAAGTCCCCGGCGTCCATCGCCATCCCGTTCGGGCCGCACCTCTCAGTCGGCATACCGATACACCCGTTTGCCCAGCCCCTTGCGTTCCAACAGCCCGCGGCCCAACAGCAGATACGGCCCCACGACCACCACGCTGCAGACCACCCAGCGCGCCAGTCCCGGCGACATGAAATGCCACAGCGCCGCCGCCACCAGATTCACCAGCGCCAGCGGCAGCATGAATTTCCACGCAAAGTTCATGAGCTGATCCTGCCGCAACCGGGGCAACGTCCCCCGCAGCCAGATCAACAGAAAAATGAACCCCATCATTTTGGCGAAAAACCACGCCCAGCTCGGTATCCATTCCAGCCACGGCGCGGGCGCGCCATAACCGCCCAGAAACAACGTCGCCGCCATCCCACCCGCCGCGAACATCCCGAAGTATTCCGCCATGAAGAAAATCGCGAACTTGAACCCGGAGTATTCCAGGAAGTAGCCCGCCACGATTTCCGATTCGCCCTCGGGCAGATCGAACGGCGAACGATTCGACTCCGCCGTCGCCGCCGTGATGAAGATCAAAAATCCGGCCAGGCCCCACGGCGTGAACACGAACCAGTCCGGCAACCAGCCCGCGTGACCCAGTTGCGCCTCCACAATCCGTCCGGTGGAGAGCGACCCGGCCACCATGACCACCGTCACCGCCGAGAGAATCAGCGGCACTTCGTAACTGATCATCTGCGCGATCGCCCGCATCGCGCCGAAGAGCGAATATTTGTTGCGGCTCGACCACCCCGCCATGAACACGGCCAGTTCTGCGCCCGCGCCGACCGCGAAGAAGTAAAGCACGCCCGTTTCGAGGTCCAACGGCAGCATGTTTCGTCCGTAGGGCAGCACCGCAAAGGTCAGCGTCAGCGGCACCAACATCGCCAGCGGTGCGAGGAAGTGCACAACCCGATCCGCCTTCGCCGGGACAAAGTCCTCCTTGATGAGCGCCTTGATGCCGTCGGCAATCGGCTGGCCGAACCCGAACAGGCGCAGCCGGGTAAACGGCAGCCCCACCCGATTGGGCCCGTAACGATTCTGGATGCGCCCCAACCCCTTGCGCTCCAGCACCGTCGTCAAAGCGAACAGCGTTGCGAACACCAGCACGATGGCCATCGCGGTGAGCGCTACCGAAGCCAGCGGTTGCCACGCCGGTGGGAAAAGCCCCACCAGCGCATGCTTGAGATTGACAAACAGTTGGTCCAACGCGTTGGCCATTTCTCCCGCCGAAAAAACGCGCGTCAGGGTCGGAAGCGGCGTCTTGAAAATCAAGAAGACACTCACGGCTGCCGGTGTTCAGACGGCCGCCGCTTTTCTCTTGCCGCCGGCAGCCGGCAGTTTTACAAACGCAGCGTTCTTTGACAGGAACGAACGCTGTCGTTCGTTCCCCATCGCAGCCAGATGCCTGGGAACCCCGTGAGAATCGGGGACGGTTGCGCCACTGTAACGGATTACGAGTTCCCACAAGCCACTGTCGGTCGCAGGCGCGGCGGACGGGAAGGCGGGAGCGAGGTTGGAGGTCCGGAGTCAGGATACCGGTCTGGCTGTGCTCGTCAGCCCCGAACGGTTTCGGGGCACTTCTCCGCACAAGAGAAGGATGAGGCCAGCCGACGCGAACGGTTTTTCGCGCGGATTCGTGAAGAATGCCTTCATTCTCCGGGTTGCGGAGGGTGAGGGCGTTTTTGTTTTCGGGCGCGCCCGCCGCCCGGCGGACGCCGCTGCAAGCGAAAACGTCTTCATCCCCGCGCTGGTCTCTCAATCGTCAACCCGTTCCGCGCGTTGCGCGGAACACATTGAAAGATCAGTGCCATGAGCATGCGTTTGTGGATGCCGGCGTTCGCCGGCGCGTTTCTGTTCACCTGCAACCTCACCCGCGCGGTGACCATCGCGGAAAACTTTTCCGCCGACCCGCTCGCGTCGGGCTGGAGTCTCCACGGCAACAGCCAGCTATTCAACTGGGATGCAACCGGCCGCCGACTCGACGTGACCTGGGACTCCTCCCAGCCCAACAGCTACTTCTGCCGCCCCTTCGGGCCGGTGCTCACGCGCACGAACGATTTCCTGCTCTCTTTTGACATTTTGCTGCACGACATCGGCCCCGGCGTGGACACGAACAAAACCTTCACGTTCCAAATCGCCGTCGGCCTGATGAATCTCGCGCAGGCGACCAACAGCGGTTTCATTCGCGGGTCGGGCTTCCAGTCGCCCAACCTGGTGGAGTGGAATTATTTCTGGGATTCGGGCTTCGGCGCCACGATCTCGCCGGTGCTCATCTCCAGCAACAGCCAGTTCAGCAGTGGCGGGTTCACCTTCCCGTTGGAGCTGGCCACCAACACCGTCTATTCGGTCACGATGCGGTATCTGGCCGAGGAGGGGCGGCTGGTCACGGTGATGAAAAGCAACGGCGTGCCCATCGGGCCGATCAACGACGCGACGCTCGGCCCGAACTTCAGCGACTTCGCCGTGGATCATTTGAGCGTGAGCAGTTACAACGACGCGGGGCAGTTCCCCGGCTTTGAAGGCTCGGTGCTCGCGCACGGGTGGGTGGACAATTTTGTTTTTGCCGCGCCGCCGCCGGTCACGCGCGTGGCGGCGGGCAACGCGCCCGGCAGCGTGCAATTCCGCAGCACCACCAACTGGCTCTATCACCTCGAACGCACGACGAATTTCCTCACCTGGACGGCCGTGTCGGCGCTCGTGCCGGGCACGGGCGGGGACATGACGTTGCAGGACACCAACCCGCCGCCGGGCCGGGCGTTTTATCGCGTGCAGGCGCGGTTGCCGTGAGCGACGTGGCCCCAAACCGGTTCACCGCCACGACGCGCCCGGTCGCGTTCACGCTGGTGGAGATGCTGGTGGTGATCGCGATTGTGGCCGTGCTGGGCGCGCTCTTGCTGCCGGTGCTGGCCCGCGGCAAAGCCGCCGCCAGGCGCGCGCAGTGCGTGAGCAACCTGCGGCAACTGGGCGTGGCCACGCAGTTGTATTGGGCCGACAATGGCGGGCGCTGCTTTTATGCAGTGCCCGCCAACACCAACGGCGGCCAGTTGTGGTGGTTTGGTTGGTTGCAAGCGCCCGGCCCCGGCGCCGGCGAGGGCCAGCGCGCCTTTGATCTGACCGTTGGCGTGCTGCATCCCTACATCCAGATCAGCGGCGTGCGCCTGTGCCCGGCGCTCGATTACGCCGCCCCTTATTTCAAGCTCAAGGCCTCCAACGTCGTTTTCAGCTACGGCTATAACAAGTTCCTCTCGCCCGCGACGGTGCGCGAACCGCCGTTGCCGGTCGCGCGCGTGCGTGAGCCGGCGGGCACGGTCTTGTTCGCCGACGCCGCCCAGGTGAACGATTTTCAACCGCCCGCCTCGCGCACGCGACCGATGCTGGAGGAGTTTTACTACGTGGACACCAACGCGAGTTATCCCAACGGCCATTTCCGGCACACGCGCCGCGCCAGCGCCGTTTTTTGCGACGGACACGTGGCGCCCGAGACGATGGTGGACGGCTCGCGCGACCTTCGCCTTCCGCAGGAGCAGATCGGGCGGCTGCGCGCCGAGGTGCTCGTCGTGCCCTGACGCGCCCGACGCGCCGGCCGGGTCTTTCCCCTTGCCGGTGGCGCGCGCGTTGCCCATGCTCCGGTGCGATGGCGGAACGCCCCATCGCAACGCTCAACAAACCCGACGCCGCGCTGGAAATGACGCTGCGCCCGTCGCTGTTTTCCGAGTTCACGGGTCAGCGCAAGGTCAAGGAACGCCTCGAAATCGCTGTTGCCGCCGCCCGGCAACGCGGCGAGCCGCTCGACCACATCCTGCTCAACGGCCCGCCCGGACTGGGCAAAACCACGCTCGCCTACATCCTCGCCCGCGCGATGAACGCCAACATCAAGTGCACCAGCGGGCCGACGATCGAAAAAGCCGCCGACCTGGCCGGTCTGCTCACCAACCTCGAACCGGGCGATGTGTTGTTCATTGACGAAATCCACCGCCTCCAAAAAGCCATCGAGGAATACCTCTACCCGGCCATGGAGGACTTCAAACTCGACATCATCATTGATCAGGGCCCGAACGCGCGCAGCGTGCGGTTGAACCTGCCGCGCTTTACGCTCATCGGTGCCACGACCCGCAGCGGCCTGCTCAGCGCCCCGTTGCTCACCCGCTTTGCGATGCGCGAGCGGCTCGACTACTACGTGGCCGAAGACCTGCAGCAGATTGTCCTGCGCTCGGCGCGGCTGCTCAACGTGGAGATTGACGCCGAGGGCGCGTTCGAAATCGCCCGCCGCAGTCGCGGCACGCCCCGCATCGCCAACAACCTGTTACGGCGCGTGCGCGACTTCGCCCAGGTGCGCCACGACGGGCGCATCACCGCCCAAATTGCCGACCAGGCGCTGGCGCTGCTGGAGATTGACCGCGACGGGCTCGATGAAATGGACAAGCGGATTCTGGAGGCGATCATCGTCAAATTTGGCGGCGGGCCGGTGGGCCTCAACTCCCTGGCCGTGGCCGTCGGTGAGGAGCCGGACACGATCGAGGAGGTCTATGAGCCGTATCTGATCATGGAGGGCTACCTCAAACGCACGCCGCAGGGCCGCGTCGCCACCGAGCGCAGTTACGAAAAGCTGGGTCTCAAATCGGCCGCCGCCGCGCAGCCGCGTCTGTTTTGAGAACGGCGGCCGCGCGACGTCCTGCCGCCGCCGCACGCGGGATTTTTGTTTGAACCGGGCTTCAAACCGCATACTTATCGGGCCGTGAATCCAAACCACCGGTTGCCAACGTGAAACCGACCGACCTCCGGGGCATCCTCAAATACGTCCCGCAATTCCGGGACAAGACGTTCATCCTGAGCGTGGACGGGGCGATCGTGACCGATGAGAATTTTCCGAACCTGCTGCTGGACGTGGCGGTGCTGCGCTCGCTCAACATCCGGGTGGTGCTCGTGCACGGCATCTCGGCGCAGTTGCGCGCGCTGGCCGAGGAACAGGGCGTGCCGGCCTCAGACCTCGACGGCAGCGGCGTGACGGATGCCGCGACGCTGCGCCTGGCGCTGCTGGCCGCCAACCGCCTCACCCACGAAATCCTCGAGGGCCTCTCGGCCAACGACCTGCGCGCCGCCGCCACCAACGCCATCGTCGCCCACCCGATGGGCATCCGCCAGGGCGTGGACCACCTCTTCACCGGGCGCGTCGAGCGCGTGGACGTGGAACTGCTCGAAACGCTCCTGAGCCACGACATCATCCCGGTGATTCCGCCGTTGGGCTTCGACGGCGACGGGCGCACCTATCGCGTCAATTCCGACAGTGTGGCCCTGGCCGTGGCGCAGGCGTTGCGCGCGGTGAAGCTGATGTTCATCACCACCAGCCAGGGCCTCTACTGGCGCGGCCAGCTCATCCGCCAGATGATGGTGGGCGAATTGGAAACGCTCCTCGAAAAAAGCAGCACGGATTTCGCGCCGGAATCGCTTTCCAAAGCGCACCACGCGGCGGCGGCTTGCCGTTCCGGCGTCCAGCGCGTGCACATCATCAACGGACGCGAAGACGAGGGCCTGCTGGCCGAGGTTTTTTCCAACGAGGGCATCGGCACGCTCATCTACGCCGACGAATACCAACAAATCCGGCCCGCGCGCAAAAAGGACGTGCGCGCGATCCTCGCCCTCACACGCCAGGCGGTGCAGAGCGATGAACTGGTCAAACGCACCCGCGCCGACATCGAGCGATCGCTCGCCGACTTTTACATCTTCGAGATTGATCAAAACCCGGTCGCCTGTGTCGCGCTGCATCCCTGGCCCGAATGCGGCAAGGGCGAGCTGGCCTGCCTTTACGTCAACCCCTCGCACGAAAACCAGGGCATCGGACGCAAGCTCATCCAGTTCATCGAGAGCAAGGCGCGCGAGTTGGGGCTGAGCGAATTATTCGCGCTTTCAACCCAGGCCTTCACCTATTTCCAGTCCAAGGCCGGTTTCGCGGAAGGCTCGCCGGAGGACCTGCCGCCGGCGCGCCGCGAGAAATACGAGCAAAGCGGGCGACGCTCCAAGGTGCTCATCAAAAAGCTGCGCTGAGCGGGGCGCGGCGGATGCTGGGTTGTGCGGGCGTCGGCGCATCTGAGTTTCTCGCAACTTCTCATTAACACCGGGCTTCAGCCCGGTGCCAGAGCCCCACCCAGGCTCCAAGCCGTTTCAACGGCTTGGACCGCGGTCGCTGAAAAACGGTTGGCTCGATCATTCCACACGCAGAAGGACGCCCGCCCTCGGAGCGCTGACTGCCCCTCCGCCGCATCGCGGATTGCCAATCCGCGGCTCTCCACAGGCGCGGATGCAGCCTGCCGACTGGAAGTCGGCGCCACGCCAGGTTGAAAACCTGCGCTATGAGCCGGGTGCCAAGGAGAGAAAAGGTGCCCTGCAAGAAAGTGAGATGCGTGTTGGGAGCGTGACGCATAAGGCTGTCTCTT
>JAOAIM010000154.1 GCA_026414705.1 Verrucomicrobiia bacterium | reverse complement strand
CTCCCAAACCCTCTCAAGCCCCGAAGGGGCGTAACAAAGTCCCGCGAACGTGGGGACACCCTCATCCGCACGACGCGTTCTCCCTCACCCCGACCCTCTCCCGCTGGGAGAGGGAGCGCGGGCGCCGCGCGCTGGAAAACATCGAACAACGAACACTGAACATCGAACGTCGAATCGGGCGTGAGAGGGTCAGAGCGTGGGAGCGTTGGAGCGTTCAAGGCGGGGGGAAACCGGCCGGGTGGGCGGCGGTGGGAGCACGTTGCCGCGAGGGGTGAACCTGAAAACGGTGGTTGAGCCACGGAGGAAACACGGCAGGAAACGGAGGGAGGTCGTTTGCGTAGAAACCGCTGTTCACCCCGTGGATGAACGCGGTTTTTCGGGAAAAATCCGTGCGGAATCCGTGTTTCATCGGTGGCCGATTCATGCCCGCGCGCCGCAACTGCCGTTTCGAGGTTGAAAACATTTTGCGTCGGCGGCGCGAGCCGTTGAAAATTCTCGCGTGGCATTGTCCGAACACATTCGGGCCAAGCTCAGCACGCTGCCGCACAAGCCGGGCGTTTACCTGATGAAGGATCGCCTGGGCACGGTGATCTACGTGGGCAAGGCGCGGGATTTGCGGCGGCGAGTGAGCCAGTATTTTCATCCCTCGCGCCGGATGGGATGGGATTTGAAGTTCCAGGCGCTGGTGGAGGCGATTGAGGATTTTGATGTGCACGTGGTGCGGAGCGAGCCGGAGGCGCTGCTGCTGGAAACGCGGCTGATCAAGGAATTCCGGCCGCGCTACAACGTGAGCTTCCGCGATGACAAGCGCCTGCTCATGGTCAAGGTCAACCTCAACGATCCGATCCCGAACTTTGTGCTCACGCGGCTGCGCAAGGACGACGGGGCGCGTTACTTCGGCCCGTTCGCCAGTTCGAGCGCGCTGCGCGCCACGCTCACGCTGATGCGGCGGCAGTTCAATCTGCGGGGCTGTCGCGCCTACACGCCCGGCGAGGCCGATTACAAGCACTGCCTCTACGCGCATCTCAAATACTGCACCGCACCGTGCATCGGCAACGTCACCCGCGAGCAATACCTCCAGCAGGTGCGCGCCGCGTGCGAGTTTCTGGAAGGCCACTGCCGCGAACTGCGCGATCAGCTCGAACTGGAAATGCGCAAGGCGGCCGCACAGCAGGACTACGAACGCGCCGCGCGATTGCGCGACCTGATTTACGACCTGGATCAAACCACGCGCAAAACGGAAAAATTCGAGCGCGTGCCCTACAGCCTGCCGCTGGCGGTGGACCCGGAACGCGACCTGGCCGCGCTGGCCGAGGTGCTGGGCCTGCCCGCGCCACCGCAGCGGATTGAGGCCTTCGACATTTCCAACATCGGCCCGAGCTTCGCCGTCGGCTCAATGGTGAGCTTCAAAAACGGCCGACCCGACCGCGCCAACTACCGGCGTTTCCGAATCAAGACCGTCGAGGGCCAGGACGATTTTGCGAGCATGGCCGAGGTCGTGCGGCGACGTTACACGCGGTTGCTCCGCGAGACGCAGGGCGGGGACGCGGCAGGCGCCGTCGAGGGGCAACACGGTGTGGCGGCGCGCGACGAGGGCGGCGAGCCGATTCCGCAGGAGTTGCAACGGGTGGTGGAAGAAACCCGCCGGCGAGTGAAGCGCGGGCAAACAGCCGAAAAGGAGCAGAGGGGAAAGGGGGCAGAGGAGAAGCAAACGGAAACGGTTTCTTCCCCTGCTCCCTTTCCCGATCTGATTCTGATAGACGGCGGCAAGGGCCAGTTGAACGCGGCGTGCGAGGAGTTGAAAAAACTCGGTTTGGAGCGCGTTCCGGTCATCGGTCTGGCCAAGGAGTTCGAGGAGATTTACCTGCCGGGGCGGAGCGAGCCGTTGCGCCCGGGTCTGGATCATCCGGCGGTGAAACTGCTCCAGCGGATTCGGGATGAGTCGCACCGCGTGGCCAACAGCTACAACGCGCAGCTTCGGCTGAAAAAAATTTCCGAGAGCGTGCTCGATGAATTTCCCGGCATTGGCGAGCGACGCAAGACCGCGTTGCTGAAGCAATTTGGTTCGGTGCAGCGGTTGCGCGCGGCCTCGGTGGAGGAGATCGCCGCCGTGCCGGGCATCGGTGCGAAGTTCGCCGCCGAGCTGAAGGCGTTTCTGGACGCGCGCGGGAGCTCGTGAGCACGGGGCGGTTTGCAGCCGCGGCGTTTGAGGAGCGGGGCGGACGATGACGGCCTGGCGAGGTCGGACTGGTCGGGCGTTGAAGAAAGGGTCAACCGCGGTCCGGCAGCAGATCGGTTTCAGCGGCCCACGCTTCGATGTCGCCAAAACGGCACGCCCACCAGAACGCGCCCTTGGCGAAGTGGCCGTTGAGCGGTTCGTCGAGGATCGCGCCGGGCGCGGTCGGCGCCGGTTCGTCGAGTGCGGCGAAGTTCGTTCCGGGGCCGAGGCGCAGTGTGCCGCGGGGTTTGAGCCGGACGGGTTGACCGGGTTTGAAGGTGGCGGATTTTTTGGCGGGCCGGAGCGTGGCGATGCAGAAGCCGTTGGCGACGGGACGCAGCACGCCGGGTTTTTCTTCGAGGCCCTTGCCGGAGGGGGTGTTGCGGACGCGCCCGTCCACCCAGAGTGTGGAGGAGCCGCCGCCGTCGAGCAGCGCGGCGTCCGTGGCCTCCAGATGCTCTTTGCAGAACAACGCCGCCTCGGTGAAGGTCATGCCGATGCTCTCGGTGGTGCGGCCGTCAATGACGAAGAAAAACAGGTAACGGTCGTTGAAGGCGACGCCGGTGCGCGGGTCTTTGATGACCGAGCCGGCGCGTTTACCCTCGGCAATCAGGCGCGCGGCTTTGGCCTCCCAATCGCGCGGGACGTGGCCGTTGACCAGGATGTTGCGGGGCGCACCGAGGCTGGCCCGGGCGTTGCGCCAGTCGGCGGGTGGCAGGCCGATCTCGTCGTTGCCGCTGTCCTTGAGGTCGAGCGCGATGCGCAACGTCTGGCCAAGTTGGGCGTGAGCGAGCAGTTGTTCGGCGGCGGTTCCCTGGGCTGAAAGCACGACGTGGTTGAACGGCAAGGGCGAATTGCCGGTGTTGCGGTTCACGCGCAAGACGCGGCCCTCAACGCCGGGCGGCGGTGAGACGCCCAACGGCGCACTCATCCGCACGAGGACTTCGACTCCGTCGCGGTCCGTGCCGGTGCGCGGGGCATAGTGCCAGGTGTAAAGTGCCAGCGCGTTGTTGGTGCGCGGTTCGTTGAGTTGATGGATTTTCAGGCGAGCGCCGTCGCTGAAGGTGACGGTTTGGAACTGCGGACCGTTTTGAACGTTGCCGCCGAGCACGCAGCGGCGGTCGTGCGTCCAGAAAAAACCGCTCGAGCCGGTCTGGTCGCTGTAACGTTTGACGAACCAGCCCGAAAGAATCTGGCCGCTGAGGGCCACGCCGGTCTTGAGGTCAAAGTAATCGCCGTTGACGGCGACCTTGATGTCGAGGCGGCGTCCGTCCGGCTGGAGCGTGTCGGTGTAGCGCGCGGCCATGTCCGGCACGGTTTCGCGTCCGCCCTTGATCTCGCCCAGGCTGGTCATGGAGTCCACCGTCCAGGATTTGACGCGTCGGTCGGCGCGCGCGACGAAGACGCGCACCGGGCCGGGCAGGACAAACCCGCGCCAGGCGATGCCGGGGGCGACGTTGGTCCACTGCGCCGGTGCCGATGGAGTGAGGGCGAGCAACGCCAGCATCACGCCGAGAGCGGCGAGCGGCGCGCGGCGAGGGCAGTGCTTGGTGCGGGGTGAGGGGCCGAATGCGCGGCGCGATTGGTTTGAACGAGGGAAAGTCGGAGGAACGGTTAAATGGGTTAAATGGGTGAAATGGGCCAAAGGCGTTGAACGGGTTGAGTGGGACCGGGGCGGGTTTGGCCGGTAGATCGGCGTGATCCATTTGAACGGAGAGGGACGTTTCATGGTGTTGCGGCGTAACGTTGGCGCAGGCGGCGGGCGGCCTCGGTGAGGCGTTTAAGTTTTTCGTAGGCCTCGTCAATTGTGGGCGGTTCAAGGGCATTGGGAGCAAACCCGCAATCCGGATTCAGGGCGATGCGTTCCGGACCGATGAGGCGCGCGCCGGCCAGCGCGAGTTGCTCGATCTGTTCGACCGATTGCGGCGTGGCATTGCGCACGTCCACCACGCCCATGCCCACGCCCAGGTGCGACGGCAGCAACGTCAGATCGGTGATGTCGCCGGTCTGCTGGTAGGCGAATTCGAGGTTGATGCGGTCCACGCGCACGTCTTTCAGACGCGGCAGGATGGGTTTGTAATCACCGGTGACGTCGGCACGGCGCTTGTAAACGCTGTGGCAACAGTGGAGGTGGATTTCAGCGGGCAGACCCTCGGCGATGCGGTTGATGGCCGCGACGGCCAGGGGGAACTGGGTTTCGATGTCCCATTTGCGGCGGAGGCGTTCGTCGTGAATGGATTCGCCCGAGGTGAGGCGTCGGTCGCAGAAGTAGGTGAGCGCGGGGTCGTCGAGTTGAACGATGTCCACGCCGGCGGCGGCGACGGCCTGCGCTTCGCGGGCGAGGATTTCAGCCAGGTGCTCCATGAAATGCTCGGGCGTGGGGTAGGCGCCGGCACTGTGCTCTGCCTTCCAGTAGCGCACAGCGATGAGGAACGGGCTGGGCAGGGCGAACTTGGTCACGCGCCGGGTGTTGGCGCGCAGGAACGCGGCGTCGCGGGCAAAGACCGGCTCGCGCGGCTCGATGCGGCGCACCACGACGCGCCGGAATTTCACCTCGCCCTGGTGCTCGTAGCGGTCCACGCGCTCGAAGCCGCCGATGCGATCGAGGAACTCGTCCACGTATTGCACGCGACGCCACTCGCCGTCGCTGACCACGTCCAGGCCCGCCTCCTCCTGAAGGCGGATGGCGAAGCGAACGAAGTCGTCGAGGACGGCGTTGAGTTCGGCGGGCGGCAGTTGGGCGCGGCGGTCGAGCAAATCGCGCACGGCCTGGGGGCGCGGCAGCGAGCCGATGACGTGCGTGTAGAAGAGCGGCAGTGCGGCGGTGCGAGCGGTTTTCATTCGCCGGGCCAGCCTACGCGGAGCGGGTCGGCGGAGCGAGGCGGTTCTTTTGGGAGCGACGGGGTGGGTGATGCGGGCGCTTTGCTCAGCGCGTGATCCAACCGCCGCCGACAACGAGGTCGTCCTGGTAGAACACGGCGGCCTGGCCCGGCGTGACGGCGCGCTGGGGCTCGTGCAGGCGAACCCGGGCGCGGCCCTCGGTCTGCGGCTCAATGGTCGCGGGAGTGCCGGGGTGGTTGTAACGGATTTTGACCGTGGCCTCGAAGGCACCCGGTGGTTCCGCCCACGCAATCCAGTTGCACCGCTCGGCGATGAATTCCTGGCGCAACAACGCCGGCGCCTCGCCCACGATGACCCGGTTGTTGGCGGCGTCCAGGTCCACGACGTAGAGCGGGCGATCGGACGCCACGCCCAGGCCCTTGCGCTGGCCGATGGTGAAAAACTCGATGCCGTCGTGGTGGCCGAGCACGCGCCCGCGCAGGTCCACGATTTCGCCGCGATGCTTTTGCACCAGATTCGCCTGCTGGAGGAAGCGCCCGTAGTCGTGGTCGGGCACGAAGCAGATTTCCATGCTTTCCTCCTTGTCGGCGGTCTTGAGTCGGCAGTGGCGGGCGACGCCACGGGTCTGGTCCTTGGTCAGCTCGCCGAGCGGGAAGAGCGCCCGGGCCAGTTGCTCCTGGCGCAGGGAGAAGAGGAAATAACTCTGGTCTTTGCGCAGGTCGCGTCCGCGCTTGAGCAACACGCGCCCGTTGTGTCGCTCCAGGCGCGCGTAATGGCCCGTGGCGACGTAGGCGGCGCCGAGTTGGTCGGCACGGTGGAGGAGCCGCCCGAACTTCAGCCGCTCGTTGCACATCACACAGGGATTGGGCGTGCGCCCGGCCTTGTATTCCTCGGCGAAGTAGCGGATGACGTGCTGCTGAAATTCGCCGGCCTCGTCCATGAGGTAGAAGGGGATGTTGAGCCGGTGGCAAACGGCGCGCGCGTCGGCGACCGCCTGCGGACCGCAACACTTGTCCTCGGCCCGGCTGACGCAGTCCTGGGGCCAGAGCTTGAGCGTGATGCCGATGACCTCGTAGCCCTGCTCGAGCAACAGCGCGGCGGCTGCGGAGGAATCCACTCCACCGCTCATGCCACAGAGCACCCGCGTTTTGTTCCGGGACGTCACGATGCACACGATAAAGGCTTCTGACAGCGGCGCCAATGGCTTAGCCGCCGGGGTTGCTGCGTGGTGAGGGGTTTCGGGGGGTGTTTCCGGGACGGATGGCAAGCCTCCGGGGCGATGGCGGCGTGTCACCAGTTTTGGGGACTCGCCGGGACAGGGTGGGCGACTAAACTGGCGGCGTTGCAGGTGCGGAAACGCGTGTTCCGTGTGGGTTGGATGATCGTGTGTGCGTGGCCGCACCTCCCCCTTTCGAAGGGTGGCTGAGCAAGCGAGTGGGTGTTCTCATGTGGAAGGGTCGGGCGCAAGCCCGACCCTTCGGCTTTACAACGGGAAACTGATGCGCGAGAACCTGTTCGGGAAGCCATGAAACGGGTTTGCTGGCTGGTTTTGCTGGTGGCGCTGCTCGGGTGCGGTTGCGCCCGGCGTTATGTCATCACCCTCCATAACGGCAACACCATCACCGCACTGGGGAAACCGCGAATGGAAGGCGGCATGTGTGTGTTCAAGGACGCCTCCGGGCAGTGGTCTTCGGTGCCCGCCGGGCGCGTGCGCGAGATTGCGCCCCGCTCGATGGCCGGCGGCGGCGACCGCCCGCCGCTCTCAAAGCCGCGCCGTTGAGCCGAGCAGTTTGGCCACGTATTTGCCGAGCAAATCGGCCTCCAGATTCACCGCGTCACCGACGCGCCGCTCCCGCAACGCCGTGACCTCGTAGGTGTGCGGGATGATCCAGACGCGGAAGCCGCCGCGCAGCACCTCGGCGACCGTGAGGCTGATGCCGTCCACGGCGATCGAACCTTTGTAGATGATAAAGCGCATGACCGGGCGCGGTGCGGCAATGTCCAGGACGTGATCGCGCCCGACGCGCTCCCAGCGGGTGATCCGGCCCAGGCCGTCAATGTGGCCGGTCACGAAATGCCCGCCCAGTTCGCCGCCGACGCGCAACGAGCGCTCCAGGTTCACCAGCGAGCCGACCCGGGTGAACTGCAGGTTCGTCAACCGCCAGGTTTCCTGAAGCAAATCGAATTCGAGCACGCGCTGCGAACCGCGCCCGGAAAGTTTCACCACCGTGAGGCAACAGCCGTTGACCGCCACGCTGGCGCCGAGCTTCAGGCCGCGCCCGACCCGGCGTGCGCGCACGGCCAGCCGGATGGAACGCTCGCCCGGTTCAATACGAGCCACGGTTCCCGCCTCTTCCACAATTCCCGAAAACATGCGGCCAGGCTAAACCGCGGCCGCGGGGGCGTCGAGCCGCGCCGTGAGCAAAAGGTCCTCGCCCAGGCGTCGCCAGCGAATCTGCCGCAGCGGGAGAATCTCCTTCCAGTCACGCGCGCCGGGGCCGGCGACGGCTTTGCGCGCGTCGCGTCCGCCGAGAATTTTCGGGGCGTAGTAGAAGGCAACGCGATGAGCCAGGCCGCTGAACAAAAACGACGCGTTGACCTCACCGCCGCCCTCAACCAGGAGGCTCGTCACCTCCTCGGCGCCGAGGCGTTCCAGAAGCCAGCGCAAGTCAATACGGGGCGGATGCGCCGTGGCGTGTGCGGGCGGGGTCAGCGGGGCGGTCAGGACTCGAACGTGTCGGCTCAGGGCGGCCACGCGCCGTTGGGGCGCGCGCTCGCTGACGACGATGGTGGTCAAAGCCCGGTGGGCGTCGCTGACCACCCTGGCGGTCAGCGGTGTGCGGGCCAGCGCATCCAGAACGATTCGGCGCACTGGCTTGAGCACGCGTCCGCCGTCCGGGGGAGCGGGCGACCGAACCGTCAGCGACGGATCATCCGCGAGGATGGTGTTGATGCCCACGAGCACGGCGTCGGCGGCGAAGCGCAGTTTCATCGCATGGGCGCGAGCCGCCGGGCCGGTGATCCATTTCGATTCGCCGCGCGCGGTGGCGATTTTGCCGTCGAGTGTCATGGCCGCCTTGACGGTGACGAATGGCGTGCGATGGACGATCCAGTGGTTGAACGGCTCGTTGAGCGCGGCACATTCCTCGGCGAGCACGCCTTCAATGACTTCGACCCCGGCGCGGCGCAGCAGGGCAAACCCGCGTCCGGCGTGGCGCGGATTGGGATCGGTCGCGCCTGCGACGACACGGCGGATGCCCGCAGCCAGAATGGCGTCGGTGCAGGGTGGCGTGCGCCCGTGCGTGCTGCAGGGTTCGAGCGTGACGTAGAGCGTCGCACCGCGAGCGTCGTGGCCGCGTCGGGCGGCGTCACGCAGGGCCTCGATTTCGGCGTGCGGTTGGCCGGCGCGCCGATGCCAGCCGCGTCCGATGATCCGGCCGCGTTGGACGAGCAGCGCGCCGACGGTGGGGTTGGGGGAGGTGCAGCCCAGGCCGCGTCGCGCCAGGCGTAGCGCGCGTCGCATGAACTCCGTGTCCGTCACGGGCCGAGCCTAGTCGCCCGGCGGAAGTGGCGCCAACAGTCTTGGACGGACGCGCCGCAAACCGTCTGGTCGCACCGGGAGCATCGCCTGGCCTCAGCTTTTCTCAAACAGCGCCTGAGCGAACAGTTTCGGATCAAACGGTTGCAAATCGTCGGGTTGCTCGCCCAGGCCGATGAATTTGACGGGCAGGGCGAGTTCTTTCTGAATGGCGACGACCGCGCCGCCCTTGCTGGTGCCGTCGAGTTTGGTGATGACCAGGCCGGTGAGGGGCACGGCCTTGTGAAATTCGCGGGCCTGGTTGAGCGCGTTGAGGCCGGTGCTGCCGTCGAGCACCAGCAACACTTCATGCGGGGCGCCGGGCTGCTGGCGACCGAGCACGCGATGCAGTTTCTGAAGTTCCTGCATGAGGTTGTGCTTGGTGTGGAGGCGGCCGGCGGTGTCCACGAACAACCAGTCGGCGCCGCGTGCTTTGGCGGCGGCGACGGCGTCGTGCGCCACGGCAGCGGCGTCGGCGCCATAGGTGCCCGCGATGACCTCGACGCCGAGGCGTTGTCCCCAGAGGCGCAACTGCTCAATGG
>JAOAIM010000153.1 GCA_026414705.1 Verrucomicrobiia bacterium | reverse complement strand
GCTTGAATGGTGATTGGTTAAATCGTGATCGGTTGGACGGGTGCGGGGTGCGATCAAATTTTTTTGGCCGGCAGGAGGCGATGACGGCTCTGCTCCTGCGCGTGTGCCAGCGCCAGCGCCAGCGCGTCGGCCGCGTCGGGGTCGGGCGCGGTCGGCAAATCCAACAGTCGCTGCACCATTTTTGCGACGGCGAGCTTTTGCGCCGCACCATAGCCGACGATGGCCTGTTTGACCTTGCGCGGCGCGATCTCGTAAATGTCCAACCCGGCTTCGGCCACGACGGTGAGCGCCGCCCCGCGCGCCTCGCCCAGAATCATCGCCGTCTGCAAATTTTGCGCGTAAAAGAGCGCCTCGACCACGCACACGCCCGGGGCGTGTTCGTGCACCACCGCGCGCAGGGTCTCGGCAATCCGCACCAGACAACGCGAACGCGGCCAGGATGCCGGGCACGTGATGGTGCCAAACGCCACCGCGCGCGGGTGCGGCCGCCCCAATCGGATGACGCCGTAACCGGTGCCGCGCAGCGACGGATCAATTCCCAAAATCACGCGCGGGGCCGAATTCCCCGGCGGTGTCGGCTCAAACACCGGCTCCGGCGCGCGCGCTTTGGCGCCCCGAAGCCGGTCGGTCATTTGTTTGAACTGCCGGAGCGAGATGCCCACGGGCGCAGTTTGCGCGCGCGCCGCCGCCTTCAAAAGCAAAAAGGCGGAGCGGCTGCCGCCGCTCATTGCGCCAAAAGTCCTTGTTACCCAAACCGCCTGCCGATCCAGAACGAAGCAAGCCAGCAGCCGATGGCCATCCGGCCAGGTCGGTCCGGTTTTTCGGGCCTTTGAGTTGGTGTTGCTCTGTTGAAAAGTTCCTTGGATCAAGGTCCCCGGTATAAATTTTGTGCCGCAAATCAGCTTCTGGGTGACGGGCCGAGACGCAAAAAAATTTGAATGCTTTGTCCGCTCGCGTGGTTTAATCTACGAACAACACTGAAAAACCATGAAAACCATAAAGTCCGTCACCGCAATCGCCCTGGCGCTAACCTTTGCCGCCTCCCCGCTGGCGGGCCTGGCCGCCGAGAAGAAGGAGCAGAAGGCCAAGCCCTACCCGCTGGACACCTGTCTGGTCTCCGATGAAAAGCTCGGCGAAATGGGCAAGCCGTTCGTGTTTGTCCACGAAGGCCAGGAAATCAAACTCTGCTGCAAATCCTGCAAGAAGGGCTTCGACAAAGACCCCGCCAAATACCTCAAAAAGATCAAGGACGCCGAGGCCGCCAAAAAGAAATAACCCGCGCCTTGCCGGCGTGGCCCGACGCGCGGCCGCCAACACGCATGAGACCCTTCACCGCCATCCTCGGCAGTTTCCTGCTGGTGTGGGCCCAAACTCTCTCAGCCCAGACGCCGGCTCTCACGCCACCCATCGCGTATCCGACCGGCGCATGCACCTGTGCAGACTGCTCCAGCCCATGCTGCTGCGTCAGTGCGCCGCAGTCGGGCCGGCCACTCATGCCGTTGACGCCGCCGCGCTCGACCCCGCCTGAAATTGCTCTCCTTCTAACAGCGCCGTCGCTCGCCTGCTCCATCCCGCAAACAAGCGCACGCGACCCCTTCACTCTCGCGGACGCTTCGTTGAGCGCTTCGGCCGTGCCGCTGTTCAAGCGGCATTGCGCCCGACTGCTCTGATTTTTCCTTCCCTTCGGCCCGTGGTGTGCCCTGCGCCGGCGCACCGCGGCTGACCATTTGCCGTGCCGTGCCGGCCACGGTGCGCGCCGCGTTCCGTTCACTTCGCACCCGGCCACCGGCCTGCCGACACGGCCCCCGACCAAACCGAACCGGCGTAAACCCACGGCCTGAATTTGCTGACAAGCATGAAACCAACCTTTGCAACCGTTCTGACGACGCTGACGGCGCTGGGCGCGATGGAGCGCGCCCCGGCAGAAACACCACCGCAGGTCGCCGTTTTGATCACACCCGCGTTCATCACGGCCCTGGCTGAGGAACTGCGCACCAATCATCCGGCGTTGCAGGCCGCCTTCGCCCGTACGAACGCCGCTGCCGCGAACCTCGACGCCGTGCGCACCTGGCAAGACCCCACCGCCCGCGTCGGCGCCATGGCGGCCGGCCAAATGATGCGCGCCGACGAGGGCGACCTGCTCTATGGCGTCGAACAGAAACTGCCGCTCTTCGGCAAGCCCGCCCGCGAACGCGCGCTCGCGCACGCCGCGCTGCAACTCCAGGAGGCCGGAGCCGACCTGCTGTTTCAAACGCTGCGACGCGACCTGGCCCGGGCTCTGTTCCAAGCCGCCCTTGCCCGGCGCATCGTGGAAATTGGCGAACAAGACCGCGCCTGGCTCGAAGCGATCGTCGCCGCCACCGAGGTCCGATACCAAACCGGCGAGGCAACGCTGGCCGAGTTGCACGAAGCGCGCAACGAACTGTCCCGCCGCACCAACCAGTTGCGCACTGACGTCGCGCGCGTGACCAACGCCGAGTTCGCGCTCAATCGCCTCCTCAACCGCGCCCCCGACGCCTCGTGGCCCGCGCTGCGCCTGCCGCCCGTCGCGCCCCCGGTTCCCTACACCGAGCAGTTGGTCGAATTCAGCCGCAAGTTTGAGCCCAAAACGCGCCTCTTGCAGCGACAGGTCGAACAGGCTCGCGCCGCCGTCGAACGCACCCGCCGCTCGCGCTGGCCCGACGTGGCCGCCGGCGTCGAGGCCCGCAACTACACCGGCAACGGCAACTTCCGCCAGGGCATGTTCGTTCTGAGCCTCAACCTGCCCTGGGGCAACCGCGACAAATACCGCGCCGACCTCCGCCGCGAGCAGGCCCACCACCGCGCCGCCGAACTGGAACTGACCGACTGGCAGGCCGAAACGCGCCTCGAAATCCACCACCTCACCGTCGAAATTGACGCCGCGCGCCGCGAAGCGCTCCTTTACCGCGACCAAATCATCCCGCGTTCCGAACAAGCCCTGGCCAGCGCACGCGCCGCCTGGGAAACCGGCCAGCGCCCGCTCCGCGAAGTGCTCGAAGCGCGCCGCATGTTGCTCGAAGCGCACCTGAACTTCGCCCGCGCCGTCGCTGAACAATACACCCGCCTCGCCGACCTGGTGCTCTGTTGCGGCCTGGGCGATTTCGAAGCGCTGCAAATGATCGGTGTCGAAATCCCGACCGCCTCCGAACCAACCAACTCCAAACGGTCCGCCAACTCATGAAAACCAGATCGTCTGTCCTCGTGACACGCGGCCAGTTCGTCCTGCGCGTCCATTCGATCGCGAGCCTGCTGCTCGCAGGTGCGGTATGGCTGTTCGCGGGCGCTTTCGCCCGGCCCACCCACGCCGTTGAAGCGCCGCCAACCGCCGCCACCGGACAAACCCGAACGCTTTACACCTGCGGCATGCATCCGCAGGTCATACAGGACAAGCCCGGCAACTGCCCCATCTGCGGCATGAAACTCACGCCGATCCGACGCCCCACCACCGGCGACGCTGCGACCCCCACCGGACCGGCCACGATCCTCATTGACCCGGTCACCATTCAAAACATGGGCATCCGAACCGACGTCGTCCGGCGCGGCCCGGTGCATCGCACCCTGCGCACCGTCGGCACGATTGAATACGACGAAACCGCGCTCGCCGACGTGACCACGAAGTTCCGGGGTTGGATCGAAAAGCTTTACGTCAACGCCACGGGGCAACTCGTGCGCCGCGGCGAGCCGCTCTTCGAGATTTACTCGCCCGAGCTCTACAGCGCGCAGGTCGAATATCTGCTGGCCCTGGGCCGCGAGCCGGGCGCAAACGCAGCCGAACGCGAAACCCTCCTCGCCGCCGCGCGCCGCAAGCTCGCGTTCTTCGATGTCGCGGCCGAGGCAATCGCCGAGTTGGAACGCACGCGCGAACCGCGCCGCACGCTCCGCGTGCTCGCGCCCCGCGACGGCATCGTCCTCGAAAAAGACGTCGTCGCCGGCCAGATGGTCGAGGCCGGCACGCGCATTTACCGGCTGGCCGATCTGAGTTCGGTCTGGGTGCAGGCCGAGCTTTACGAGCAGGACCTGCCGCTGCTGCGCACCAACCAGGAAGCCATCGTGCGTTTGACGTATTGGCCCGGACGCGAATTTCACGGGCGCATCGCCTACGTGTATCCGACCGTGAATCCGCAGACGCGCACCGCGCGCGCGCGACTGGAACTGCCCAACCCGGATTTCCTCCTCAAGCCCGGCATGTTCGCCACCGTCGAGCTCCACGCGCAACTTGAGCAGGAGGCGTTGCTCGTGCCCGACACGGCGGTGCTGCGCAGCGGGCGACGCAACACCGTGTTTGTGGCGCTGGAGGGCGGACGCTTCGAGCCGCGCGAGGTCACCCTCGGCGCACATGCCGAAGGCGACTTCTACCAGGTGCTCAGCGGCCTGCACGAGGGCGAACGCATCGTCGTGTCGGGCCAGTTCATGCTCGATTCCGAAAGCCGCTTGCGCGAGGCGATTCAAAAAATGTTTCCGATCGGCCAAACGAACGGAGCGTCCACCCCCGCGCCGCCACACACCCATCCAAGCGCCAGCGCAACCAGGGACGCGGCACCGCCGTCCGACTCCGCACCTGCGCCGGCGCTGTTCACCTGCCCGATGGCCGAACACGCCGACGTCGTGGCCGACAAGTCCGGCACCTGCCCGAAATGCGAGATGACGCTGGTGGACACGCGCCGCGTCGCCCACGGCCCGCGGGCCGAGGCCGCGTGGCGAAAAGCTCGCCCGCCCGTCCGGCAAGATGAACACAAGCATTGACTCTGAAAACGGCAGTTGAGCCACGGATGAAACACGAAATGAGACGGATGGCAGGTCGTTGCTCGGAACCCCCTGTTCACCCGGTGGGAGAAGGCGTCTGTTTGGGAAACATCCGTGTTGAATCCGTGTTCCATCGGTGGCCGAGCCATGCCGCCGCGCGGCAACTGCCGTTTTCAGGTTGACTCCACAGACGACCATGCTCACGCGCCTGATTGATTTTTCGCTCCGAAACAAGTTCGTGGNGATCGTGGCCACGCTGGCGGTCGTGCTCGGCGGCGTCCACGCCACTCGCAACATCCCGCTCGATGCCATCCCCGACCTCTCCGACGTGCAGGTCATCATTTACACCGAGTGGCCCGGCCAGGCGCCGCAGATCATCCAGGACCAGATCACCTACCCGCTCACCACCAAGATGCTCTCGGTGCCGCACAAAAAGGTCGTGCGCGGCTACTCCTTCTACGGGTTCTCGTTCGTTTACGTGATCTTCGAGGACGGCACCGATCCCTACTGGGCGCGCAGCCGCGTGCTCGAATACTTGAGCCAGCTCAGCGGCCAGTTGCCCCGGGGCGTCACGCCCGTGCTCGGCCCCGACGCCACCGGCGTGGGCTGGGCGTTCATGTATGCGCTTCAGTCCACCAACCGCAGCCTCGCCGAACTGCGCGCGCTGCAGGATTGGCATCTCCGCTACCAACTCACCGCCGTGGAGGGCGTCTCGGAAGTCGCCTCCATCGGCGGGTTTCAAAAGCAATACCAGGTCAGCGTGGACCCGGTGAAATTGCGCGCCTACAACCTCACGCTCGACGACGTGCGCATGGCCATCGAACGCAGCAACGGCGAAATCGGCGGCCGCTCGCTCGAAATGGCCGAGACCGAATTCATCGTGCGCGTGCGCGGTTACCTCCGCGGACTGGACGACCTGCGCCAGGTCGCCGTGGCTTTGGGCACCAACGGCGCGCCCATCCTCCTGCGCGACGTCGCCACGATCCAGTTCGGCCCGGACATGCGCCGCGGCATCGCCGAACTCGACGGCGAGGGCGAAACCGTCGGCGGCATCGTCGTGGTGCGCTACGGCGCCAACGCGCTCCAGGTCATCCGCGACGTGAAACGCAAACTCGACGAGGTGAAAAAAGCCCTGCCGCCGGACGTCACGATCACCGTCACCTATGACCGCAGCGCGTTGATCGAGCGGTCGGTGCGCACGTTGCGCGAGAAACTGCTGGAGGAAAGCGTTGTGGTGGCGCTGGTCTGCCTGGCGTTTTTGCTGCATTTGCGCAGCGCGCTGGTTGCCATCGTCATTCTGCCCACGGCGATTCTGGCCTCCTTTCTCATCATGTTCGGCCAGGGCATCAGTTCCAACATCATGTCCCTGGGCGGCATCGCCATCGCCATCGGCGCGATGGTGGACGCGGTCATCATCATGATCGAAAACGCCCACAAACACCTCGAACGCGACCGGGGCCGCAAACCGCACGCCCAAATCATCCGCGACGCCGCGGTCGAGGTCGGGCCGACGCTTTTTTACTCGCTGCTGGTGATCACGGTGTCGTTTCTGCCGGTGTTCGCGTTGCAGGAACAGGAGGGTCGCCTGTTCAAACCGCTCGCCTACACCAAGACCTGGGCGATGGCGGCGGCGGCGCTGCTCTCGGTCACCCTGGCGCCAGTGCTCATGACCTGGTTCATCCGGGGGCGCATCCCGCCCGAGGAAAAAAATCCGCTCAACCGCGCGCTCATCCGGCTTTACCATCCGGTGCTGGATTTCGTGGTGCGCTGGCGCGGCGCGGTGGTGGCGCTGGCGGCGGGGATTGTGCTCTGGACGTTTTTCCCTTCGAACTGGCTGGCGGCGCGCCTGCTGCCCGACGGCCCGCTCAAGGAATGGGCGTTCAAGCTTGGTCCGCTGTTCCCCTACCAGAACATCGGCAGCGAATTCATGCCGCCGCTCTACGAGGGCGATTTGCTCTACATGCCAACCACTTTTCCCGGCATCTCGCCCACCAAAGCCCGCGAACTGCTCCAGCAAACTGACAAAATCATCCGCAGCTTCCCCGAAGTGGAGCGTGTCTTCGGCAAAATCGGCCGCGCCGAAACCGCCACCGACCCCGCGCCCTTGGACATGATCGAGACCACCATCATGCTTAAGCCCGAGTCGCAGTGGCCGGCGGTGGACATCACCGACGAAACCGGCAAGGTCATTGCGCATCGCCGCCGCACGCCCGAAGAACTCGTGGATGCGCTCAACGCCGCCATCCAGTTCCCCGGCCTGGCCAACGCCTGGACGATGCCCATCCGCACGCGCATTGACATGCTCTCGACCGGCATTAAAACCCCAGTCGGCATCAAGGTCGCCGGCCCCGACCTGGCCGAACTGGAGCGCATCGCTTCGGAAATCGAAGCCGTCGTCAAACACGTGCCCGGCACGGCCAGCGCGTATGCCGAACGCGTCATGGGCGGCAATTACATCGAAATCCATCCTCGCCGCGAGCTGCTGGCCCGCTACGGCCTGAGCGTCGGCGCGGTGCAGGAGGTGTTGAACGTGGCGCTGGGCGGCATGCCGCTGACCACCACCGTCGAGGGCCTCGAACGTTACACCGTCAACCTCCGCTACGACCGCGACTTCCGCGAACACATCGAGGCCCTGCGCGACATTCTCGTGCCCACGCCCGGCGGCGCGCAAATTCCGCTGGGCCAGTTGGCCGACATCGAACTGGTGCGCGGGCCGATGGGCATCAAGAGCGAAGCCGCCGTGCCCAACGCGTGGATTTACGTGGACGTCAAGGGCGTGGACATCGGTCGCTACGTCCGCGCCGCGATGCACACGGTTAACGACGCCATCGCCCGCGGCCAAATCCATCTGCCGCCCGGCTACAGCATTTTCTGGAGCGGCCAATACGAATACATGCAGCGCGCCAAGGAACGGCTCATGATCGTCGTGCCGCTGACGCTGCTGATCATCGTCCTGATCATTTACCTCAACACGCGCTCGGCGATCAAAACTGCGATCGTGCTGCTGGCCGTGCCGTTTTCGCTGGTGGGCGCGTTCACCGCCCTGCACTGGTTCGACTACAACCTCAGCGTGGCGGTGTGGGTCGGCATCATCGCGCTGGCGGGACTCGACGCCGAAACCGGCGTGGTGATGTTGTTGTATCTGGACCTGGCCTGGGAGCGATGGAAACGCGAGGGGCGGTTGCGGTCGCTGGCGGATTTGCGCGACGCGATTTATCACGGCGCGGTCCAGCGCGTGCGCCCCAAGATCATGACCGCCAGCGTCATCCTGGCCGGCCTGATGCCGATCATGTGGACTCAGGGCACAGGGGCGGACGTGATGAAACGCATCGCGTTGCCGATGATCGGCGGGGTGATCACCTCCACGCTGCTGGAACTGCTGGTGTATCCGGCGATTTATCACTTCTGGCGCGCGCGGGAATTGCGGCGCGGGGCCGACCGGGCATCGGGGGCGACTTGAGCCGGCCGGGCGAGGGCGCTCCGCGAGCGTGCCGCCGTGCTTGCCGTGTCGGAGGGCTTGGCCTACCGTCGCGCCCCGCCGGGCCAGCTCCGGCACACTGAACATGAGCGTTCTGGTTGTTGGTTCGACAGCGTTGGATTCGATCAAAACGCCCCACGCCGAAAACCCGCGCCTGCTTGGCGGCTCGGCCAGCCACGCGGCGGTGGCGGCGAGTTTTTTTGCGCCGGTCAAGCTCGTTGGCGTTGTGGGCGAGGATTTCCCGCGTCGCTACCTGGCCTTGTATCGGCGTCACGGCATTGACCTGAGCGGCCTGCAGCAGGTGCCGGGCAAAACCTTTCACTGGTCGGGGGAATACGAGGCCGACATGAACCATCGCCGCACCCTTTGCACCGAGCTGGGCGTGTTTGAGCAGTTCACGCCGCGCCTGCCGCCGGAGCATCGCCGCACCCCGTTTGTGCTGCTGGCCAACATCGCCCCGGCCCTCCAGCACCACGTGCTCGATCAAATCGAGCGCGCCCGGTTCGTGATGGCCGACACGATGGACCTGTGGCTGCGCATCGCGCGGCCCGACCTGTTGCGCCTGCTCCGGCGCGTGGACGCCTTCGTACTCAACGACAGCGAGGCGCGGCAGTTGACCGGCCGGGACAATCTGCTCGCGGCGCTGCGCCACATCCATCGGCTCGGGCCCCGGTATGTCATCATCAAGAAAGGCTCGCACGGTTCGATGTTGTCCGGGCCCGACGGCGTGTTTTTGTGTCCGGCCTATCCCCTGTGCAAGGTCGTGGACCCGACCGGGGCGGGCGACTCCTTTGCCGGAGCGCTGATGGGCTATCTGGCCGGCGCCGCCGGCCCGGTGCAACGCCACCTGCGGCGCGCGATGGTTTACGGCAGCGTGGTCGCCTCCTTCTGCTGCGAGGGCTTTGGCCTTTTGCGAACCACGCGCGTGCGCCGCGACCAGATCGAGCAACGCGTCCGCGAGCTGGAACGGCTCACCCGGTTTTGAGGCCGAACACGGTTGGGCAACGGGAGACGTCCGCATCCGTCGCCGTCACCGCCTCGCACGCCGCGGGCTGCCCTTTTCGATCTGCAATCGGCAATCAGCCATCCCGCCCCGCCCGCACCTCTGTCTCTTATACACATCTGACGCTGCCGACGAGCG
>JAOAIM010000152.1 GCA_026414705.1 Verrucomicrobiia bacterium | reverse complement strand
GGACTGGGCCTTCGACTACGGGGCAACGCCCTACACGTTCAACGGCGTCACGGCCCTCATCCCGCCCGCGCCCAGCTCGCCCGACGGCAACACGCGTGCGCTGCGGCTGACGGTGAACAACAACGACACCAACGGCGCGCCCGCCGCGGTGAACCTTTATCCGAAGCACCTCGCGCTCAGCGGCGATTTCACGCTGAAGTTTGATCTTTGGATGAATTATCCGGGCGGGCCCGGCGGCACCGGCTCGACCGGCAGCACCGAACACGCGATCTTTGGCATCCTGCACGCCGGCACCAACGCCAACTGGGCCACGGCCAGCGCACCAGCCAGCGACGGGCTGTGGTTCGCCCTCAGCGGCGAGGGCGGCGACACGCGCGATTACCGCGCCTACGAGGGAAATCCGTCCGGGCCGCCCACTGACCTGACCGCCAGCTTGAGCGCGTCCAACCACACCGCAGCGATTTACCAGAACCTATTTCCCGCCACCCGCTTTGAGACGCCGGGCGCGCCGGGCAAAAACTGGGTCGAGGTCGAGGTCCGTTACATGAATCGCGTGGTGACGTGGCTGCTCGACGGGGTGGTGGTGGCGCAGCGCACGAACACGTCGTTTTTCACCAACGGAACGGTGATGATCGGCCTGATGGACACGTTTGCCTCAATTGCGAACCCGGCGCGGGATGCGTTTGTGCTGGTGGACAACCTGCGTGTGGAACGGCTCGGCCCGGCGAGCTTCGGCTTTGAGTCGGTGAGGCCGCAGGCCGGGGGCATCTCGCTGGTCCTCACGGGCGCGGCGGGCGCGACCTTTGCGCTGGAGGCGACGACGAACCTCAATCCAGCGGTCTGGCAGACGCTGGCGACGGTTTCCAGCGGCGAGGGGCGGGCGACGTTTGTTGACTCGAATGTCACCGGCGCGCCACAACGATTTTACCGGGCGCGGCAATGAGATGGCGCGCATTCGCGCCGGATGGCGCTCGCATGAAAATGTGGACAAGTCGGTCGTCGCGAAGCTTGCCTTGGCCCGGCGCGAGTCCTAGAGTGTTGGTGTTCCGAAGTCGAGACGACACGCGGTTGTGGCGTCAGCGCGGGATTCAGCGGCAATGACGAAATTGAACATGAACAGCAACAGCCGTGGCCATCGCACCGGGCGGGGCGAGCGGAGGGCGTTTACATTGATTGAGCTGCTTGTGGTCATCGCCATCATTGCGATTCTGGCCGCCATGCTCCTGCCCGCGTTGGCGAAGGCCAAGGCGAAGGCCCAGAGCATTTCCTGCCTCAACAACACCAAGCAGTGGGGGCTGGCGTTCATGATGTATGCGCAGGATCACGACGACCGCGTGCCGGAGGAGGGCAACACAGTGCTGCCGATTATTGATCCGGCCAACGTGGACGCGTGGTATAACCAGGTTGCTCCGTTCATCCGTCAGCCCACGATGGTGCAGCTTTACCAGGCCACGCCGCCAAATCCGCCCCTGCCCGGTAATCGCACGATCTATTCCTGTCCGACTGCGCCGCAGCCCAATTTCACGCCGTCGGTCACCAAGGCCTACTTCATGTATGGGGAAAACGGGCGGCTGTGCGTGAACAAATCCACGCGCGCGGCCGGCGCCGCCCAGACCCGCTACTCGACCATCCTCAAGCCCACCGACACGATCGTGGTGGCGGAATCCGACGGTAACTCTCCAACCGCCGGCGCGGCCCAGTCCAACGTCACCGGCCAATACGCCATCGGCCGCCACGATCAGCGGGGCAATTTCTCAATGGCCGACGGCAGCGGACGGGTGGCGCGCACCAATGATTTTGTCCGGACGCCGACCGAGTCCAACAACGCGTCGGAGGAATGGCGCATCGAGCGCAAGATGTATTGGTATCCAACGCCGACGACGCCGAATTGAGCGGAGATTTTGCCGTAAACCGAACCCAGCATAATCAGTGAAGAAGGGTGCTATGAAAAAAACACTCATTGCTATCGGAATGCTCACCTTTGCGACGTTGACCAGCCCGGCGGCTCTGATTCTGGATGAGCCGTTCAGTTATCCCGACGGCCCGGTCGCCGGGCCTGGCACCGTGACGGGGGACCTGTGGATTACGCACAGCGGCACGACGGGCCAGGTGGATGTCGTGTCGGGCAAGGTCAACGTCAACCAGGCCGAAAGCGAGGACGTGAGCCGCGCGTTGCCCGGCGCGCCCTACAGCGGGGTGACCAATCTCTATGCGAGTTTCGTGATCAACGTTTCGGGGTTGCCGACCGGCAGCTCCTATTTTTGGCACTACCGGGACCTGGGCACGTTCAACTTTCGCGCACGTATCTTCCTCTCCACCACCAACGTCGGCACCGGGTCGGGCAAGTTTCGCGTCGGCGTGGCCAACGGCGGCAACGTGCCCGTTTACATCCCGACCGATTTGGACCTGAACACCGACATCAAACTGGTGGTGCGCCTGGTCAACGGCACCAACACAACGCTCTGGATTAACCCGCCCTCCGAATCCACGATGGCAAATCGCGCGGACGCCACCGACGCCACCCCGGCCGTCCCGATCCACTTCGTATGCCTGCGGCAATCTTCCGGCGCCACCGGCGTGGGCGTGCTTACGCTCGACGACCTGAAAATCGGCACACAATTCAGCGACGTGCAAACCCCCGGCGGCCCGCCCTCGATTTCGGGCCTGGTCAATACCAGCATCCCGGCCAATACCAACACCGGCCCGATGCCCTTCATCATCAGCGATGTGGAAACGCCGGCTGACAGCCTGGTGTTGAGTGCGATTTCGGACAATCCGACGCTCGTGCCGAACAATCCGGCGAACCTGAGCTTTGGGGGCAGCGGCGAGAACCGCACGCTCACTGTCACACCGGCGATCAACCAGCAGGGCACGGCCAACATTCAGGTGATCGTCACCGACGGCGATAACTTGTCAGCCACCAACACCTTCACTCTCACCGTTGGTGCGCCCACGATCTCGAGCATCCCCAATCAGATCGCCCCGGTTGGCCAGCCCCTCGGGCCCATCAACTTCACGGTTAACGATTCTGAAACGCCGCCGGGCAGCCTCAGCGTCACGGCCACTTCCTCCGATCAAACCGTGTTGCCAAACGCCAACATCGGCGTGCAGAACCTGGGCGGCCCAAACCGCGCCCTCTGGCTCACCAACGCCGCGGCCGGGGTGGCGACCGTGACGGTGACCGTGAGCGACGGCACGTTCAACATCCCCACCACTTTCACGCTCACGGCACACCCGGACGTGGGCCTGGTGCTGGGCGATGATTTCTCGTATCCCGACGGCTCCGTCATCACCAACTCCGGATTCTTCTGGAACAACCACAGCGGCACGACGGGCCAGTTGCAGGTCGTCAACGGACGCTTGGAACTGCTCGGCACCCAAACCGAGGACGTGAGCGCGTTCCTGACCAACTTCCCGTACGCGGCCAGCGGAGGTTACGTCTTCTACGCCCGCTTCGTGGTCAACTACAAGACGCTCCCCACTGCTTCGGGCGTCGGTGAATACTTCGCGCACTTCAAGAGTTTCACGACCGATTTCCGGGCGCGCGTGTTCGCCACGACCAACGGCGCCGCGCCGGGCACCTACCGGCTCGGCATTGCCAATGGCGGTTTCATCACCGCGGTCTTCCCGCAGAACCTCCAGACCAACCAGGATTACGTCGTCATCACCCGCTACAACCTGGCCACCGCCAACGACAGCGCGCTCTGGGTCAATCCAGCCTCTGAATCCTCCACCCACGTCATCGCCTCCGACCTCACCACGCCGGTGACCATTTACAGTTACGCCTTCCGCCAGAACACCGGCATCGGTGGCTTGCAGGTGGACAACCTCAAGATCGGCTCTACGTTCAATCAGGTGTTCCTGAGCCTGGCGCCCCAGCCGGAACCGCTCCAAATTACCCGCGTCGGCAGCGACGTGGTGCTGAGCTGGACCAATCCGGTCTTCAAGCTCCAGGCCGCGCCGGTCGTTACCGGGCCCTACACCAACGTGCCCGGGGCGCTCAACACCGGTTACACCAACCCGCTCACCGGCAGCCAGAGATACTTCCGACTCATCTGGCCCTGATCGCGGCCGGGACGCAGCAACCCGTTTGAGCAGCGGCGTTTTCGGGCGACCGGAAACGCCGCCGCGTTTTTCCTGACCGCGCCGCGCGCGCATTTGCGATGCGTTTCCCTGCCCAGCCGCCGGTTTTCAACCGGCGGGCCGAGCGCGCTTTACAATTGAGGCGCCCGCACTAAAGTCGCGGCATGGCGACCGAGTACGACGCGACGGAGTTTGTGGACACCGATTTTCAACAGCACAAGGCGGCTCCCTACGCCCCGGCGTCAGCCTCCGCTGCGTCTCCCGGACGCGCTCCGACGCGCGAGGAGGTGGACGCGCGCGTCGCCGAGGCGCAGCAAAAACTCGCCGAACTCCGCCGCCTGCAGGAGGAACTCGAACGCGAACGCGCCGCCCTGGAGGAATTGCGCCGCCGCCAGAACGAATTGCGCACCGGCCGACAGGAAATGCTTCAACACCTCACGCGCGGCCTGGGTCTTCTGGAGGAAGCCGAGTTCAACGCGCGCCGTGACGCCGAGCAAATGGCCAAAACCATCGCCGACCTTCGCGCCGCCCTGACCAAGGTCGAGGCCATCAACGAGGAATCCTGGTCGCGCGACAACTACAACGTCGAACTGACCCGCGCGCTCACTGTGCTGGAAAACGCGCGCATGGAATGGAACGCCGCGCGGCTCAAGTTCCCGGTCTTGAGCGGCGCACCGTCGAACCCCGGCGCGGCTGCAGCATCCGAGCCGTCCGCGATGTTGACCGGCGTGCTGGAGCCGCGCAGCTACCGCGAATTGTGCAAACTGGGCCTGGCCCTGACCTGGCCGCTGGTAGCTCTGGGATTTCTGGCACTGGCCGTGTTCGTCGGAATTCTGCTCAGCCGTTGAGTGCGAATTGCTCGTGGCGGGGCCGGCGCTGGTGCCGAGGGACGGCCCGCGCGCCCGACTTTGAATTATGGCGCTGTGGAAGAAAAAATCCGACCCGTTGTCTGAGCGCGCGCGCGCGCTCCAGCGGCAAATCGCCACGTTGGAAGCCCAAATCCGCGACCTCCAGACCACCCTTGCCCGCACCCCGGCCGCGCCCGCTCACACCGCCTGCCCCCTCAGAACCCCGCCGGCCAACGTCGTGCCCCGCGCCGTCGAATCCCGCCCGGCTCCCACCCCGCCGCGTGCCGAACCACAGGAGCCGGTTTTTGAGGAGGTGAGTCGCAGCCCGCTCAAAACGGACGCGGCGCCGCCGGAGCCGCAGGACCTCTACAACGAGATGGGCGTGCGCAAGTTCGACTTCACCGCGCTGGTGCGCCGGTGGCGACAGCGCTGGCATCACACGCCGACGCTCAATCCGCGCCTGATCAGTTACCTGGCCGCCGGCGGCGTCCAGGGTCTGCGCCCGCTCCGCAAGGAAAAGCGCATTGCCCGCAACCGGTTTCTGCTTCTGGTGGCAATTCTCCTCCTGCTGCTGTTCGGCACGCTTTGGATGTTCCTTCAACATCGTTGACCCACGTGCGCCGATGCCACGCGCGCCTCGCAACGCCCTACTGTTCCTGCCGATCCCCACGCCGTGGGGCGCATTTCGCGCGGGCTATTCGACCCGCGGGCTGGTGCGACTGGATTTTCCCGAAGCCACCCGATCGAAACCACGTGCCGCGAGCGCCACGGCTTCGAACCCAATCGGCGCGTGGCATCGGCTCACGACGGCAGCGCTGCAAGAGGCGTTGGCCGGCCGAACGCCGCGCCACCTGCCGCCGCTGGACTGGTCGGAGGCAACGCCGTTCCAACGCCGTGTCTGGCGCGCGTTGACGCGGCTGGCGACCGGCGAAACGCTCAGCTACAGCGCGCTGGCGCGTCGGGTCGGTTGTCCGGGCGGCGCACGTGCCGTGGGCGGTGCGTGCGCGGCGAATCCGATCCCGGTGCTCGTGCCGTGTCACCGGGTGCTGTCGGCCAATGGCCGGCTCGGCGGTTTTTCGGCGGGCTTGGTTTGGAAGCGGCGGTTGTTAAGACGCGAGGGGGTCGTGTTGGGTTGAAATGGTTGGCGCGAGCCGGCGGCATCACGACGGTGACGCGCCCGCTGGGGCTTGGGATTTGAGCCGCCGCTGTTTGCGCATCACCAGCAGCATGGCGCAGCCGCCGATCAAACCAAACACCACCATCACCGGATACCACGCGCCCCAACCGTATCGGTCCAGCAGCCAGCCGGTCAGCGGCAGCGCAATCGCCGCGCCGTAGTATTGGAAGGAGTCAATCACTCCCGATGCGAAGCCGGCCATGCGCCGTCCGCCAATGTCCATTGGCGCTGCTGCGCCCACGATCGAATGCGTCGCGTTCACGCTGAAAGAAACCAGGATCAAAAACAGGCAGCCCAGAAAAATGCCCGTGTCGGTCGGGCCCACGACTCCCGACCACATGACCAGCGCGGCCGCCGTGAGCACGCCGCTGAGCAGAAAATACAACCCCATCGCCACCGGCGAACGATGCCCGCCAAACACCTTGTCCGAAACCATGCCCGAAAGCAGCGACCCCAGCACCGCAACCAACGGCACGATGTTCATGGTCAGGATTACCGCCGGGGGCTCCGCTTTCAGGTCCAGGTGCAAATATTGCTCGAAATACAGGACGCTGAGCTGATCGGAGCTGTGCCGCACCGCGCCGGTGCAGGCGTAAGCCACCGCGTAGAGCCACACCAGCGGATGCCGGAAAATGGTGACAAAGCTCTCGCGCAGGCTCACCCGCACGCTGGCGGTGTCGCCGGCACTGGTGTCGCTGTCGTCGCGCACGCAACCGGGATAACCCGCCGCTTCGGGCGTTTCGCGCGGAATCAGAACCACCAACACCGCCATCACCGCGGCGAAAATCGGCGGGATGCGGAACAGCCAGCGCCACTCGCCCTCCGCCACCACCCAGGTGCCAATCGTGAATCCGGCCAGAATCTTCGGGGCCAGGTTGTTGATGGCCACCTGGCCCATCTGAATCATGAAGCCAAAGATGCCGGAAAAGGTGCCGCGCTCCCGCCGGTTGAACCACGCGGCGTTGATTTTGATCATGCCCGGCGCGCCGAAGGACTGAAAATAGCCGTTGAGCAACCAGATCAACGCGAAGGTTGAGAATGTGCCCGCAAACGACGCGAAACCGTAGATCAGGTTGATGACAATCGTGCCCACCGCGCCAATGATCATTGAAGCGCGCCCGCCAATGCGGTCGCTAAACAGGCCGTTGAGGAGTTGGCCGGTGCCGTAGGCGACCGACCAGGCGCTCAGAATTCCGGTGATCTGGGTCATGTCGAATCCGAATTCCTCGACCATGCCCGGGGTGGCGAACCGGAAGTTATACCGGCACATGTAGTAGGAGGCATACATCGCGCCGAGGATGAACCAGTTCAGGCCCCGCCGCGCACGGAAACCGGGCGGATACTGCGGGCGGGTGACGGCGCTGGCCGGGGCTGCACTCATGCGTGTGCGCAGTGGCGGTTACAAACGTGCGCCAACCAACCAAAAACCGGCGGGCGGGTCAAAACGTTTTCCGCAGACCGCATCCCGCGCCTGCGTGCCTCCGGGCCGAGTTTGGCGTTGTCAGACGCCGCGGCGGGACGTATTTTCCAATGCGGTTGGCAGTTGGGGTCTTATGGCCGAAGAGCAAAAAGAGCAGTTGCCGCCCGAAGAGTTGCTCAAAAACTCTTCCCTGTATCGGGAGTTCCAGGCCGAACGGGAGGAGATCCTCAAGCACAAGTGGATCGAATCCGAAAAGGCCGGCCACGACATCGGCTTTGAGCGCGCGTTGACCGACTGGATCATCAAACACCGCGCCAACTGGCGCAAAAGCCGGTAACGCCCGGCTGCGTCCTTTAAGGCGGCCCGGCGAGGTCGCCAAGGACAAACGCATGAATCCCTGCAAACCGTTGCCAGACCGGAGGCCACTCCGAACACAAGCGCCCTGCGTCTTCACAACGCGCTCAAACTCCCGGGCAGAGGAACTTTCGGGTGGGCGCTTGGAAGCGTTTCCGCCTTCTGCAACCCGCGCCGGCCCACGCCATGCCTGAGACCGCCCTGATCCTCAATGCCGCCGCGATTCAGCGCGCGCTGACGCGCATTGCCCACGAGATCGCCGAGCGCAACGAGCCGGGCGATGACGTTGTGTTGGTGGGCATTCAACGCGGCGGGGTGCCGTTGGCCGAGCGGTTGGGCGCGCTGCTGGCCGGGATTTGGAATCGGCCCGTGCCGACCGGCCGCCTCGATGTCTCCATGCACCGGGATGACCTGGACCGGCGCGTCGCCCCGGCGGTGCATCCAACCGTCATCCCGTTTGACGTGACCGGGCGCACGGTCGTGCTGGTGGACGACGTGCTCTTCAGCGGGCGCACCGTGCGCGCGGCGATGGACGCGCTCAACGATTTCGGTCGCCCACAGCGCATTCAACTGGCCGTGCTCATTGACCGCGGTCACCGCGAACTGCCGATCAAGGCTGATTTCGTCGGCAAAAACGTGCCCACGGCCCGGGACGAAAAAATCCGCGTCTGCCTGGGCGAACCGGGCGAAGAGGACCGCGTGCTGCTCGAAAGACCATGAATCCGCAGGCGCACAACGCGGCGAGTTCGCTGTTCGCGCGCTCGCGAACGGGGCGGCGCGCCCGCCCCCTGGCGCAGATGGGCAATCCCCGATGCGGCGGGCCGGCGCCCTGCGCAAGACCCACCGGAGGTTGACCATGCCCTGGACGCGCCCTCACCTGCTCGACATCGAATCGCTGACGGCGGACGAAATTTTGACCGTGCTCGACACGGCGCGTGCGTTCAAAGCCGTCGGCGAGCGCGCCATCAAAAAAGTCCCGGCGCTGCGCGGCAAAACGGTCGTCAACCTCTTCGTCGAGCCGTCCACGCGCACGCGCATCAGCTTCGAGCTGGCCGAGCAGCGCCTCTCGGCCGACATCATCAATTTCACCGCCGAAGCCTCCTCGTTGAAAAAGGGCGAGACGCTCAAGGACACCGCGCGCAACCTGGAGGCGCTCAACGCCGATTTCATCGTCATCCGCCACAGCGCGGCGGGCGCGCCGCATTTTCTGGCGCGCGTGCTCAACGCCCACGTCATCAACGCCGGCGACGGCGCGCACGAGCATCCCACGCAGGCGTTGTTGGACGCCTTCACCATTCGCGAGCGCAAGGGGCGCATTGAGGGGCTGAACGTGACGATTCTGGGCGACATTCTTTACAGCCGCGTGGCGCGCTCGAACATCTGGGCGCTCAACAAGCTCGGCGCGCGCGTGACGTTGTGCGGGCCGCCGACGCTGGTGCCGCGGGCTTTTGAGCAGATGGGCTGTCGCGTCACCTGGAACGTCGAGGAGGCGATCCGCGATGCCGACATTATCAACCTGTTGCGCATCCAGCACGAGCGCCAGCGCAAGACGATGTTCCCCAGCCTGAACGAATACGTGCAACTGTTCGGCCTGAATCGCGCGCGGCTGGCGCGGTGCAAACCCGACGCGCTGATCATGCACCCGGGCCCGATC
>JAOAIM010000151.1 GCA_026414705.1 Verrucomicrobiia bacterium | reverse complement strand
TGCATACTCATACTGCTTGTAAAACACCGCCAGCTCCGTGCCGTCGGCCAGCGTCAAACGCGCCGGCCGCACTGCCACTCCCGGCTGAAGCTTGAGCCCGCCGGCGAAATGCCGCACCACATCCGCACACTTCGCCCAGCCCAACCGGCGGAACGACTCCTGAAATTCCGGTGCGACGCGCAACATGAGGTCGCAAGCATGGAGGAGCACGCCGGGCGAATCGAGTTTCAAGGCGCGGGCGTCTCAGTGGGCGCGCAGTTCAAGCCTCGGAGGCGAATCCGCCAGGAGCGCCGACGGCGGCGCGTCCGATTCGAGCCGCTGCAACCAGCCCTGAACCAGCGCCCGCACCTCGGGCAGGTTCAACCGCCAGTGTGCGTCGGGGAACTGCGTCAACCGACCTTGCGCCAGTCGGAACAGCGCCACCGCCGGACCGCGACGATTTTTCTGCACGTGCACGAATGCGCCCGCCAGTTGAATGAGGCCCTTGAAAAACTCCCCGTCCGGCCCGTGGCGCGTCGTGAGCCAGAGCGCTTCGAGCGCGTCGTGCGCCTCGTAAAAACGCTGCCGGTTGAACAGGTCCACATAGGCCAGGAAGTGTGCGTCCAACGGCCCGCCGCGATACGCGGCCACCGCCGCCTCAATCCGCTCGTGTTTTGAACTCATGGCGTCGGCGGCTCCCCGGCCGGGTTCGGACGTAGTGCGCGGAATTCGGCGCCGAGCGCGTCCACGCCCGCCAACTCGCGCTCGCTCAACCGCGTCGTGGTGACCACCAACAGCACGCTGCCCTCGTCGCGCGCGATGCCGTGGAGCACGGCGCGTTGATAGAACCAGCTCAAACGGCGCGGCGCATCGGCAACGTTCCGCAGCAACTGAAAACCCTCGGCGCTGGTGCGTGCCGCCTCCTCGAGTGCCGCCGCTGAAAAATCCCGCGCGTCCACGTCGCAGGTGATCGTCTGATCGGGAAACCAAACGGCACGAACCAGGGCGCCGGGACACGACGGCGCGCGTCGCAGCCACTCGGTCAGCGTCTCTTTGGCGGCGCGGGTGAGCGGGCTCGTGTCGGTTGCAGGGCTGGGCGGCACGTTTGGCCCACCGGCCTCCGCGAGGCGGGTTGAGATCAGCGCCGCACCGGGGAGGCCGATCCAGCAAACGCGGCGTTCGCGCGCGCCCACGACTTCCAACCGGACAAACTCGTTGAGTGCCGCGCCGGGTGCCAGTTCCGGCGCGCGGCCGGTCACCCAGGTCAGAAACCGAGCCCAGCCATCGGCTTCGGCGCACTGCCATTCCAGCAACACCTCGCCCCGTTCACCGCAAAGCAGAAGGGACGTGATCTGCGGCGCCGTTGGGGCGAGAGCGGGCGTCCGCGACGGTGAAACGAGGGCTGCGCGAACCCATTCATGAGGATCGGCAGCGGCCAGTTGTTCGGCCTCACGGGCGCTCGGTGCGCCGAGGCGCGCCAGGGCCTGCACGGCAGCCAGGCGCGCCAGGGGGTCGGCATGACGGGCCAGCTCACGCAGCAGCCGCAAGGTGGCGCGGCGACGCCGTTCGGCAGCGTCGCCCACCAGCGCGACGGTGTCGTCTTCAGCGCGGCCGCTGATGCGTTTGATGAGATTCGACGCGGCCGACTGCACGGCGGCGTCCCGGCTGTGCGCGGCGGCTTCGAGCTTGGGCAGGAGTTTTTTGACGCGCTCGGAACGTTCCCAGTTCGGGTCGAGCCGCGTCAGGGCGCGTGCAGCGGCCTGGCGTACGCCGCCGTGCGGGTCCACGAGGGTGAGGACGAGTTTTTCGATGACGGATTCGTCGCCCACGCGCGCGACGGCATCGGCGGCATATTGCCGGACTTCCTGATCCTTGTCGTCAAGGCGCGCGGCAACCGGCTGCAACGCGCGCGGGTCGCCCAGTTTGCCGAGTGCCTCGAGCGCGGCGGCGCGCACCTCCCATTGCGGGTCGTTGAGCAGTTGAATGAGCGGCTCCACGGCCCGGGCGTCGCCCAGCCGGCCCAGGGCAGCAGCGGCAGCGGCGCGGGCGTTGGTCTCGCGGTCTTTGAGCGCCTGAAGGAGCGCGGGCACGGCCTGTGGGTCGCCCAGGCGACCGAGCGCGTGCGCGGCGGCGGTGCGCACCAGCGGGTCGGCGTCGCGCAGTGCCTGTTGGAGCGGGCGAAGCACCGCCGGGTCGTTGATCTCGCCGAGGGCGTTGACCGCGGCGACGCGCTTTTCGTATGAGGCATGGCGGAGCAGGTCGGTGAGCGGCTTGATGGCAGCGGCGCCGAAGACTGAAACCCGGGCAATCTCACCCAGTGCCAGCGAGAACTCGATTTCCTCGGTCTCGGTCTGAGGTCGCCAGTGAAAGGCGTCGAGCGCGCGGGCGGCGCGCCATTTTTCGTCCGGGTTGCCGCGCAACAGCAGCGACACCAGCGGCGGCACGGCGGCGGGGTCGTTGAGCTTTTGAAGCGCGGCGATGGCGGCCAAGCGCACGCTCGCGTCGGCGTCCCGCAATGCGCCCAACAGCGCGTTGAGCACCCGTTCATCCCGGCACTCGGCCAGCGCGGCGACCGCCTCGGCCCGCACAGCAGGCTCGGCGTCGGCCAGCACCTCGATGAGCAACTCGACGGCGTCGGCGTCGGCCCGCGCGCGAAGTTCGGCCACGGCGCGGCGACGGACGGCGGGCGACCGGGCTTTGAGCCGGCGGCGCAACAGCCATCGTGTCGGGTCGAGCCTCACGGCGGTGATGTTCGAGCCTGCGCGGAGGATTGTCCATGCGGGCATCGGCTTGTCGAGCGGCATCCCGCGTGCCATTGAGGGCCTCGCCCCGAAATCGCTTCTCCCCCATAGGGCGGCGCATGGGGAGCGTCAGAGCGTCAGAGCGTCGGAGCGTGAAGCGCAGCGCAGGCTTCCAGGGGGCTTGTTCGCCGATTTCCAGTCGGCGAATCCAAACAGGAGTCATTTTTAACCCGCCAACTCTGAACGTTGAACCGTGAACTTTGAACTTTGAACCGGGCCGTGCGCGGGCAACGGGGTTACATGCGGGCGAGCGCCCCGCACAACAACGAACATTCAACGTCGAACATCGAGCGAACAAGGGGTGAAACGGCGGGCAGCCCCCGAAGCTTCGGTTCAGCACGTTTGCCCCGCGTGCTTTTCCCAAAGACCCGCGCTCAGATACGTCACAGCCGAGCAGACCAGGGAAATCAAATACGTGCAGGTCCAGCCGGCCACATACGTGCCCCAGGCCCAACTTGCCAGTCCAACCGCCAGGGTCGCCGCTGCGGTGCGCGGTCCGCCCAGCCGACTAAACAGGCCAAAGACCAGCAGCGCGAGAATGCCCGAACTGCCAACGCCGTTGGCCTGTTGCACCAACTCGAAAATGCTCTCCGCCCCGCTCGCCAGCCCAAAGGCAATCAGCCCGAACACCACCACTCCCGCCCGCGCCACGCGCAGTTTCTGGCGTTCCGTCAAGCCCGGCGCAAACGACAGCACCACGTTGTGCGCCACCAGCGAGGAGGCCGCCAACAACGTGCTGTCCACCGTGGAGAGAATCGCCGAGACCAACGCCCCCACAAAGAGCACATACACCAGGGTGGGCAGGAATTTTTCGGCCAGTCGCGGCAGAAAATGCTCCGGGTCGGCCAGCTCGGGCAACAGGTGCGGGCCGACCAATCCCAGAAACGCGGGGATCAGGCCCACCGCCAGGTAGAGGCCGCCCCCGAGCAGTGCCGCGTTGCGCGCCACCGCGTGAGATTTGGCGCCGAGGACGCGGCTGACGACTTCCTGCGCCACGACCGAGCCGCCAATTGTCAGCGCCCACAGCTCGAGCAATTCCCAGCCCGAGCGATCCGGGCCGCCAAAGAGCCGGAGTTTTTCCGGATCCACGGCGCGCCACGCCTCGGCCAGGTTGGCCTCGCTGCTGACCAGAATCGCCCCGAGGATCAGCAACAATCCCACGACAATCGCCACGCCCTGGATCAGGTCGGTGACCACGTCCGCCAGCAGGCCGCCCGCACAGGTGTAAAGAATCACTGTGCCGGCGGCCAGCGCCAGGCACAGCGTGAACTCCAGATTGGAAGAGGCATGCAGCACCTGGCCGAAGGCGCGGATTTGCGCCGCCGCCCAGAACAGTGAGGTCGGCGCCATGATCAGCGCCGCAAACCGTTCCACGCCCCGCCCGTAGCGTTGCGCAAACAAATCCGCCAGCGTCGTCAGCCCGCGCTTCCACAACGGCACGGCGAACACCAGCCCCACCAGCACCAACGCCACCGTGTAGCCGAACGGATCGGTCGTGCCGCCGACCAGACCCTCCTTGTAAAACTTGCCCGCCGCGCTGATGCAACTTTCGGCGCCGAACCACGTGGCAAACATCGAAAACGTCGCCAAAGTCAGGCCGATGCGTCGTCCGGCGATCAGGTAATCGGTCTCGGAGCGGATGCCGCGCGAGACCAACAGGCCGATGAGCAGGCTCGCCAGCACGTAGGCGGCGATGCCGATCAACACCAGGTTCATCAGAACAATCGCCCGCGCCGGGAGGCTGCACACACCCCTACCGACCCAGCGGGACTCGCGCGTTGTCTCTAAAAACGTCGGCGACTCAAGTCAAGGAAGCTCAACTGGTGGCAACCAGTTCGGCCGACGCGATCCGTCCCATGAGGCCGAACGCGGAGGGCATTGGGTTTACCGGTGGGGGATCGGAGGTAAGTGGTTTGAAGTTGGTGCCCGCGACAGGATTTGAACCTGTACGGTGTTACCCACCAGAACCTGAATCTGGCGCGTCTGCCAATTCCGCCACGCGGGCACCGCGTTGCTACTTCGATTTAATAGCCGGTTGGCGTGCGAGGGGCAAGCCTCTTCCCACTGGCCGCTTGACTCGCTGGCCCAACGCCGGTGCAATCCGGGCCGACGTTCATGACGCTCGAACAATTGGAGTCGCTCGCCCGCACGCACGGCACACCGCTGGTGGTCGTGGACCACGACGTGATCCGGCGCAACTACGCCACCTTTCGCGCGCATCTGCCCAAGGCGCAGTGCTACTATGCGGTCAAGGCCAACCCCGAACCGGCCATCGTGCGCACGCTCTACCGGTTGGGCGCGAGTTTCGACGTCGCTTCCATGCCGGAGTTCATGATGGTCTATGAGAACATCCGGCATCTGTCGCCCAGGGAACAACAAGACTTCATCTGGGACAAAATCATCTACGCCAATCCGATCAAACCGAAGGAAACGCTTCAGGCGCTCGATCAATACAAACCGTTGGTGACCTACGATAATCGGGCGGAGCTTGAGAAGATCGCCCGCTACGCGCCGCACGCCGGCCTGGTGCTGCGGTTGCGCGTGCCCAACACCGGCTCAATGGTCGAGTTGTCCTCCAAGTTCGGGTGCGATCCGGGCGAGGCGGTGGACCTGATTGCGGCGGCGTTTCGCATGGGGCTGGTGGTCGAGGGCGTCAGCTTCCACGTGGGCAGCCAGTGCACGAATTTCGAGAATTTCGTTCAGGCGCTGAACATCGCGGCCGCCGTGATGCAGGAGGCGCGGACGCGCGGTTACGAGATCCAGATCCTCGACATCGGCGGCGGGTTTCCCGCGCCCTACAACCTGCACGTCAAACCCTTTGAGGAACTGGCGCGCAAGATCAACGCAGAGCTGGACCGGCTCTTTGCGCCGGAGGTGCAAATTTTGGCCGAGCCGGGTCGGTTTCTGGTGGCCACGGCCGCCACGGCGGTGGCGCGGGTCATCGGCAAGGCGGTGCGCGACGGCAAGAAGTGTTACTACATTGACGACAGCGTGTATCACACCTTTTCGGGGATCATCTTCGATCACTGCCCCTATCACCTCAAAGCCTTCAAGTCGGGCAAAACCGAAATCTGCGCGGTGTTTGGCCAGACGTGCGACGCGCTGGACACCATTTCGCTCGCCGAGGAGTTGCCGGACCTGGAGATTGAGGACCTGGTTTACGCCGAAAACATCGGCGCTTACAGCAGCGCGTCTTCAACGTGGTTCAACGGCTTCCCGCCAGCGAAGGTGGTGCACGTGAACGAGTGACCCGGGGAGAACCAACAACGCATCCGACCGCTCAGACTGATCCCCCGAACCGCGAAACGCCCCGACCGCGTGCGGCGCGCGTTCAATACGGCGCAGGCGGTGGCTGCTGAAGATGTGGCGTCAGGGAGGTGGGCGGCAACAGCTTGGCGCGCGGGTCACCCTCCTGCTGGTAACGCAGGCGGTTGATCTCAATGATGACCTCCTGTTCCTCGCGCGAAAGCGGCGGCGGCTGCGGCGGTGAAGGCGTAAGCTGCTGTCCACCAGGGCCGCCCCCTGCAGCCAGCACGATGCCCGGGGCGGTGCCCGGCGCGCTGACAACTGCCCCGGGCGCACCGCTTGCCGGGCTGCCCACCACGCCCGGCGCGGCCCCCGGCGCAGGGGCATGCACCACGCCCGCTGAGGCAATCGGCGGCGGCGGCGCGTTGGGGCCGGCCGTCGGCACGGGCATCGGTTGCGGTGGCGTTCCGGGTCGCGCCATTGCGACGGCTGGCGCGGCAGCCGGCATCGGTGGCGGCGGGCCGGTGGGCGCTTTTTCGGCATCCTTGTCCATTGTCATTTCGACTTCGGTGCCGTGATTGTTGAAACGCACCGTGCCGGTGGTCGGGTTAATTGCCACGACTTCCACGTCCCGATAGCGTTCGCCTTCCTTGAGGATGAGCGCCTCTTCCCTGCCCTGCTGACCGGGCTTGGCCTTCTCGACGAGTTTGATGAGAACCTGTCGGCGGCCAAACAACGAGCTGATACCCTGGAGTTTGATTTGCGGCAGGTCCGGCGGCGGCGCCGCGTTGGGGTCGGGCGGCGGCGGGGGCGGCTTGAGCGCGAACACGTTCCGGCTGGCGATGACCTGGTAGGGGTTCTCGCCGACCAGCGCGCCGGCAGCAGCGGCGTCCGGTTCCGGACTCACCGCCCGCACCGAGCGAACTTCGCCGACCAACAAGCCGACCATCACGAAGACCAAAACCACAACAGGCATCGCCGCGAGTTTACGCATCTTCTGGCTCAAACACCACTAACGAAAAAACGTTGCGCGCGAAGCTTCCGATCATCGGGGCGGCTTGGGCCACTTCATGCCCAACATCGAACAGCCGACACGGAACATCGAACATCAAATGAGGAAGGGAGCGTGCGGCAGTAAGCGCCATTTCTGTCAGGCTCACAAACACGAGCCGCCGCCGGGCAGCCGCACGCCCAAAAAGTTCAACCGTTTCTCCACGGGCAGGGCGAGCCGCCGCCGGATCAAGTCCACCACGGCGCGTTCGCTTTCCTTGCGCAGGGCGGCCAAAGCGGTCTTCCGACTAACGCGAGCGCTTCGAGAGTTTAATTTTTTCATCCCAAGTTCGCTCCAGGATCTCGATCACAGCATTGTCGCGGGGCCGGGCGGCGGCCCGCTTGCTCTTGATGATGTCCTCCAGGCTGGCGACCCACAGCGGATGGCCACCAATGTGCACGCGCACGGCGCGGCAACGGACACTGTTGAACGATTTGATGCCGTGAATCCGCACCATGAAGTCCACCTGCAACCCGGAGTCGTCGTTCATGACGCGATACAGGTCCGAGGCCGGGTAGCAGGGTTGCAACACCACCGCAGCCCATGAGGGCTGCAAAGCGTTTCAACTTGGCGAGATTTGTCGGCGTGCGACGGAACAGAAGAATCGAAATCCACCGTCGTCACCGGCGCACCGTGGATGGCCGCAGCCGCATTGCCGATCAGAATCGCCTCAAGACGCACCCTGGCCAGGGCGTTGGCGATTTGTTCCAACAGCGGTCGCGCGTCCATGCACGATCACGGTAACAGGCATTTCCCTGGCGGCAAGCGGCGAGCCGCCACATTCTGCTACGCGGTCCCGCCGAGGCCTCGGGTCGCGCTCGTAGCCGCGCGTTTGACCCGCCTTCTGACCGGGGCGGAAGAAGGGCCGCCAGAAAAAAGCGGATTCAAAAGTCGTGTTGTTGCGCAGCCTGTGGAAACAGCCCGGTGCGGAGCACACGAGATTGAAAAAATTGCAGACAGCGCGCCTAAGGTTTCTCCGCGCCCGCCAGAACGGTTTGGAAATGCGGCGGTTGTTCTTCGCGCGCAACGACGCTGATTTCGATGTTGCGGAATCCGGCCGCTTCCAGCCAGCGATGCAGGTCGGCCTCGGCGAATCCCAGCCAACGGTCGCCGTAAAGCTCGCGCGCCTTCTCAAATTTGTGCGCCAGCAGGTCCAGAATCATGATTTGGCCACCGCGTCTGAGGATGCGGTGGGCGCTGACGAGCGCCGCCGCCGGGTCTTCGGCGTGATGCAACGCCTGGCTCAAAATCACCAGGTCCACGCTCCCGGTCTCAATCGGCGGGTCCTGCAGGTCGCCCAGCCGGAATTCCAGGTTCTTCAACCCGGCTTTCCTGGCTTTGCGCGCGCCGAAGGCGACGATTTTTTCCGAGTTGTCCACGGCGATGACCTTTTTGCAGCGGCGCGCGAGCAGTTCGCTCAACAGCCCCTCGCCCGAGCCGAGGTCAGCCACCACCAACGGCGGCAAAATCCGCAACAACAAATGTCCGAACGCCTGCCACGAGCGGCCCGGCCCGTAAACCCGATCGAATCGCCCGGCAACCTGGTTGAACAAGACCTGCGCCTGTTCGCGCCGGCGCGCCAGAATGCGCTTGAGGTTGATCTGATCCCCGGCGTGTTCGGGCAACTCCTTGGCCGCGCGAACGGCCAGCCGGATGAATTCGCCGGTCGCCTCGCCCGGATGGGGATTGAGCTTGTAGAAGGTGCGTTTGCCCTCACGCCGCGATTGCACCAGGTCGCACTCGGCCAGCAGCCCCAAATGCGTCGAGATGCGCGACTGCCCCAAGCGGGTGATTTCCTGCAACTCGTTGACCGACAGCTCGTCCTTCTCCAGCAGCGCCACCAGACGCAGCCGGGTCGCATCCGAGAGCGCGCGCAACGAACGCAGCGTGGTCGGTGTTTCCGGCATCGGAGCGAGAGCACCCAACTTTTTTCAAAAACCCGTTGACGCCCTCGACGCCGTTTATATCATCGCATCTTGATACGTCAATATCTGAGCAACGACAACCAACACGCTGCATGAGCAAAAATTTCATTTTTTCTTCCGAGTCCGTCGGGGAGGGCCACCCCGACAAGGTTTGCGACCTGATCTCCGATTACGTGCTCGATGCCTGCCTGGAGCAGGACAAGCTCAGCCGGGTCGCCTGTGAAACCTACGCCAAAAGCAACCTCGTGGTTGTGGGCGGCGAGATCACGACGAAGGCGAAACTGGACTTCAACCAAATCGCCCGCCAAGCGATTCGAGACATCGGTTACGTGCATGACGACGATGTGTTTCACGCCGACCGCGTGCTGATCATGAACGCGATTACGGCGCAGTCGCCGGACATCGCGCAGGGCGTGGACGCCCGGAAGGCCGTGGGCAAGAAAAAGGCCGAACAGGGCGCGGGCGATCAGGGGTTGATGTTTGGCTATGCGACCAACGAAACACCCCAGTTGATGCCCGCCCCGATCATGTATGCGCACGAACTGGGCCGCGCTCTTACCCGCATCCGCAAGAGCGGCAAGGTCAAATGGCTGCGCCCGGACGCCAAGACGCAGGTCTCGGTCAAATACG
>JAOAIM010000014.1 GCA_026414705.1 Verrucomicrobiia bacterium | reverse complement strand
GGGTTTTGGAGTGCGTCGGCTTGGCGCCGCTTTGGGTTTGCCGACTGGAAGTTGGCGGCACAGCCGGCTGGAAGCCTGCGCTACGCTCCCACGCTTCCCACGCTCCGACGCTCCACCACCCATTCGATGTTCGCTGTTCAGTGTTCGATGTTCGATGTTGCGCAGCGCGTCCGCCCGCGCTCCCTCTCCCAGCGGGAGAGGGCCGGGGTGAGGGAGAACGCGGCGTGGACAGAAAGGTGTTCAAATGTTTGCGGAGCTTCACCCTCACCCTGCCCCTCTCCCTCAAGGGAGAGGGAATTGCCCAAGCCGCCCAAGGGCAACGCGATGACCCGCGACCCGCGCAGAGCCTTGTTCAAAGTTCAAAGTTCAGAGTTCAGAGTTCAGAGTTTTGCAGGCTGGTGTCGGGGCTTTGATGGGACTGCCGACTGCCAGTCGGCGACTCGGCAGATTACCAATCTGCGCTACGCTCCACGCTCCGACGGTCCCACGCTCCCCTGTTCTCTTTTCCCCCGTTCCTGAGTTCCTCCTTCGTTGTTCAATGTTCGATGTTCGATGTTGGATGTTCACCGTTGTGCGGCGCGTTCATCCTCACGCTGGTGCTCTCCTTCGAGGGAGGGTGCGGGTGCGGGTGAAGGCACCCGCAAGGTTTGTGGCGCAAGCTTCCCGGTTTCAGTTTCGGCGATTCGCAATCGGCGAGGTGTTGGTGTGGCCGAATCGGAATCGTCGAACCGGCAAAGTTCGCAAGCTGCGGCCCCCGCGCCGACCGCGACCGCTCAGCATCGGCCCAACCGTTCGAGCAGTTTGGTGTGGATACCCCCGAAGCCGCCGTTGCTGAACACGACCACGACGTCGCCCGGCTCGGCGTGCGCGGCCACGTGCGTCACGATCGCATCCACATCGGGTAAATAGGCGGCCGGTCTGCCGGCGGCCTGCACGTCGGCCATGAGTTGTTCGGGGTTGAGCCGTTCTTCGGGCGCGAGCAATTCCAGGCGCGCCACCTGCGAGACCACGACGCGGTCGGCCCCGGCCAGCGCTTCGGCCAGTTCCTTCTGAAACACGCGTCGGCGCGTCGTGTTGGTGCGCGGCTCGAAGATCGCCCAGATTTTTTCCCGCGAATACTTCAACCGCAACGCGCGGAGCGTCTCGCGGATGGCGGTGGGGTGATGGCCGAAGTCGTCAATGACGGTGACGCCGCCGGCGATGCCGCGCACTTCCATGCGACGGCGCACGCCCTTGAAGGTGTCGAACGCGGCCTGAATCTGCTTGTTGGAGAGGCCGCAATGCTTCGCGGCGGCCACGACCGCCAGCGCGTTGCGCACGTTGATTTCGCCGACCAGGTTGATGTGAAACCGGGCGCTGGGCGTGTCGAACTCGCTCGCCGTCGGGCCGAGCCGGAGTTGCGTGGCGCGCACGGCGTTGTGCTCGCCCAGGCCGAAGCGTTTGACGGGGCAAAAGTTCACCTCCAGCAGCGGCGCGAGGTTCGGATCATCGCCGTTGCCCAGCAGCAGGCCGTTGCGCGGGACCAGTCGGATGAAGTGCGCGAAGGATTTTTTGATCGCGTCGAGGTTCTCGAAAATGTCGGCGTGATCGAACTCGAGGTTGTTGATGACGGCGATCTCCGGCAGGTAATGGATGAACTTGCTGCGTTTGTCGAAGAACGCCGTGTCGTATTCGTCGCCCTCGATGATGAACCACTCGCTGTGGGTGAACCGCGCGCCGCGGCCCAGATTGTTCGGCAGCCCGCCGATGAGGTAGCTCGGATTCAACCCGTTGTGCTCGAACACCCAGGTCAGCAGCGCCGTCACGGTGGTCTTGCCATGCGTGCCGGCGACGACAATGGAGCGTTTGCCGCGGATGAAATACTCGCGCAGCAGTTCGGGCAGCGAACAAAACCGCAGCTTGTGTTCGAGGCAGAATTCCGCCTCCGGGTTGCCGCGCGAAATGGCGTTGCCGATCACCACCAGGTCCGGCCGGTGCGCCAGGTTGCGCTCCGAATAACCGCTGGCCACCTCGATGCCGTTTTCGGCCAGGAACGTGGACATGGGCGGATAGACGTTCTGGTCCGAGCCGGTGACACTCAGCCCCATGTCCTTGAGCGCGACGGCGGTGGCGGCCATCGCCGTGCCGCCAATGCCGACAAAATGAATCGAACGCACGCCTGCGAACATACGCGCTTTGACGGTAGGCAAAACGACGGCCCGGAAAAGGCAAATTCCACAGCGCGACCGCTGCGTGTCAGGTGCGCGGAGCGGCGCCTCGCAGTGGGAACGATGGCCGTTCGAGCGCGCAGTGGGCGAGCCGGGCGGGACGGGAATTGAGAAAAAAAGCAGGCCGATGCTCGAAGGCGCGTGCGGCCGGGGAAGTGGTGCGACGTTGAATTTTGCTTTTGGGTCGCCGGGGGCTTTCGCATGTTGCGGCGGACGGCGGGTTGCCCCCGTCGCAACGGGTTTCAAACGCATGAGCGCAACATCGGATCAACGGTCACAGGAGTTTTTGAAGATTGCCGACCAGTTCAAACTGGGCGCGCTGGTCACCGAATCGCCGCATCCGGTCACGGCCAATTTGAGCGAGGTGGTGCGGCGCGATCTGGCCGAGGGGCTGAAGTTGCTCTTCGAGGTGGACGCCGACGTGGTGCGGAAGTATCGCGAGGTCGCCGCGTCGGGGCGCATCGAGCAGATCGCGCAGACCGTGCTGGGAGCGTTGCGTCGCGGTGGGCGGATGTTTTTCACCGGGTGCGGTTCGACGGGTCGGCTGAGCATTCAACTGGTCTCGATCTGGCGCGATTTCTGGCAGCAACAGGCGGCGGGCGCCGGCGGCGATGCGGCGTGGCGGGCGCGGGCTCGGGACTTGGAGGATCGCGCGTTTGCCGTGATGGCGGGCGGTGATTTCGCGCTCATCAAAGCGGTGGAAGGCTTTGAGGATTTCACGGCGTTCGGCAAAAAGCAGTTGGGCGATCTGGGGGTGTGCGAGCGCGACGTGGTGTTTGCGATCACCGAGGGCGGCGAGACGTCGTTCGTCATTGGCACGGCGTGGAAGGGCGTCGAGGTCGGGGCGAAGGTGTATTTCGTTTACAACAATCCCGACGAGGTGCTCTGCGCGCACGTGCAGCGCAGCCGGGAGGTGATTCAAGAGCCGCGCATCGAGAAGGTGAATCTCGCGACCGGCCCGATGGCGATCACCGGCTCGACGCGGATGCAGGCGACGAGCATCCAACTGGCGGTGTTGGTGACGATGCTCGAAGTGGTCGTGCGGCAGTTGCTGGACGAACCGACGGGTGGGGGACGCGGGAGCGTGGAAGGCGCACGGGCGTCGGGCGTGCCCGAGCGTTTCGCGGCGTGGTTGGCGGAGATGCACGCGACGCTGACCTCGTCGCCCGTGCGCGAGGCGCTGGCGCGGCTGGTGGCGCTGGAGGTCTCGGTTTATCGCGCGGGCCACAAGAACAACTATTTCGCCGATCGGGTGGCGATTGATCTGTTGACCGACACGACCGAGCGGTCACCGACCTATTGCACGCCGCCGTTCCGCAAGTTTGACGACACGACGGCGTCGGAGTCGTGGGCGTTCCTGTATGTGCCGTATGCGGACTCGCCGACGGCGTGGGAGCGGATTTGCCGTCGCCAGCCGCGTTGCGTGGAGTGGAGCGCCGAGGAGGTGCGCGAACTGGTGCCGGAGGACAAGTTCGCCCGGACGATGGAGGTGTTGAGGAAGATCGGTTACCGGGAGTTGATGCGGTTTCGGATCGGGCTGGACGGACTGAAGGATCGCCCGTTGGGGCCCGGCGACAGCGCGGTGGCTCTGGTGACCGAAGCCGAAAAGGAAGGGCTGCTCGCGCCGGGGGGATTCTTCCGCGCGCAACTGGAATCCGCCCGACGGGCCGGGGCCAAAACGGGATTGATCTTCGTGGGCAGCGCCGAAGCGTGCCGCGAAATCGGCGCGTTTGTTTCGGGTTGGAATCCGGACTGCGTGGCGGTGCGGGTGACGGTGCCGCAGACGGATTTGCTGTTGCAGGGGGTGACGCGCGTGGGGTTGAAGATGCTGCTCAACGCGCTTTCGACCTGCACGATGGTGCGGCTGGGCCGGGTGATGGGCAACTTCATGATCTGGGTCGTGCCGAGCAATTTGAAGCTCATTGACCGGGCGACGCGCTACATCCAGAAACTCACCGGTCTGAGCTACGAGGCGGCAAACCGGCTGTTGTTCGAGGTGATCGAATACGTCGAACCGCGGATGAAGGCCGATCAAGCATATCCGCCGGTGGTGGGCGTGGCCGTGTTGCGGCACCGGCACGGGCTGAGCAATGAAGCGGCGGAGGAACGGTTGAAGGCCGAGCTGGCCGGGTAGGGGGATCGCAACGGGCGGTGGAACACCGGCCGCGCTCGGGGCTGGGGGGACACGGCAGCGACGTGAGCGCGGGCCAAAAAATGCCAGAAGAATCGCAAGAAAGGCGGTGTTTGAAGTCGGGCTGCTTGCGCACATTCGCGCCGTGGATTCGACCAACCGCAAAACGCAGAGCGGGGCGGGCCGGGCTGCGACGCGAAGTTTGTCGGACACACCGCCCGGCGACGTTCCGCTGAGCCGGGACAGTCTGCTCGATCGGACATGGGCCGCGGGCAGGGCGTGGTTGGAAAGGCTCGCGCCCCTCGGCTACGAGGACGAAACCGGTTTTCACTACGGCGCACCGCACCCCGGATTGCAGCGTCAAAACTAAACCGGCGCGGCACGACGATGGATTCATCGGGCATGGCGCGGGTGACATGGCTTTGCGCCGTGCGTCACAAAAAGCGGGCGCCCCTGGCTCGCAGGGCAAGACCGGGCCTTTCCCAACCGTGGATTCCGAGCACGTTACGCGCGGCGACGTTGCCCGCGCGACCGCTGCGCGTGATGCGTTCCATCAGGGCGGGCAAAAAATTTTTCCTTGCGCGCGTCGCAGGCCGGCGCGATTTATGGCACGGAGCGTGCAATTGAACGTGGATGCGCGCGGCTCTTTGGCAACGCCGGACAGAGAACACTTTCCCTGCCCTGTTCGTGATCAGTAACCAGCTCCTTGAACCGTAGTTGAAAGGTCCTGGGACAAGAACTGCGGCTGCGGCCGACAGGCCTTCACTGGAAGTCGAAAGCAGCCGGGTGCGTCCCACATGTTGTAAAACATGTTCAAAGGACACGTTACACACGGCAGTGGCGGGGATTTTTTTTGTCTTCATGCGTCCGCGCCTGCCCCCGACGGCGCGGCCCCGACACACGAAGTCTGCGCCGCCAGTTTGTTTTGGAAACGCGCCTCCGCCCTGCTAGCCTCAAAGCATGGCGCGGGATGACCTGTTTTCAGACACGACGCCGGCGCCGGCGACACCGCCAGGCCAGCAGCCCGAACGGCCGGTTCGGCATCAGCCCCTGGCCGCGCGGATGAGACCGCGCGATCTCGACGAGTTTGTCGGCCAGCAACACATCCTGGCCCCCGGCCAACTGCTCCGCCGCGCCATCGAGGCCGATCGCATCCAGTCGCTGATCCTCTACGGCCCGCCGGGCACGGGCAAAACCTCCCTGGCGCAAATCATCGCCGCCCGCACCCGCAGCCGCTTCGAGCGGCTCAGCGGCGTCGAATCCAACGTGGCCGAACTGCGTCGCGTCCTGGCCGCTGCGGCGCACCGGCTCGAAAACACGGGTCAGCCGACGATCCTGTTCATTGACGAAATCCACCGCTTCAACAAAGCGCAACAGGATGTGCTGTTGCCCGACGTCGAAAGCGGCGTCGTGCGGCTCATCGGCGCGACGACGCACAATCCGTTTTTCTTCGTCAACGCGCCGCTGGTCTCGCGCTCGCAGATTTTTGAGTTGCGCCCGCTGAGTGAGGACGACCTGCTCACGCTGTTGCGGCGCGCGGTGGCCGACCCCGAGCGCGGCCTGGGTCAGATGCGCCTCCGCGCCGACGAGGACGCGCTGCGGCATCTGGCGCGCATCTCCGACGGGGACGCCCGACGCGCGCTCAACGCGCTGGAAATCGCCGCCCTGACCACGCCGCCCGACGCCCGGGGCGTCATCCACATTGACCTGACCGCCGCCGAGCAGAGCATTCAGAAAAAAGCCGTCGTGTATGACGCCGACGAGGATGCGCATTACGACACCATTTCAGCATTCATCAAGGCGATGCGCGGCAGCGACCCGGACGCGGCGCTCTACTGGCTGGCCAAAATGATTCATGCGGGCGAGGACCCGCGCTTCATCGCGCGGCGCCTTCTGATCCACGCCGCCGAGGACGTGGGGCTGGCGGATCCGATGGCGCTGGTGCTGGCGACCGCCGCTTTGCACGCGGCGGAATTCGTCGGCTGGCCTGAAGCGCGCATCCCGTTGGCCGAGGCGACGCTTTACATTGCCACCGCGCCCAAGAGCAACAGCACCATCACGGCCATTGACGCCGCGCTCAAGGACGTCGAGACCGGCCGCACGCTGCCGGTGCCGGAGCATTTGCGCGACGCCAGTTACAAGGGCGCGCAACGGCTCGGCCACGGCGTCGGCTACAAATACGCGCATGATTTTCCCGGGCACTTCGTGCCGCAGGATTATCTCGGCGCACAAAAGCGTTACTACGAGCCGGGCGACCAGGGCGTCGAAAAGAAAATCAAGGAACGGTTGGAGCAGTGGCGGCGGCAGGCCCGGGAACAAAAATCGGCAGGTGAACCGTGAGCCAAAATCGTTTTCCAGGTTGCCCAACCGCCGAGGTTTGCCGTGCGTGGGGCCTGCACGGATCGTTCGCGCATCGCCAGCCGGAACACCCGGCGAAGATCGGTCGCGGCAACCGGTCGGAGCGCACTGGAAAACGCTGACACAAGTCAGCCGCGCAAAAGTGATGCGCGCGCGCGTTTTCTGCCGCTGGCGAGGCGCGGCTCGCCTTGGCCCGGCCGCGCCGGGGCACCGGCGAGGGCATCACATCCAGGTGCATCTGCAGGATGCACCAACGAAGCCGAACAACATGACCGAGGCGGCAGGTGGTGGGGATGCCGCCGGGAGAACGTTTGCAGCTTGGTTTCATGTCCGGCCGGGAAACACGATGGCGACGAGGCCGCCGGGAGCATCGGGCGGTTCAAAACAGCAGGGTCGCGTTCTTGATTTGGAGAGGTTCATCCTTCCGGGCGCCGATGCCCCCCCGCTCAGGGCGGTTCGAGGCGCTCGGCAACGCGGACGCGCCTTCAGAAAGGGACGTTGAGGCGACATTCGTGTGTTGCCAGCTCACGAAAGTCTCGATTCGGAAGCGCTGCGGGGTATCCTGCAAGCGCTGCGCATCCGGCATGAGAACTTGATTGCTGAACTTTAACTTCGCAGTCGCGCCCGGGATGCTCCCGACCATCGCCACGCTCAAGTCCGCCCTGCGGCACGAAGTTCGCCGGCGTCTCGAAAACCTGACGCCCGAACAGCGCGACGTCGCCTCGCGCCGCCTTTGCGCCCGACTCCAACAGCAACCGGTGTGGCTGAACGCACGCGCCGTGCTGGGCTTCGCGCCGACCGCGGGCGAGCCGGACATCTGGCCGTTGCTCCAAGCCGCGCTTGCGGAAGGTCGAACCGTCGCGCTGCCGCGATTTGCTCCGGACCGCGACGCCTACGAAGCCGCCGTCGTGCGGGACCTGTCGCGCGACCTGGTCGTTGCCCGCTTCGGCATCCGCGAACCGTCGTGTGCGTGCCGGACGTTGGCCGTAAGCGAAGTGGATTTGATTCTCGTGCCGGGTGTGGCGTTTGACCTGCGCGGACACCGGCTGGGTCGCGGCAAGGGTTACTACGATCGCCTGCTCACCGGCGCGCGCGCGGTGAAATGCGCGGTGGCGTTTGAGGAGCAGATCGTGGAGGCCGTGCCGGTTGAGCCGCAGGACGTGCGCGTGGATTGCATCGTCACGGCGGAGCGGTGGGTCCAAATTGCCGTCGCGTGATGCCGGCGCGCCGTCAGAGTTTGCCCCGCGCCCAAGCTTCGTATCGCTCGGCCACGCGGCCCGAGGCCACATCCCCCCGATGCACCAGCACGCCAACGCGCGTCGCAAGGGTTTCGCCCCTTTTGAGGGTGAACGGTCTGCCGCTTTTGGCCTCGACCCGTCGGGGCCCGAAACAGCCGTAGTCGCGGGTGAGCCAGGCGTGCGGATGTTCGTTGGAAGGATGACTGAACAGTGCCACGCCTTCGGCGTCGGGCGCGCCTGCGCGCGAAAAATCCACCCACCGCGCCGGTTTCAGGTTCGTGCCCGCCTGACCGCGCGCGCCTTCGGAATTGACCAGGACGCCGCCGCCATTGGTGTTGAAACGGTCATTGAGCCGGAGGAACGGCCAGGCGTAATGCACCGCGTCGCTGCGAAACGTCACGTCGCCGTAGCTCGCCCGCAGCACGAAACGCACGTCCAGAAAATACTCGCCGCCGCCCGTCGCCACGATGCGCACCTGGCGCGTTTCATCGAGCACCGGCGTCTGGCCGTCGTCCATCTCCCAGCATAACCGGATTTCGAGGTCTCCCCGGCCGTTGCCGGCGTCCCGGCGCGTGAATGCCACGTGCCGGATGCGGTCGCGGAAGGGCGGCTGCGGATTTTTCCGATCGCCGCGCCCGGTGTAGAACGCGTTGTAAAACGACGCCTCGCGCTGGCCGGCCAACTGCACCGTGTCGGCAAACCAAAACGACCGGTGATGCGGAAACGGTTCGGCGCGCTGCACGGTCATGGATTCGCCCGACGGACTGCGCAGCGGATAAAAATGCGGCAGGTCCACGTTCGTGCCATGGACGTAGGCCAACGCCTCGCGCCCGGCAATCCGCACCCGCAAAGCCCCCGCGCCGGGATCGTCTTGAAACTCCACCGGCGGCGCCGCCGCGGGCGTCGGTGCGACCCACAAGCCGCTCGTGAAAAGAACCGCGGCGAACACCGCACCCGACCTGGCAAAGGCTCGGTTCATGGCAGCCCGACCCGTGAACATCCGACCCGGCCGACCGGCCTTCATTCCCAGAACGCACCGCCCGCAGTCCACCTTTGAGTTTGCGATTTGCCCCGGCCGATTGGCAACGCGCTCGAGATTCATCTCAGTAATTTGCGCCGAAGACGTTCTGGCAGCGGACAGATTTGGAGGCTTTGAGCAGGAAAACCGCCATTCTGGTTCGCCCTTGCTTCATGTCGCGCGCCCGGCTGGGGATTTCGGGTTGGAGGCTCAGACCCATTGCCACGGGCTGCGCACCGGGCGCAACTCCAGGCGCGCGTCCGCCTCGGGGTCTTTGACAAACCGCTCGCGCCTCGGATCGAAACGCAGCGGACGCGGCAGCCGGGTGGCGATGTCGCTCAAATGGCAGAGCAGGTCGGCGCGGAAGGCGTCTTCGATCGGGCAGATGGTGGGTTGGCGGTTGCGGACGCCGTCGAGGAAGTTGCGCACGTGATTGGGACTGCGCCGCGGCAGGCGAGCCGCCAGCGACGGGGCTTCTTCGGCGAGCGATTCGGGGTGGGTGCGGAGGCAACCGCGATGCACCAGCACCCAGCCCTCGTCGCCCTCGAACACCGTGCCGTGGTCGGCCAACGGGCCGTAGCGCGTCTGCCAGGGGCGCAGGTCGTTCAGCCGGTTGGTTTCCTCCAAGCCGTTGCGCGTGCCGCGAAATTCGAGGGTGACGCCGTCGGCGGCGCGGAATTCGACGCGCCAGGCGATGGCGGTGTTGCAGGCGCCGGTTTTGGGAAAGAGGGCTTCGCCTTCGACGGTGAGGACGCCGCGCAGCAGGCCGGGATGTCCCCAGAGGGCGATGTCGAGCGGGTGCACGCCCCAGCCGGCGATGAAGCCCAGAGCGTAATCGTAGATGAACCACCAGGTTTTGTTGTCGGCGCTGCACTTGTCGGCGGTGTAGGGCGACCAGGGCGCAGGGCCGAGCCAGAAGTCGTAGTCGAGGGTTTCCGGCACGGGCGCGGGGTCGGTCGAGCCGCCCGGTCGGCTCGCCGGCGCCCAGACGTGGATGCGGCGGAGTTGACCGATACGGCCGTGTTGCACCAGGGCGATGGCGCGTTGGAATTCGGCACTGGAACGTTGCTGGGTGCCGAACTGGAACACGCACTGGCGACGTTGGACTTCGCGGCGAAGGATTTGATCCTCGGCGACTGAAAGGCCCATCGGTTTCTCCAGGTAGATGTGCTTGCCCGCGCGCGCGGCCGCCACGGCGATTGGCACGTGCCAGTGGTCGGGTGTGGCGATGAGCACCGCGTCCAGGTCCGGGCGCGCGAGCACTTCGCGGAAGTCGCGGTAGGCCCGGCACTCGGGGTTGCCATAGTGCTTGTGAACTGCCTGGAGCGCGAGATCGAGCTGGTCCTTTTTTACGTCGCAGACCGCGCGCACCTGCGCATCGGGCTGTCTGAGAAAGCCCTGCATGACGCCTCGACCCTGCGGCCCGGCGCCGATGACGGCGACGCCGATGCGATCGGAGGCGGGCGGGAGTTTGGAGGCGCGCCGGGTGGCGGCCGGCAGCAGGCCGGGCAACAGGCCGGCAGCGAGTGTGGCGCCCAGTTGGGCGCGGAGAAATTGTCGGCGGGAGACGCGCGTTTTCATGGTCTGGCCCTGAATGGCTGCAGCCCTGTCCAGCTTGTGCCGGCGCGTGGGCACGATGCAAACCGAACTTTAGCGCAAAAAATACTCGGCGGCGGCATCGGCGAAACGCAAGCCGGCGGGGGTGAGGCGGAAGCGTTGCGGTTCGATCCTTCCCCAGCCGCGCGCGGCGACGGTTTGCATGTCGTTGGCCCATTCCTCGCGCAGGTCGAAACCGGTCACCCGTCGGAATTCGTCAAAGCCCCAGCCCCGGGTCATGCGCAGACCGAAGGCGGCGGTTTCACCGGCGCGGGCCAACGGCGGCAGTGTTTCGCGGAAGGCGACGGCGCGTTGGCCCTGCGCCAGCGCCTCGCAATACCGGCGCGTGTCGCTGACGTTTTGGGTGCGCACCCCGCGCACGGAAGTGGCGGCGCTCGGGCCAAGGCCGTAGAAATCCCCACCGCGCCAGTAGTTGACGTTGTGTCGGCAGGCGAAGGCGGGCAGCGCCGGTTCCTCGGTGCGACCGGGTGTTTCCGAGCCGGGGGCCGTGTCGGTACCCCGACGCGCGTCGCGGGCGAAGTTGGCGATCTCGTAGTGATGAAAGCCGGCGGCGCCCGCGCGCTGGATCAATTCCTCATACATGGCACAGGCCAGGTCCTCGTCCACGGCGAAGCGACCGGCTTTGAGTTGGGCGAAGAGCGGTGTGTCCTCCTCGTAAATGACCTCGTAGCAGGAGAGGTGTTCGCTGCCCAGGGCGAGCGCTTCGTCGAGCGTGCGCGACCAAACTTCCAGCGTCTGGCCCGGAATGGCGAACATCAGGTCCACGTTCACGTTGTCGAAGCCGGCGCGTCGCAGCAGATCGAAGGATCGGAAGACGGCCTGGCGGGTGTGGACGCGTCCGAGTCGCTGGAGCAGGTCGGCGTCGAGCGATTGCACGCCCAGGGACACGCGGTTGACGCCCGCGTCGCGCCAGAGCCGGGCTTTGTCGAACGAGACGGTGGCCGGGTTGCACTCGATGGTGCATTCCTGCGCGCCGAGCCAACCGAATCGCTCCAGGGCGCGAAACACGCGCTCCCACTGGCGCAGGGAAAGCAGCGAGGGGGTGCCGCCGCCGAAAAAGATGGTGCGCGGGGCCAGATCATGCGCCACGCGTTCCATTTCGACGACCAGCGCGTTGAGGTAACGCTCGATGAGTTCGCCCTGAAGCGCCTCGGAGTAGAAGGCGCAATAGGCGCACTTTTGCGCGCAGAACGGAACGTGAATGTAAAGCGCGCCAACGCGCGAATCTGACCGCAGCCTCACGGGCTGAAGATGCCCGGTTCGCGCCAGGAAAGCGATCCTGAAACCGCGGGTGCGAGCGCCGCTGAATGCCGGAAGATTACCGCGCGCGGATGCGCTCGACGTTCAGGGCCTTGAGTCCCTTTTCGCTCGCCACGATCTCGAAGGAAACCTCTTCACCCTCGTTGAGGGTTTTGAACCCGGAGCCGACGATGTTGCTGTAATGAACGAAGACGTCCTGCCCGGATTCCTGGGCGATGAACCCGTAGCCCCGCTTGTTGTCGAACCATTTGACTTTGCCGCTGGCCATAGGTCTGCTCCTGAACTCGGCCCGCCAACTGAAACGACAAAGGACACGCTCCGGCGCTGGCCCGGAGGTGTCCCGACTTCTGATTCAGCGCTGCATACGCCCGAATTCGGCGCGAGCATAAAAACGGCTCACGCTCCGGTCAAGGCCTGTTTTCGCAGGGCACGGCCACCGGGTTCAGGAGCGAAGCCGGCCGTCGGATGGGCGTCGTTGCGCCCGCGAGGGATCGCGCGCCGGTGTGCAGCAGCCCCCGGGGTGGTCGGCGCCCGAACGCGTTCGGCAGGCGGCTACGATGTGGAAAGCGGCGGTTTACCGGCACGTTTGGGCGCGGAAGGCGCTGGCGTTGGAGGTTCATCCCGGTTGTGGGGGCTGGCTTGACGCCTTTTGCGCGCACTGCGAGACTTCATGCCGCGTTCCAAAGCGGAGCGTGACCTCAACTGTGATTTGACGATGAACCGACAACCATCTCTCGTGACCTCTCGCCGGGAATTTCTGAAGACGACCGCCGTGGCCGGGGCGGCACTTGCGGCGCCGGCGATTCTGCCGGCGTCTGTGCGCGCGCAAGGCCGCAGCGACACCTTGCGCGTGGGTTTGATCGGGTGCGGTGGGCGCGGCACGGGCGCCGCCGGGCAGGCGCTGATGGCTGACCCCAACGCAGTGCTCACGGCCCTGGGGGACGCGTTTCCCGAACGGATTGAAGCGAGCCTGGCGGCGCTTCAGCGGGACGGAGCGGAAAAGGGTTTTGCCAGACGGATTGACGTGCCGCCGGAGCGCCGGTTCACGGGCCTGGACGCTTACAAGGCGGTGATTGACAGCGGCGTGGATGTGGTTTTGCTGGCCGCGCCGCCGGGGTTCCGCCCCGCGCACCTGAAGGCCGCCGTCGAAGCCGGCAAGCACATTTTCACCGAGAAACCGATGGCGACCGACGCGCCCGGCGTCCGCACCGTCATGGAGGCGGTCCGGGTCGCGAAGGAAAAAAAACTCTCGGTTGTATCGGGTTTCTGCTGGCGTTACGAGGCGGGGCGACGCGCGCTGTTCAAGGAAATCCACGACGGCGCGGTGGGCCAGATTCGCGCCATTTACGCGACGTTTTACACCGGGCCGGTCAAGCCGATGCCCGCGCCCGACCAACGCCCGGCGGGCATGGGCGACGTCGAATGGCAACTGCGCAACTGGTATAACTTTGTTTGGTTGTCGGGTGACGGGCTGGTGGAACAGGCCTGTCACAGCGTGGACAAGATCGCCTGGGCACTCAGAGACGCCGTGCCGCTCAAAGCCGTCGCGGTCGGAGGACGGCAGACGCCCAACCACGAAGGCAACATCTACGACCACACCTTTGTGGTGTATGAGTTTGAGGACGGTGTGCGTGGTTTCCTGGGTCAGCGCCAGATCAGCAACTGCTTCAACGAAAACGCCGATTACATCCTGGGCACCGAGGGGGTCGCGCAAATCGGGCGCGGTCTCTTCATCCGGGGCAAGGTCAACTGGCGCTATCAGGGCCCGAAAAACGACATGTATCAGCAGGAGCTCGACGAGTTGTTCGCGTCCATCCGCAAGGAGGTGGCGCACAACGACGGGGACTGGATGACGCGCAGCACACTCATGGCCATCATGGGGCGCATGGCCGCCTACACCGGCCAGGAGGTCACCTGGGAGGACGCGCTCAACTCGCAGGAAAAACTCGTGCCCGACCCGCTGGACTGGAACATGAAATTGCCCATCGCGCCGATGGCGATTCCGGGCGTCACAAAGTTGATTTGAACCGAACCCCTTCGGAACTCCCACCCCCGAAACCTCACTACCCATGAGCACTTGCACACGTCGCCAATTCCTCCAGTGGACCAGCACCGCTGTGGCGCTGGCCGGGGCCGCGCCCGCCCTGCTGCACGCTCAAGCCGCCGGCAGCGCGCGGTTCAAACGCGGCATCATGTGGGGCACCGTCGGCCTGAAAGGCTCCGTGCTCGAAAAAATGAAGGCCATCCGCGAGGCGGGCTTTGATGGCGTGGAGATGTCCAGTCACATGGACCAGGAGGAAGTGTTGCGCGCGCGCGATGCCACCGGCCTGGAAATCACCAGCGTTTGCGGCGCGCATCACTGGAAACTGACGTTGTCGGACCCCGACCCGAAGGTGCGCGAGGAGGGCCTGGAGGCGCTCAAGCAGACCTTGCGCGACGCCCGGCGCTACGGCGCAGGCTCGATCCTGCTGGTGCCCGGCAAGGTCACCAAGGACACCACCTATGAGCAGTGTTGGGCGCGCTCGATTGCCGAAATCCGCAAGGCCATCCCGCTGGCCGAGGAACTGGGCGTGCTCATCTCCATTGAAAACGTCTGGAACGACTTCATCACCCGCGAGGACGAGGCGCTTCGCTATCTGGAGGAGATCAACAGCCCGTGGGTGAAATGGCATTTTGACGCGGGCAACATCATCCGTTACGGCGATCCCATTCGCTGGATTCGCACCCTGGGCGCGCGCATCAGCCGGGTTCACATCAAGGAATACAGTCTGGATCGGGCGATGCGGCTGGGCAGCCCCTGGGAAGGATTCAACGTGGCGCTGCTGGAAGGGGCGAACAATTGGAAGGGCATCATGGCGGCGCTGCGCGAGGTCGGTTACAAGGATTATCTCATCACCGAACAGGGCGGCGGCAACAGCCCGGAGGGCTTGCGCGACCTGCGAGAGCGGCTCGACAAGATCATCGCGCTCTGAGCCGACCCGCTTGTGGGAGGCGCGCCGGCGCCAGCTCCGGGGGGCTTCCCGGCAACGCGCGCCATTGAGCCATCCCGTTGAGAGTGAGGGCTTGTGCGGCCGCGTCAGGCGGCCCGGGCCGGGCGCAGAGCTTTCGCGGCAAGGCCCTCAGGCCTTGGGCGTCGTGGCGGGCGGGGACTCCTGAGGGAAGGCGAAGCGGATGAGCAACGGCGCCCCGCGCAACAGGTAAAGCCCGATCGCGATCAAGACCACTTCCACGATCAGTTTCACCGGTTCGTCAAAGTGCACGGAAGCGCCCGAATGCCACAGCCGCAACCAGTGCCGAACCACCAACACCATGCCCACCAACCCGATCAACCGGAACACCAGCGTGACGATGTCTTTTTCTTTCATGGTCGTGCTTTGCGTGGTTTGCGGGTTTCGACTGCCACTACATCAGGCAGCGTAGGCCGTCCGGGGCGAAATGGAAGGAAAAACACCTGTCGCAACTGGATGTTCCACCGGCTCTCTATGAAACCGACGTTTCCGTGCTCGAGCTGTGAACTGGCGCGAGGCGGATTTTTTTGTTGTCAGGTGTGCGGAGCGGCGGGCATACATGATAGCGGGCATGGAGTTGTCTGGCATCCATCAGGGGCTGGGTTCACTGGAGAAACAGCCGCGGATGAGTGAGAAAACTTTTCGAGACGCGGTCTGTGAACGCTTTGGCATCCCGCCGGAGCGCTACGCGCACGAAGTGTTCTGGCGTTGCGTGTTTCCCTCGACGCGGTTGCCCGTGCGGCTTTTGAGTCGGGTGCACCCGGCGTATTTTCGGCAGGATTTGGAGTTGATTGAATCGGTGGCCGATTGCACCAGCGCCTCGGAGGTGAGATCGGAGTTGAACAATTTCCGCTATTATTACCCGATTCGCGGCTTCGGTCGGCGCGTGTTGCATCTGCGGATTTCCGGGCAACGGTTGGTGGAGCTGGCGGCGCTGGTGTTTCGGGATTGAGGCCCGGACGAAAAGCCGGGGCCGCCACACCGATGCGCCGGCGAAAAAAAGCGGCCGGCAGCGTGTGCCGGCCGCGTCGAGGAGTGGACAATCAGGCGGGGCGTCGGCGGATCAATCCCAGCGCGGCGCCGAGGGCCAACAACGTCAGCGCACTCGGCTCGGGAATCGGAGCCAGAATTCCGATGGGCCGGCCCACGCCGCCGTCGTAGGTGGTGTCGCCATTGGCAGCCAAGAACACCGGTTCGTTGATCGTCTGCCAGATGCCGTCATCATCGGTGAGATAGCCCAGGAGCGAGTTGCTGCCGATGTCCCAGTATTCGATGCGGCGGATGCCGTTGGCCAGGTCGTTGGGCACATACGCGCCCCAGCGTCCGGGCGTGACGTGGGTGTTCCAGAGCGTGAACGCGGTGGCGTTGATGCCGTCGGATTCGGTCCAGGTGCCCCACACCGGGCGTCCGCTGCCGGCGACGTTGTCGTAGAGCAGCACCATGGTTTCGCCCGGCACGGTGCCGAGGGTGTCCCCGACCAGGAAGGTGGCTTGATTGACGCCGATGCCCGTGCCCTGACCGAGGGAGAGCAGGGTGCTGGTGGTGTAGAGCTGGTGCGCCACGGACGTGCCCCCGCTGCCGTTGTTCAGGATCACGCCGAACCGGACGTTGTTGCCGACGGTGAAACGGGCGTTGCTGGTGGGTACCAGCGCAAACCAGCCCGTGTAGGAGCCGGAGGCATCGGTGGTGAATTCGGAGTAACGGTTGGCCGTGGCGTTTTCATCGTTGGCCAGCAACGAGCCGGTGAAGGCTTTCTGGGTGGTGTAGCCCTGAATGTAGCCGGCGGAGTTGGTGACGTTGTTGATGCCGAAATAATTTCCCGCGCCCGTGCCCACCGGAACGTTGGTTTCGCCGGAGACGTAGTAGCGGTAGGTGGCGTTGGGCAGCAGACCGGAGATGGTCAGGCGCGCCGCCGTGGGCGCGCGGTCGCCGGTGTTGTTTCCGTTGGCCAGGTATTCCGGCAGGAACACCTCGGTGATGGTTTGGGCGTTCAGGTTCGCGGCCAGGAGACCGACCACAAGGAACAATGCATTTTTCTTCATGAGTCGTTTTGAGGTTGTGGGTTTATTGGTTGGATTCAATAAAAGCCGGTTTTTTCGGACCAAGGCGCGCAGTCAAAGGTTTGGATTGGCGGCGGGGTCGGGCGTCCAGACGATCCGGATTTGCGGCAGAATCGCCTTGCCCTTGTTGGGGCTGCCGCTGGTGGTTTCAACGACCAGGCTGCCCCGGAGCGATTCAGCGTGGCCGTCGGCAAAAACCAGGTTGCCGCTGCCCTGGTGTCGGGCTGCAAAGCGGGTGGCGAAACTTGCCGGCTGCCCCAACTCGCCGTCGGGCTGGGCCGGGTCCACCTTCGCCTCGCCGGGCAGGCGGTTCTCCAGAAAGACGACGGTTTGCGAAATCCGCTGAATGGCCGTGGCGCGCACCGGGGCGAGACCGCTCTTGAGCTTGGAGTTCATGGCCAGAGAAAACAGCACGTTGCCGAGCGTCTCCGGGCTGGCGGGGAACGGCGCGGTGGCGCAGTGAAACAAACTCTCGCGCGAATAGAACCCCGCGCGTTCGTTGAGGTAATCGGCCGCTGCGCGCAGCGACAGCAATCGCGGCAGCGCGTTATACCACACGTCGCTCGCGCCCGGGTCGCTGACCTGTGTCCAGTTGTTCAGGCGCGCGCTGTTGCCGAAAGCCTCCCGGGGAAAATACTCCTCGTGATCCTGCAAATACATCGTCAGCGCCAGGCCCCATTGCTTGAGTTTGTTGACGCAGGCGGTGCGGTGCGCAGCGCCCTTGGCGCGACTCAACGCCGGCAGGAGCATCGCCGCCAGGATCGCAATGATGGCAATGACCACCAGCAACTCAATCAACGTGAATGCGCCGCGGCGCGGCTTGATTGGGACGACTCGTTTCATGGGCCAGGGAAGGGCAAAACGGTCGCAACACGGTAAAATCGCGCGGGCAGAGGGCTGCCGCCGGGCAGGCTCGTGTAATCGCCTCCGGCGACGTGGTGCGTGACCAACGTCCACCCCCCTGCCGAAAGCGTCTCGCGCGCCTCCAGCCGGTAGGTTCGGCCCGGCACACTGGCCCAGCCCAGCATCGGGCCGCCGCCCGTGGCAACGATCTCCAACAGCACCGGCGCAATCACGCGCCCGGGCGAGCCCACGTCGCCGTTGGAGGCGGCCCACGCGCCGTTGACGCCGTTGGTCGCAAAGAGCGTCAGCGACCCCGGCAGGGGCGTTTGAGCGCCGGGGTTGTCCACGTTGTAAACGAAAGCGCGCCGGGGCGAACCGGAAGCCGCGCCGAAGGTCACTCCGCAGATGAAATCGCTGTTGGCCGTGGCGACGGCGTTCCACAAATACAGGCCGTCACCGCCGCTGCTGAAGCCAATGCCCGGGCCGGCGTAGATGAGAATTTTGACGTGCGCCGGGATGTTGTTGCTGCCCCACCAGCCGCGGAAGCTCGACGGGCTCATCGGACGCGCCCCGGTGGTTTCCACCAGCACGATGCTCTCGCCGGGTTGAATCACCACGTCGTTGGTGATGGTGAGGGCGGCGGCCAGCGACTGGGAGTCGTCATCGAAGCGGTAGCCCTTGAGGTTGAAAGGCCGCGTGTCAAAGCTGGTCAACTCCCACCAGTCCTGAAACTCGCTCGAACCGGTCGAGTGCACCTCCGTGATGAGAAAGCGCGGCCTGGGCGTGACGGTGACCTGGGCGGAGGCCGTGTTGGTGCCGGCCAGGTTGAAAATCACCACCGAGTAAAGCGCCGTGAAATTGGTCTGGACGTTGTGGAGCACCAGTTGATGGCCCGTCTGGCCGGGCAGGGCAATGCCGTTGCTGCGCCACTGGAAGGCCGGCGGCGGATTGCCCTGGGCCGTCGCGCTGAGCGTCACGGTCTGGCCCACGTAAGCCTCCACGCTCGCGGGCGTCGTCACAAACGTGGGCGCGGCCGGCGAGGTGTCCACCGTCAGCAGCGCGTTGGAGCTGACCGCAACCTGCAGGCCGTTCGTGACGACCACGCTGTAAAGTCCCGCGTCGGAAACCTGCACGCTGGGCAGCGTCAGGCTGGCTGCGGTCGCCCCCGGCAGCGGCACGCCGTTGAACCGCCACTGGAACTTCGGGCGCGGCAGGCCGCGCGCCGCCGCGTGGAACGTCACCGGAAACCCCGCGTAACCGACCTGGTTGGTTGGATGAACCGTGATCACCAACGACACCGGGCCCGCGTTGGTGCCCGGCGAACCGACGTCATCGGACTGCGCGGCTGTAAAAGCGCCCCAAACCCCGTTGGAACTGAGCACGCCAAAGGTTGCGTCGGCCGGGTCATAGGTGAACGAGCGACCGCGACTGGCCGGCCCAAAGTCAGCCCGATCCACCACATCGGCATCCCCGCTGGCGTCCGGCCCCCACAAAATCACGCTGTCGCCGTCGCTGCTCAGGCCGTTGCCGGAGTAGAACACCACTTGTTGCGTGGGCGGCAACGCCCACCAGGCGCGAAACTGCTCCGGTGTGCTCACCGTCGGAACGTTGTCCTGCACGAACAGGATGACCTCACCCGGCCCGATGGTCAGGCCGTTGAAGGGCGTGCTGTCGGCCCCGGCCAGCCCGCCATCGCTGTCGTTCCAACGGTAGCCCGTCAGGTCAAGGGTGTTGGTCCCGAAATTCGTCAGCTCCCAAAAGTCCGGCCCTTGCGTCACTCCCAGCGTGTTGTTGGTCGAAGCTGAAGACAGCGCCTCGGTGATCGCCAATTGCGCGACGGCAGCCCGACCCGCCAACAACATCGCAGCGCCGAGCGCGAAAAACTTTCCGAATCCGTGACCCATGTGCGCCCCTTCGTCTAAGCCACGGCGGCGTCGGACGTGTGACCCCGATGTTACATTTGCGTGACACGCTCCAACGGCAGAGACCGCCGGGCAATCCGACCCTGTGGAAATTGTCAACGTGCGGCAGGCCGCCCCCTGACTCCCGGTCTCTGGCGCTGGCCAAGCCCAATCGCCGTCGCGAACAGCCCCTGCGGGCGGGCGATTCGTTTTTTGAGGTTCGGAATGCGTGCGCGCGCCGGCCCGCGCGTTCGGGGATTGAATGTTTGTGCGTTTTGCGGAAACGTGAGGGCGTGTTCGCCGGCGCGCAAGCCGTTGAGTCTCGCATCCGTTTCGGTCGTTCTTCGGGCCTCCGGGCGGTCGTCCTGGGCGTTGTTCTGACGACGGGTGCGCTTGCCCGCGCGCAAACACTCGAACTGGTGCCCGCCGACGGCACCTGGCGCTGGCTCAAGGGCACCAACGAGGCGTCGCTGCCCGACCCGACGGCGTGGCGGCAGATCAGCTTCAACGACAGCGCCTGGCCGCTCGGCAACGCGCCCTTCTGGTATGGCGACGTGCAGCCCGCTCCCGGCACGCAGCTCACCGACATGCGCACCAATTACACCTGCGTGTTCATGCGGCGCACCTTCACCATCACCAACCCGGCGGCGGTGCGCGAACTGCGCCTGGCCACCAAGAGCGACGACGGCTGCATCGCCTGGATCAACGGCCAGGAGGTGCTCCGTTACAACATGGGCGCGGGCTTCATCCCCTACAACGGCACCGCGCCCGGCTTTTTGCCCGAACCGATTCCCTGGGTCACCAATGCGCTCGCCAACCCGGCCACCCTGCTGGTCGCGGGCACCAACGTGCTCGCCGTGCAGGGCTTCAACGTCGCGCTCAACAACTCCGACTTCGTCATCAACGCCGCGCTGTATGCGGACGTGGACACGTCGCCCCCGGCACTGGCGCTGGTCTGGCCGCCCGCGGGCCTGACGGTGCGCGAATTGACGCGCATCGAAGTGGCCTTCACCAAACCCGTGCTGGGCGTGGACGCGGCGGATTTGCTCATCAACGGCGTGCCTGCGACCAACCTGCTGGTGATTGCGCCGGAGCAATTCGTCTTCGAGTTCCCACAACCGGCGCCCGGTTCGGTGACGGTGACCTGGGCAGTTGGCCACAACATCCGCGACGCGCAGGGCAACCCGTTCGTGGCGGCAGGCTGGAGTTATACGCTCAACCCCGCCGCGCAATATGCCGGCGTGTTCATCTCCGAATTCCTCGCGTCCAACAGCGGCAACCAGCCCGATTCGCTCAAAGACGAACTGGGCAACGCGCCCGACTGGATTGAAATCCACAACAGCCGCAACGAGCCGGTGGACCTGAGCGGTTGTCATCTGACCGACAACGCGGGCAACCTCACCAAGTGGCGCTTCCCCAACGGCACGTTGATTTCCGCGCGCGGCTTTCTGGTGGTGTTCGCCTCCGACCGCAACACCAACGTGCTCGGCCAATTGCACACCAATTTTCGCCTCTCCAGCAGTCCGGGGTTTCTGGCGCTGACCGATCCGGCGGGCGGCATCCTCTCGGCGTTTTCGCCCACCTACCCGGCGCAGACCACCGACATCTCTTACGGCTGCGACCGCCTCGACCCGACCTTGCGCGGCTACTTCACGCGCCCGACGCCCGGCGCGCCGAACGCAACCACCGGTACGGGCATGGGCCCGGCGGTGCGCGCCTCACGCGTCAGCGGCACGTTCCTCGATCCGTTCACGCTCACCTTGAGCGTCCCCGACCCGGGGGCATGGGACATTCGTTACCTGCTGGTGACCACCAACGTCGCCGCGACCTCACCGCCTCCCACGAATGTGCCCACGGCCGACTCGCCGCTTTACACCGGCCCGATCCTCATCACGAACACCGTGCAGGTGCGGATGCGCGCGTTTCCCAAATCGCCCGGCCCGCTGCCCGGCCCGCCGGCGTCGTTGAGTTTTGTGCGCCTCTCGCCGCAGGCAGCCACCTTCACCTCGCCGCTGCCGATCATTCTCATCCACAACCTCGCCGGCGGCGCGTTCCCCACCACCAAACCGCGCCAGGACCGCGCCAGCATCCTGATGGTGTTCGAGCCGATCAACGGCGTGGCCTCGTTGACCAATCCACCCGCGCTGGTCGCGCGCGCGGGCGTCAACGTGCGCGGCAGCAGCTCCGCCTCCCTCCCGCAAAAGAGTTACGCGGTCGAGACCTGGGACGAGTTCAACGACAACCTCGACGTGGAGTTCCTCGGGTTGCCCGCCGAATCCGACTGGGTGCTCTACGGGCAGAACGTCTATGACCCGTCGTTCCTGCACAATCCGCTCATCCACCAACTGAGCCGCGACGCGGGCCGCTACTCCTCGCGCACCCGATTTGCCGAGGCGTTCGTCAACACGGCCGGGGGCATGATCAGCTTCGCCTCGCCGGCCGGCGGCGATTACCACGGCCTTTACACGGTCGAGGAAAAAATCAAACGCGACGACGTGCGCGTGGACATTGCCAAACTCGCGCCCGGTATCACCAACCTGCCCACCATCACCGGCGGTTACCTGCTGAAGGTGGACCGCACCGACCCGGAGGAGGTGAACTTTTACGATTCGTATCTGGGCGCGAACATCGTTTATCAGGACCCGCCGGGGCCGGAAATGACCAACGCCGCCCGCGCCGCCCAGTCGCAATACATCCGCAACTACCTCTCGAACTTCGGCGCCGTGCTCTACGGCGCCAACTACACCAACCCCGTCACCGGCTACGCCGCCTGGATTGATGTCGGCTCGTGGATTGATCATCACCTGCTCAACGTGCTCGCGATGAACGCCGACGCTTTCCGCCTCAGCGCCTACTTCTTCAAGGACCGCAACCGCAAACTGGAAATGGGGCCGCTCTGGGATTTTGATCGTTCGATGGGCACGCGCACCAGCGATGACCCCCGCCCGTTCAACCCCTGGTCGTGGATGGCCACCACGCCCCTGGCCGGCACCGACTACGGCACCGATTTCTTCAACGCCACCAACGTCTTCGCCAACGGCTGGTTTCGACGGCTCTTCACCGCGCCGGATTTCTGGCAGGCTTGGATTGACCGCTGGACCGAACTGCGTCGCGGGCCGCTGGCCACCAACGCGATCTTTGCCCTGGTGGACGCGCTGGCCGCCGAGGTCCAACCGGTGCACAGCCGCCAGGTCACCCGCTGGACCAGCACCGCCCCGCGCTCGGGCACAGTCACCTCCACCGGCTACGCGCACACCTTCCCCGGCACGTTTGCGGGCGAAATCGAGTTCCTCAAACGCTGGCTCGCCGACCGCGTGCGCTTTATTGACACGAATTTCCTGACCGCCCCCACGCTCACACACCCCGGCGGGGTCGTGAGCAACGGCACGCTCGTGCATGTGCTCACCACGGCCACGCTGCCCGGTACGATCACCTACTACACGCTCGACGGCAGCGACCCGCGCCTGCCCGGCGGCGCGATCTCGCCCACCGCCCTCAGCGGCACAGGTAGCCTCCCCGTCCTCATCACCAACAACACCCGCATCGTCGCGCGCAATCGCAACCCGGCCCACCAGAACCAGACCGGCCCGGGCCGCCCGCCCATCTCCAGCCCCTGGTCGGGCGCGACCGCTGCGACCTACATCGTCGCCACACCGCCGCTGGTCGTCACCGAAATCATGTATCACCCGCCGGCCGGCGCCGGCGCCTCCGACGCGAACGACTTCGAGTTCATCGAACTCAAAAACATCGGCAGCGCGCCACTGAGCCTGCCCGGCTTCCGCTTCACGCGCGGGATTGATTTCACTTTCGCCGCCACCAATCCAATCACGGTGCTGCCGCCGGGCGGCTACGTGGTGCTGGTGCGGAATCTGGCCGCGTTTCAAATCCGCTACCCCGCCGTCACCAATGTCGCCGGCGTTTTCTCCGGCGCGCTGGCCAACGAGGGCGAGCGCCTCACGCTCGAAGGTCCGCTGGGCGAGCCGGTGTTCGATTTCACCTACGACGATGTGTGGCATCGCGCCACCGACGGCGCGGGGTTTTCGCTGGTGCCGTTGGCCGAGACCTGGCCGCTGGGCGAAGCCGCTGCGTGGCGCGCCAGCGCGACGCCGCTCGGCTCGCCCGGCCGCGCCGATGACGCACCGCCACCGCGCCCGGCCGTGCGCGTGAACGAGGCGCTCGCCAACAGCGACGCGCCGCAGGTGGACACCGTGGAGCTTTACAATCCCCTGCCCTACGCCGTGAACCTCGGCGGCTGGTTTTTGACCGACAACCGCAATCAGCCCAGGAAATACACCTTCCCGCCGGGCACAACCATTCCCGCGTCCGGCTACCTGGTGCTCACCGAGGCGCAATTCGGCTTCGGCCTCAGCGCTCAGGGCGAAGTCATCTGGCTTTACTCCGGTGACGGCACCAACCTCACCGGCTACGCCCACGGCTTCAGTTTCGGCGCATCGGCCAGCGGTGTCGCCTTTGGCCGGCACGTGGACAGCCTTGGACGCGAGCACTTCGTGGCGCAGAGCACAAATTCGTTCGGGGCGGCCAACTTCGGCCCGCGCATCGGCCCGGTGGTCATCAGCGAAATTATGTTCCAACCGCCGTCGCACCCGCTCTACAACGACACACTCCATGAGTTTGTAGAGTTGCGAAATCTGACCGCGCAGCCGGTGCCGCTCTACGACCCGGCGCATCCGACCAACACGTGGCGACTCAACGGTGTGGATTTCACCTTCCCGACGGGCGTGACGCTGCCGCCCGGCGGCTACGCGCTGGTGGTCACGTTCGATCCGGTCGCCGACCCCGCCGCGCTGCAGGCGTTCCGCAACCGTTACCTGCTGCCGCCCTCCGTGCCGTTGTATGGCCCGGCGCCGGGCCGACTCGCCAACGAGGGCGAGCGCCTCACGCTCCTGCGACCTGACGCGCCCCAGAACACGCCCTATGTCGGCTTCGTGCCCTACATTGAAGTGGACGCGGTCGAATATCAGCCGGGCGCGCCCTGGCCCGGCGGCGCCGCGGGCACGGGCTGGTCGCTGCAACGTCGCCTCGGTCAGCTCTTCGGCGATGATCCGGCGCATTGGGAAACGGCCCCGCCCACACCCGGCGCGCTCAACTATTCTGCCGCCACCAGCGACGCCGACGAAGACGGCCTGCCCGATGCCTGGGAGCTTGAACACGGCCTCGACCCGAACAACCCGCTCGGTGTCCACGGCCCGCACGGTGACCTGGACGGCGACGGCATGAGCAACCGCGCGGAATGGCTCGCCGGCACCCGGCCCAACGACCCGACCAGTGCGCTGCGCCTGCGGGTGCTCAGCGTCAGTGACGGCGACGTGACGCTGCAATTCGACGCCGCCCCGGGCCGCGCCTACACGGTTCTGACCACGACCGAACTGACCGGCGGCTGGCAGCGATTGCAGGACGTGCCCGCCGCATCCCAGCCGCGCGTGGTCAACGTGACCGACGAAGCCGCCGGGGGCGCCCAAAGCTTCTACCGCGTCGTGACGCCCGCCTGGCCGTGAGCCCGGGCCGTTGCCTCGGCGCTTTACCTGTCAACCGGTTCTCTTAGAGTCGGGGCGTGCTGGCGCTCGATTCGCTTCCCTTGTTTCGTGATTTGCGGCCCGAGGAGCGGGCGGCAGTGCGCGCCGTGGCGCGTGAGCGCCAGTTTGAGGCGGGCCAGGACATCTTCCGCGAGGGCGATCCGGGTGACGGGGTGTACATCGTTCAGGCCGGACAGGTGGAAATTTCCGGTCAACTGGCGCCGGGTCAGCGCCGGGTTTTTTCGCGGCTCGGTCCCGGCGAGATTTTCGGGGAGATGGCAATTTTGGAGCATCGCCCGCGCTCGGCGACGGCGACGGCGCTGGTGGCGACCACGACGTGGTATTTGCCGCGCGGGGAGTTGTTGACGCTGGTGGAGCGCTCACCGGGTCTGGCGTTGAGCCTGTTGCAGGAGATGAGCCGGCGACTGCGCGATTTCAACCGGCAATACCTCAAGGAGGTGCTTCAGGCCGAGCGGCTCGCTGTGGTGGGCCGGTTCGCGCGCTCGATCGTGCACGACCTTAAAAACCCCCTCAACGTCATCGGCCTGACCGCCGATCTGGCCGGAATGCCGGACGCGCCCCCGGCACTGCGCTCCCAGGCCCGGGAACGCATCCGCAAACAGGTCGAGCGCATCACCGAGATGCTCAACGAAATCCTCGAATTCACCCAGGGGCCAGAGGTCGGCATGAACCTCGAAACGCGCGATTACGCCGCCTACCTGCGCGCGCTGCTCGAAGAGTTGCGGCCCGAACTGGAACTCAAATCCGTGCGGCTCGAACTGGCCAGTGAGCCGCCCGCCGTGGCCGTGCGCGTGGACCCGCGCCGCCTGCGACGGGTCTTCGCCAACCTGCTCCACAACGCGGCCGACGCGATGCCCGAGGGTGGGCGGGTGACGTTTCGTTTCCGCCGCCAGTCCGGTCAGGTCGTCACCGAGTTGGAGGACACCGGGCCGGGGGTGGCGCCGGAAATTGCCGAGCGACTCTTTGAGCCGTTTGCGACGCACGGCAAGGCCCATGGCACCGGCCTGGGGCTTTCGATCTGCCGCAAAATCATCGAAGACCACGGCGGGCGCATCTGGTTACGGCAGTCGCCCGGACGCGGCGCGGCGTTCATCTTCACCCTTCCTGAAGCCCCGCCCGCTTCGGGTTGAGCCTTCGGCTCGGGTGAGCTCGCACGACGGGCACACGGACGCCACGGAGTTCTCAACGGGCCGGGGTTGCGGCAGCGTCGCTCAATGAGCGGCTCAGCGTTGCACGAAACGCATGTCGCTCATCAGCCAGAACAGCAGGGCGACGACCAACAGGATCAACAGCAGAAAACTCAGCGCGAACATCGCCGGGCGGTTCTTGCGAACAAAACGCCGCCATTTGTGACCGGGCCGATGATGCTCGTGCTGCATCGCGCGCATCCTCAGGCCTTTGCCGCCGGCTGGCAAGTCTCAAGACCGCCGGGTCGAGCCTTCGGCCATGGCCCGCGCAATCGCGTTCCACCACAGGTCGTGCAACTCGGCGACCGGCGCGTTGCACTCGCCCTGCGGCGTTTTGAAGGCGAGTGTCTCGCCGCCCACCGTGCCGATGCGCGCCGCCGGCACACCCATGAGTTTGGCCCGCTCGACCACTTTCACCGCATCCAGCGGTGCGCAGGTGACGACAACGCGGTTTTGCGTTTCGCCAAACAGCAGAGCGTCGAGGCGCGCCGCCCGCTCAACGGCGGGTCCGGTCAGGTCAATCTGTGCGCCGATGAGCCGGGGCGTGTTGCGCGCGATCAACTGGCTGATGCAACTTTCGGCGACGCACACCGCCAGGCCGCCCTCGCTGCAATCGTGCGCGCTCTTGATCAGGCCCGATTGAATCAGGCCCAGCAACGTCGTGTGCAGCGTGCGCGCCGCCTCCAGATCGCAGCGCGGGGGCGTGCCTGTTTTCAGGCCGTGGAGCACCTGCAAATACGCGCTGCCACCCAGACCCAGCAGCGGGTCGTCCGCGTCCAGCGGTGCGCCCAGCAGAATGATCGCGTCACCCTCATCTTTGAACCATTGCGTGGTGATGTGTTCGGGCCGTTCGATCTGGCCGACGACGGCGACGACCGGCGTCGGATCAATCGGCCCGGCGGGGCTTTGGTTGTAGAGCGAGCAGTTGCCGCCGGTCACGGGCACGTTGAAGGCGCGGCAGGCCTCGGCCAGGCCGCGCACGCTTTGTTCAATCTGCCAGAACAACTCCGGTTGCAGCGGGCTGGGCATGTTCAGGTTGTCGGTCACGCCCAGCGGCACGGCGCCCGAACACGCCAGATTCCGGCACGCCTCAACCAGCGCCGCCTTCGCGCCCTCGAACGGGTCGAGGTAACAATACACGCCGTTGCAGTCGGCGCTGACGGCGATGATTTTTTCGGGAAACCGCAGTGCGTCGGCGCGTTCGCCGTTGCCGGGCACACTATCGGCCTTGATGCGCAACACGGCGGCGTCGCTGCCGGGGCAAACCAGGGTGTTGTTGCGCACCATGTGGTCGTATTGGCGCCAGACCCAGTTCTTGGAGGCGATCGTCGGCCAGGCCAGGAGTTTCTTGAGCGCCTCCAGCGGATCGGACGTGTCCGGGAGTCCTTCCAGCCGGAAAGCGCGCACCGCCTTCAAATAGTCCGGTTCGCGGCCCTGGCGGTGATACACGGGCGATTCATCGGCAATCTTCTTGGCCGGAATGTCCGCCACAATTCGGCCGTGATGCTTGACGACCATGCGCCCGGTGTCGGTCACCACGCCGATCTCGGCCCAGGGCAAATCCCACTTCTCAAAAATTCGTTTCACCTCCTCCTCGCGCCCCTTGTGCACGACCAGCAACATGCGCTCCTGCGATTCGGAGAGCATGATTTCGTAGCTGGACATGTTCGGCGCGCGCTGGGGGACGCGGTCCAGTTCGATCTCGATGCCCGTGCCCGCGCGGGCGGCGGTCTCGCACGTCGAGCAGGTCAAGCCCGCTGCGCCCATGTCCTGCATCCCGGCGACCGCGCCCGTGGCGAGCAGTTCCAGGCACGCCTCGCACACGAGTTTTTCCATGAACGGATCGCCCACCTGCACCGCGCCGCGCTGTTGTTCGGCGGATTCCTCGGTGAGGTCCTGCGACGCGAACGCCGCCCCGGCCAGACCGTCGCGTCCCGTGGCCGGGCCGACGTAAAACACCGGATTGCCCACGCCGCTGGCGCGTCCGCGCACGATTTGGTCGTGTCGCAACACGCCCAAGCAAAACGCGTTGACCAGCGGGTTGCCCTGGTAGCTTGCGTCGAAATACACCTCGCCCGCGACAGTCGGGATGCCGAAACAGTTGCCGTAGTGGGCGATGCCGGCGACCACACCGGCGAAGAGGCGGCGGTTGTTGAGCACATCGGCCGAAGCGCGGGGGAAAAGGGGCAGAGGGGAAGAGGAGAATGGGTGGGCGGAGGCGTCGTTCTCCTTTTCCCCTTTTCTCCTCATCTCCTTTTCGTCGCCGTTCACGCAAATCGGTCCAAAGCGGAGCGAGTTCACCACGCACACCGGCCGCGCGCCCATCGTGAAGATGTCGCGGATGATCCCGCCCACGCCCGTGGCGGCGCCCTGGAACGGCTCCACCGCGCTGGGATGATTGTGCGACTCGATCTTGAACGCGATCGCCAGCCCGTCGCCGATGTCCACGATCCCGGCGTTTTCCTCGCCCGCGCCCACCAGCACCCGCGGCGAGCGCGTGGGAAAAAGTTTCAGCAGCGGACGGGTGTTTTTGTAGCTGCAATGCTCGCTCCACATCACCGAGAAAATGCCCAGCTCGGTGTAGGTCGGGTCGCGTCCGAGGATTTCGCGGATGCGTTCGAATTCCTCCGGCGTGAGGTTGTGCTGTCGGACCAGTTCCGGTGTGATCGCAGGTTCGGTCATGGTTGAAAACGTGATTGCTGGCGCCCTTCCACGAGCGCGATTTCGTCCGGCGTGAGGCCGTAAAGCTCATACACGCGTGCGTCAATCTCGCGGTCCAGGCGTTCGATCTCGGCCTCCACCGCTGCCAGGTCTGCGGTGCCCGCTTCGCGTTCGACGGCGCTCATCAGGTCGTGAATTGCGCGGAGATTCTCGTCCGCGTCGCTCGAAAAACAAACCAGGGGTTCCAATGTGTTTACGAGCAGCCGGTAAACCGAATCGGGGTGTCGCCCCTTGCTCCATTTTTTCAGTCGGGCGTGTTCGGTCAGAAACTGCTTCCAGGCCGCGAACAGGAACCACCGCAGTGGCTCATTGCGGCAGCCCAGTCGCAGCACGGGCATCGGGCGCGGTGGGGCGTCGAGTTGCTCCGCAACCTTGGCGCTCAGAAGAAGGCCATTGGTGTCGGCCTCGATTTGAATGGCGTGAACGAATCCGGTTCGTTGCACATCGTCGAGGAGGATTTCGGGTTTGAGAGCGGAGGCGAAGTCAGCGCCAAGGTAATGGGCCAGGTTGCACGGGGAGCGGGAGCGGTGAGCAATGAGCCGGGACAACGTGGCGGACAAAGCCGCCTTTTGCCGGTGCGCGAGCTGAATTTTTTCGACGCGTTCAATGATGTCGCGTTCCAGACGCGCTTCGCGTTTGTTGTTTCGGTCAATGAGCTTGAGGGGCAGTTGTTCGATGAACTGCGAGAAGTAGCGGAAGTAGCCGCCGCGCAGGCTGGTGCTGACCTGCTTGAGGTAAAAGTCCAGCAGACGGCTGTTGAGCAGGCCCAACACGTAGGCCGGCGAGGGGCCGGCATCGGCTTTCAACGTGATCCCGTAACCGGCGGTGAAGGCGAACTGGCCGTTTTCATCGTGGGCGAACGAGGCGAAATTGGCGATGTCAGGCACGAGAATTTTCGGCGTGTGCATCAACTCGATGTTTTTGGGATACACATACGCATACCACCGCTGGCCGCGCATCCGTCCGTCTTCGCGTGCCTCGAGGATTTTTTTGTTTTCGCGCAGGTAGGCGTGGGTCAGCGGAAACTGCCGTCGCAACACCGTTTCCGGGATGAGTTCGGCGTGTCCCTTGCGGATTCGATACGGGAAGACGACGACCTGGCGGCACGGTTCCAAAAAGTAGCGGCGGATGTTCTGCCCTTGGAGAAAAAAGGCGACCGCCTTGCGTTCCAGGGTCACCTCACGCTGCAGTTGTTCGGAGAAGGCGACGACTTTTTTGGCGTCGGCCCGGCGCAACTCCAGCACGTAAACCGGGTTGGCGCTGGTGCGGATGCCCTGGGCGATGCGCTCGGCCACGTCCCGGAGCCGAACCGGGAATTGGTTGAGCTTTTCAAACAATTCCGCGCCGTTGGCCAGGACAAAGTTCCACGGTTGAGGGCCGAAACCGATCGAGGCAATGCGGCCGCTTGCTGCCTGCCCGCTCTGCCGCCACGCATCGAGGTCATCCACCTTGACGTAAACCGGCTGGTCGTGCGGCTGCCGCTGAAGGAACAGCAGGCAGGTGTAGGTGCTTGCCTGGGGGAAAACCTGCTCGTGGCCGAAGGACAGGATTTGCCGGACATGGCGGCCTTCGGTCAGCAGCGTCCGCAAGGGCCGGCCGTATTCGGCCTGGAAAAACTTGTTCGGACAGATGAAACCGAGGAGTCCCTGCGGGCCGAGCATTTGCAGGCCGCGTTCGATGAAGCAGACGTAGATGTCAAAGTTGCCACTGGCGGCAGCGCGATAGGTTTTCTTGAGGCACTCGACGACTTGGGGCGCGTGCGCCTGCAGGGTCTGAATGCGTTCATAGGGCGGGTTGCCGAGGACGACGTCGAAGCCGCCCCGCTCCATGATTTCAGGAAATTCCTTTGGCCAGTCAAACGCGGCATCGCCCGCCACGGCCGGGTCCGCGATGAGCGAATTGCCGCGTTTGAGATTGCGGGTCAGTTCGGGCAGGAGGTTGAGAGGACGGCGGCGCGCTCGTCCGACGCGCAGTTGTTCGAGAACAGCGTCGCGGTTGATCTCGATGTAGCGCAACCAGAGGTTGAGTTTGGCCAGCTCCACCGCCTGGGGGTCGAGGTCCACGCCGAAGAGGTTCTCGGTCAGCACGTGCCAGGACGGGTCGAGCACTTCTTCGGGCAGAAGCAGGTCGGCGTCGAAGAGCGCCCCGCCGCCGTTGCGGTCTTTTTTGATGCGCCGGCATGCGGCGTTGTAATCGGTGTAGGCCCTGACCAGCGCGTCGAAGGCGACCAACAGAAACGAGCCTGACCCCATCGCCGGGTCGAGCACCTTCAGATGCGCCAGTTCGCGGATTTTGGCGTGCGCGTCCTTGTAGTTTCCGTAGCCGAGCAGCGTTTTGGCCTCGGCGAGAATCGGTCGAATTTTTTCGCCCAGCGTCTGTTCGACGACGAAATCCACGATGTATTTGGGCGTGTAGTAGATGCCCTCTTTTTTCCGCAGCGCGTTGGTTTCTACGATGACGATGCGCCCGTTTTTCTGCTCCAACTCGTGCGCGAGAAACCGTTCATACACCGCGCCCATGACATCGCCGGACATGCGGCTGAAGTCGTAGCTGTAGAGGTGGCGGAAGGCGAGCAACTCGGCCTGGCCGCTTTCAAAACCGCAGGTGGCGGCCAGTTCCGGGCCGAGCGGTTCGTGGCCCAGGACGACCGCCACGGCGGCATTGTCAAGGTCCAGTTCGTCGCACAGCAACGGCTGGGTGAACAGCTCGGTGTTGAAATCGTTCTTGATTTCCAGGAAGAGCGTTTCGCGCAGGACCTGAGCAAAGGTTTTGGCGGCGCGGCCGTAAAGCCCCTGATACTGGTGGTAGGCGCGGGCGAGCCGGTTGTATTCGAGCAGGCGGCGCGTTTCCAGCATGCGGCAGAAGAGGAAGCGATCGAGGAGTTGCTGGCTGGCAAGCTTGTAGTGCTCAAGCGGGCGCTCCGGGTTGCGAAGCGCCAACCCGTTGGCCAGCAGCAGCCGCCAGCGTTTCAAGTCCGCCAGAAAGCGCCGATCCAGATCGGCCTTGAGCTGCTGATCGTAGAGTTCGTCAATGCGGTTGGCTTCGAGGTTTTCGCGCGCCAGCAGTTCCCACAGCTCGGCCCGGCGTGGCCAGAGTTCATCGAGCGTGAAAACGAACGTTGGCGCGGCTTCGTTGACGCGGATGAAGTGGAACTGGACGAAGTTGGTCAGGAGGATCCAGGTCACCGGCTGTTCCATGCGGGTGACCTCGGGGCTCAGCCGGTAGTTCTGAATGTAGCGGCAGACCTGTTCGCGATGTCTCTCAAAGAGGCTGTCCCGGGGACAGTCGTGCAGGCTTTTCGCCTCCACAAACAACAGCGGGCGCTCGCCCGCACCGCGCAGCAGATAGTCCACCGAATCATTGGCGATTTTGAACTCGCGAACGATGCCCTGTGGCGCAGCGAAGCCCAGCGCTTCAAACAACGGTTCGAGCAACAGTTGTTTGGTGGCCTCCTCCGGTTCCTGCTCGCCAAAGCCCGAGACGCGCCGACGCCGCGCTTCGGCAATCAGCAGCTCGAGTTTCGCATAAAATTGCTCTCTCATGAACGGTGCCCCGGGCGCCTCGGCGACAGCCCGCACAAGGAAAACAACGGCCCGCTCAAAAATCCAGCATCTGTCCCATGACCTTCCTGAAGCGTTCGAGCCCCGGCCGGCCGAGCGCGATCAGAGGGCGGCGCGCGCCGTGTTCGCCGGGGCTTCGCTGGCGCGGGCAACGGCGCGGCGGATTTCGCGCTTGAATTCCTCGATGCCCTGGTCGAACGCGGCCGCCATGCGCAGCACGCGCGTGCGCGGCACTTTGCGGCGGAAGGTCTTGAGATTCGCTTCGGCGGCGGGCTCGTCCATTTTGTTGGCCACGACCAGGCGGGGTTTGGCCAGCAGCGCCGGGTCGTAGAGCTCCAGTTCGCGCAGGAGGTTGCGGTAATCGTCCCACGGGGCGCGGTTGTCGGTGCCGGCCATGTCCAGCAGCAACACCAGGATTTTGCAGCGCTGAATGTGGCGCAGAAAGGCGTGGCCCAGACCGACGTTTCGATGCGCGCCCTCGATCAGCCCGGGCACGTCGCACACCGTCAACCGACCGTAGTCTGCATACTCCACGATGCCAATTTGGGGATGCAGCGTCGTGAACGGGTAGGGCGCCACCTTTGGCCGCGCGCGGGAAATGGCTCGCAGCAGGGTGGATTTCCCCGCGTTGGGGTAACCTACCAGCCCCACGTCCGCAATCATCCGCAGCTCCAGCAAAAACTCGCCTTCCTCGCCCGGTTCACCCGGCTGCGCAAAACGCGGCGCCTGACGCACCGAACTGACGAAGTTTTTGTTGCCCAGGCCGCCACGCCCGCCCTTGCACAAAACGAACCGCTGTCCGTGCTCGGTCAGGTCGGCGATCAACTCGCCCCGGGGGCGGCTGCCGGGCGACAGCGGCCGGGCCGGTTCTTCGGCCAGGTTGATCTCGACGGCTCTGGCGCCGCCGGCGCTGGAGCGCAACAGCGGTCGGCGCGCCGTGGCAGTGAGGATCGCGGGCGGCTCGATATGTGGCTGCGCCGCGACGATTGAAGCGGTCGGGTTGGCGCTGCCGGTCTGGCGCGGCGTCAGTCGCCACACCAGCGTGCCGCACGGCACTTTCACGATCAGATCGCGTCCGGCCCGTCCGTCCATACCCTTGCCCATGCCCGCTTCGCCGTCTTCAGCGATGAGTCGCGGCTGGTAGAACTGGGCGATGAGGTTGTTGAGGTCGTGGTCGGCCTGCAGGATCACGTCGCCGCCGCGTCCGCCGTTGCCCCCATCAGGGCCGCCCTTGGGACGGTATTTCTCCCTGCGGAAAGCCACGCAGCCTTTGCCGCCGTGACCTGCGCGCGCGTAAATTTTGATTTCGTCAACGAACATGCTGTTGGGTGTCCGAGGGCCGCTCGTCCCGACGGGGTTTCGGGCGCAACCGGGGACGCGCTTGCCTACTTTCGACGTTCGGGAAGCGGAGCGTTTCCCGGCAACAAAAAAGGCGAGGCGTCGGGGCCTCGCCGGAAAGGGGCTGCGACAGCGTTCAGTTGCCCGCCGGGGCCGGCTCGGCCAGCACGTTGACGCGCCGACCCTGCTTGTCGAAATGCACGCGCCCGTCCTTGAGCGCAAAGAGCGTCCAGTCCCGCCCGACGCCGACGTTGCGTCCGGCCACGAACTTGGTGCCGCGCTGCCGCACCAGAATGCTGCCGGCGGTCACGAACTCGCCGCCAAACGCTTTCACGCCAAGCCGTTTGCTAACGCTGTCGCGCCCGTTTCGGACGCTGCCCTGCCCTTTCTTGTGCGCCATAAATCCTCCTGCCTCGTGTCAGTTCACCCCGTCCCTTCACCCCGGAAGCTTGATTTCCTTGATGCGAATCACGGTCAGCTCCTGCCGATGCCCCTGCTTTTTGTGGTATCCCTCGCGGCGGCGCATCTTGAAGATGATTTTCTTCTCGCCGCGAATGTGGTCCACGACCTCGGCCAGGACCGACGCGCCCGTCACGGTGGGCGTGCCGATGGCGACTTTGCCATCGGCGTTGACCATCAGGACGCGATCCAGCGTGACGGTGGCGCCCTTTTCCGCGGGCAGGCGCTCGACCTCGAGCGTGTCGCCCGCCGTCACGCGATACTGTTTGCTTCCGGTTTCCAGAACAGCATACATAGCTTTCCCCGCACGGGGACGTTCAGAAAATCAAACCCACCGACGGCTGTCAATGGCCCGTTTCGGTCGGCTCTGAATTCGGGAGCTGCGGCGCTTGAGGGTTTGGTCCGACTGGCAAACCAGACAACATCACTCTGGGGGAAATCGGGTTTTGAACTCGTCGTGCCTCCCGATGAACTGGCGGAGAGAGGGGGATTCGAACCCCCGATACGGCTTTTGGCCGTATAACGGTTTAGCAAACCGCCGCCTTCAGCCACTCGGCCATCTCTCCGTCGCCCCCAATAAAACCAACTCCACCGGCGCTCTCAAGTAAATTATCCGGCGTGGGACGCCGGCGCGGATGCCGCTTCCGCACCGCGCCATCGCCGCCACCAGGGCGGCCGGGGTGCGTAGCGTTCCGCCGCCCTTGCGCGAAATTCGGTCAGCAGCTTGTGGTGCGCCCACACGCCAAATCCAACGTCCGCCGCGATGCCCACTGCAAGCCAGAGAACCAGCGCCGCCTCCCAGCTCGGCTCAGGACCGCTACTGGCCATGAACGGAATCAGAGCCAGGAGGACCGCAAATCCCAAC
>JAOAIM010000150.1 GCA_026414705.1 Verrucomicrobiia bacterium | reverse complement strand
ACCGGCGCGGGTCGGTCGGCTCGCGCCCCGTGCGCCCGAGGGCGCGCCGGCGCAGCATGAACAAGTATTGGCACATCCTGAACATCGGGATTCAGAACAACCTGGCGTATCGGTTCAATTTTCTGGCCCGGACGCTGTTGGGGTTCATTCCGCTGACGGCGTTGTTGCTGCTCTGGCGCACGGTTTATGCCGCCAAGGGCGGGGACGCCACCGTGGCCACCTACACGCTGGCGGAAATGATTTCCTACTATTTGCTGATCACGCTGGTGGACGCATTGACGGCGGTGAACGAGGACGACTGGCAGATCGCCGCTGACATCAAAGACGGCAACATCAGCCAGTTCCTGCTCAAGCCGGTGGATTACCTGTGGTATCGGCTCGGGCTGTTTGTGGCCGGGCGGGTGGCGTATGTGGCGGTGGCCGCCGTGCCGTTGCTGTGCCTGGTTCTGGCGTTGCGCCAGTACTTTGTGCTGCCGCCGGATGCGGCGACGTTTGCCTGCTTTCTGGTGTCGCTGGTGCTCACGGCGCTGTTGCAGTTTTTTCTCTCCTACGCCACGGCGATGCTCGCGTTCTGGGTGTTGGAGGTTTCGACGTTCATTTTCATCCTGTATGCGTTTGAGTATATCGCCAGCGGGCATTTGTTTCCGCTGGACCTGCTGCCCCCCGCGCTGGAGCGGGCGCTGTTCTTCACGCCGTTCCCGTATCAACTCTATTTCCCCGTGGGCATTTACATGGGCAAGGTGACGGGCGCGGAGCTTGCGCAAGGGTTGTTGATACAACTGGGCTGGGTGCTGGCGGCCTATGCGGCGGCGCGCTGGGCATGGGCGCGGGGCATTCGCCATTACGCGGCAGCGGGCGGCTGACGCAGCGGTGGGCGGAGCAGGAGGACAGCAGATGGAACAACGCGCGGGAATGAGCGGTTCGGAAGCACGGCACGCGGAGCCGGGCGCGCCGTTGTGGCGGCCGGCGCGAACGCTGGCGCGTTACGTCGCGATTTACGCGGCGCTGTGGCGCAATTCGGTGACGCGCGAGACGATGTTCAANACGAATTTCCTGCTCTGGATCGTCGTGGAACTGCTCTGGTTCGGTTTGCAGTTGAGCTTCGTGGGCGTGATTTACCTGCACACCCAGGCGATCGGCACATGGACGAAGTGGCAGGTCGTTCTGCTGGTGGGCGCGAGCCATTTCATTCAACAACTCTTTCAGGCGTTTTTCCTGATCAACTGCGCGAACCTTTCGGAGCTGGTGCGCACGGGCAAACTCGATTTTCTTCTCCTGCAACCGGTCAACACCCGCTTCATCGTGTCGCTGCGGCAACTGGACCTGGGCGCGTTTGTGAACGCGGCCTCGGCGGTGGTGGTGATGGTGTATGCGGCGCGGCAACTGGCGCTGTCGCCCACGCCGGGGCAAGTGCTTGGTTTTCTGGCCCTGTGCGTGGCGGGCATTGCCATCCATTACTCGCTGATGTTCATGCTCGCCACGGTGTGCTTCTGGACGGTGCGCGCCCAGGGGCTGGTGTGGGGTTACTACAACCTGTTCCAAATCGCCCGGATGCCCGACGAGGCGTTCCCGCGCGGGCTGTTCCGGGCGGTGTTTACGTTCGCGCTGCCGATGCTCTTGGTGGCCAACGTGCCGGTGCGCCTGCTGGTCGAAACGCTCACCTCACCGAAGCTGCTGTTGCTGCTGGCGATGGCGGTGATTTGTCCACTGGTGTCGGAATGGGTCTGGCGGATTTCGGTGCGGCGCTACACCAGTGCCAGTTCGTGACAAATCGGCCCGACCGGGGCTGGAACGACACGATCTCGTAACATCACCCCACATATTCATGTGGGTTGGCGGACTTCGGACGGCCTGTTAATTGAGCAGCGCACAGTCGCCACTGGCTTCCGCTAGCCAGAAGCCTGACGGCACCGTCAGGCAACCAAGGCGACGCACAGAGAGGCACGAGGAGGCGCGCGGGGTAGGGCACAGCCCTGCGCGCCTTTATTTTTTGGACGATAAAGCCCCCGGTTCGCTCCACGGCGAGCGGCATTTCAGCCGCCGGAAGACAGCAGCGACCGGCAGCGTCCGCCCGGCAAATGAGGCCGCGGGCACCCGTCCGGCCCGGAGAGAGCCGGAACGGGAGCGCCTACTCGAAGAGCATTTCGTAGCTGATGACGTGATTTTCGAGACGGCTGCGGACTTTCGTGTTGGACTTGCCGATGACGGCCTGCATGGCCTTGTTTTCGGCGAGCACCTCGGCGGTGAATCCGCGAATGCCGTTGCGCCGGGCAATCCGCATCAGGTGTTGCAGCAGGAACGTGCCGATGCCGTGGTTTTGCCAGGCGTCGGCCACCACGAAGGCCACTTCGGCGAGGTTGGTTTTGGGGTCGAGGTAATAGCTGCCGATGGCGATGATCTCCTCGCCGTAGGCTTCGGGCAGCGTGCCCACAATCGTCACGTCGTTGCGGTGGTCAATGTAAACGAACTCCTTGATCTGGCGGCGCGAGACGAATTTCTGCCGGCTCATGAACCGGTAATACATCGTCGCCTCGGAGAGCTTGTAGAACAGGTCGCGCATCCGCGGCATGTCGGTGGGATGAATCGGGCGGAAGTTGATGAGCGTGCCGTCACTCAACAGGTAGGTCGTGCGCAGTTCCTTGGGCCCGACGTGAATTTTGCCCTCCACATCGGCCATTTCGGCCGAGAGATATTTCGCCTCGATCGCTTCCCGCAAGAGTTGTTCGCGGAAATTCGGATGCGCCACGCTGATGAGCGCCAGGGCGCGTTCCTGCACGCTTTTGCCGTGGAGGTAGGCCACACCGTGTTCGGTGACGACGTATTGGACACCGGCGCGCGTGGTCACGACGCCCGCGCCGGGGCTGAGCCGGGTGACGATGCGCGAGACCTTGCCGCCCTGGGCGGTGGAGGGCAGCGCGATGATCGCCTTGCCGCCGGGGGCCTTGGCCGCGCCGCGGTTGAAATCCACCTGCCCGCCCACGCCGGAGAAAAACTTCGAGCCAAGCGAGTCGGCGCACACCTGACCGGTCAGGTCAATCTCCAGGGCGGTGTTGATGGCGACCATCTTGTGCTGCTGGGTGATGATGCTCGGATTGTTGACGTATTCGGTCGGCTGAAACGAGAAAACCGGGTTGTTGTGGATGTAGTCGTAGAGCTTTCGCGTGCCGAGGCAGAAGCTGGCCACAACCTTGCCCCGGTCGAGCGTTTTGCGCGCACCGGTGATCACCCCGGCCTCGATCAAATCCATAACGCCGTCGGTGATCATTTCAGTGTGCAGGCCGAGGTCTTTCTTGTCCCGGAGAAAGCTCAGCAACGCTTGCGGGATGCGCCCGATGCCGACCTCCAGCGTCGAGCCGTCCTCGATGAGCGAGGCCAGATTCTCTGCGATCTGGCGCGTGACGTCGTCAATTTCGGGCGGTTGCACCTCCAAAATCGGCTCGTCTCCCGGCACCAGAATGTCCACGTCGTAGGCGTGAATGAAGCTGTTGCCCAGTGTGCGGGGCATGTTCGGGTTGACCTGGGCGATGACCAGCGACGCGTTTTCGGCGGCCTTCTTCACAATGTCCACCGACACCCCCAGGCTGCACAGCCCGTCGCCGTCCGGCGGGGTGATCTGAATCAGGGCCACGTCCAGGGGCAACTGGCCGGACTCAAACAGCCGCGGGATGTCCGAGAGGTGAATCGGCGTGTAATCCCCCAGGCCCTCCTGAATGATGTGCCGGACGTTTTCTGCGATGAAGAAGCTGTTGACGCGGAAGTATTGCGTCATCTCGCGGTGCGCGTAGGGCGCTTCGCCAAAGGTGAGCAGGTGCACGATTTCAGTGTCCGGCAGTTCGGTGGCGCGTTTGGCCAGCGCGCGCACCAACAACAGCGGTTCGCCACAACCCGTTCCGACGAACACCCGCTGGCCCGGCCGGATGCGCGCCACGGCCTCCTCGGCGCTGAGAATCTGCGCCTTGAACTTTTTGCGCCAGTGCGGATCGAAACTCGGTCGTTCGGTTTTCATCGCCACGACACTGCCGGAGAGATTCATCGCGCGGCCTCCTCGTTTTCCCGTTCAGGCAACCGCAGCGTCATGCGCGCATCGGCCACGTAAGGCTCAACGCCCACCGGCCCGACGATGAACGGATTGATGTCCAGCTCCAGAATCTGCGGGTAATCGGTCGCCAACTGGCTGATGCGCTGGAGCGCCGCGGCAATCGCCTCCAGGTCCACCGGCGCCTGGCCGCGCGCGCCCCGCAGCAACGCATACGAGCGCGTGCCCTTGAGCATTTGCATCGCCTCATCGGCCGTGATCGGCGCCAGGTGAAACGTCACGTCCTTCATCACCTCCACGAAAATGCCGCCCAGACCGAACATGAGCATCGGCCCGAACTGCGGGTCGCGCGTCATGCCCAGAATCACCTCGCGCCCGCGCTGGCCCATTTGCTCGACGTAAGCGCCCCGGATGTGCGCGCGCGGCGCGCGCCGCTGTATCCGCAGCATCATCAGGTCAAACGCATCCCGCACCTGCTCGGCGTTGGCCAGATTGATCCGCACCCCGCCGAAATCGGATTTGTGCAAAATGTCGGGCGAAGAAATTTTGAGCACGACCGGATACCCGATGCGCTCGGCGACCTCGACCGCTTCATCCGCCGTGCGCGCCAGTTGGCCGTCGAGAATGTTGAAATCGTAGGCACGGAGAATCTCCTTGGCCTCGACCTCTCCCACCTGCGCCAGGCCGCTGCGAATCTGCATTTGAATGATCCGGTCCACGCGACGGCGGTTGACGGGAAAACGCGTCACAATGCGCGGGGGACGCCGCCGCCAGGCGGCATAATCGCACAGCGCGCGCAGCGCGTGCATGGCCCGTTCCGGCGAGGGATAATTTGGGATGCCCGCCGCCATGAGCGTGGCTTTGGCCTCGGCCACCGCGTCGCCACCCATGAAGGCCGTCAGCAGTGGTTTTTTGCGGTTGTGCGTCGCGGCCAGTTGCTCGGCCAGCACGGGCGGTTGCGTCATGTTTTGTGGCGTCACCACCACCACCAGCGCGTCCACCTCCGGGTCCTCTTGCAACACCGCCAGCGCCTGCACGTAGCGGTCGGGCGTCGCGTCGCCGATCACGTCCACCGGATTGTTCACCGAGGCGGCTGCGGGCAGGAACTCGCGCAGGCGCGCCCGCGTGGCTTCGCCCGGCGTGACCATTTTCAATTCGAGCGTCTCGGCGGCGTCGGCGGCCATGATGCCCGGCCCGCCGGCGTTGGTGATCACGGCCACGCGATTGCCCGCCGGCAAGGGCTGCGACGCGAACGCCAGCGCGTAATCGAAAAGCGATTCAAAGTTCTCTGCCCGAATCACCCCGGCTCGCTTGAACGCCGCCCCATAGGCAATGTCCGCCCCCGCCAGACTGCCGGTGTGGGAGGAGGCAGCCTTCGCCCCCGCCTGCGTGACGCCGACCTTGAGGATGACCACGGGCTTGCGCGACGCGGCCTCCTCCGCGATCCGAAGGAACTTGTTTCCGTCAGTGATGCTCTCGAGGTAGCTCGCGATCACGCCTGTTTGCGGGTCTTCAGCGAGCGCCTGGAGAAAATCCGCCTCATTCAAATCGGCCTTGTTGCCGATGCTTACCACCTTGGCCATGCCCAGCCGTTGTTGGGCGGCCCAGTCCAGAATCCCCACGCACAACGCTCCGGACTGCGAGATCACCGAGATGTTGCCCGGCGGCGGGACCATCGGCGCAAACGTCGCGTTCATCCGATGGTGCGTGTTGAGAATGCCTAAGCAGTTGGGGCCCATGAGCCGCACGCCCTGCGAGCGACACAAGTTGACCAGCTCCTGCTCCAGCGCCGCGCCCTCGGCGCCGACCTCCTTGAACCCGGCCGTGATCACCGTCACGTAGCGCGCCCCGGCACGGATGCAGCTCTGGATGGCGTCTTTGACCGCCGGCGGCGGCACGACGATGATGCCCAGATCAATGTGCCCGCCGTAGGCTTCCAGCGTTGGATAGCATTTGAGGCCCAGAATCTCGTCGGCCTGCGGGTTGACGGGCACGATCTGGCCCTGAAACCCGCTGCGAAGCAGGTTGGCCACGAAGGCGTGCCCGACCTTGTCGGGCTTCCGGGACGCACCCAGAATCGCCACGGCGCGCGGTTGAAACAACGGTTCAAGCATGGCAACGCGATGCCGTTCAAGCTGGCCAGCCGCAGTGTCGGCAACTCACCGGAGCTTGGCAATGGTTTAGCCCTTTTTGGCAATCGGCCCGGCGCGTCAGCCGACCTCGGCATTCAAAGGCTTGCCACCAACGCCGGGCCTCGAACAGGCGATGACTCGGGCGCAATCAGACCCAACAAGCATGAAGTTTGGAGTCCCTCAAAAACTGGGTGGTTTATTGACGAAAGCACCCGACAGCATTAGTGAGTGCCCGGCGCAGTCGAAACGGCCCCCGCCCCCCAGCAATCGCGACAGCGGCTCGGGCCTCTCGTTTGCCGACGAACATTCCGAAATGCACGTTTGGCGCGGCTCCAAAACCAAACCGCCGGTCATCGGCGTCACGACCCCGCTGGTTTTGGACACCAGCGATTCGACTCAGGACATGGTCCGGTGACCGGGCATCACCACGGCGGACCAATGACCCATCCCCAGAGGATCCTGGTTGTCTGCTTCGGTAAAACTTCGACCTCAGACCAACGCTGGGCCATCTCCCTGAGCAACCCGCTCAAACCGACTGCGCGGCGGCCGCCGCGCCGATCGGAGCTTGACATGCTACTGCCTGTGGCTAGGTTTTCCCGGGACAGCGCGCACCGGGTCACTTGCTTCGGACCACCTTAAATGACTCGTATCAGCCGATGGTTGAAACAGAGCGTGGGAGCTTTGAATGCTAGGCGGCACGGGAAAACGTTTCGAGTTTGACGAACCGTGCCCGAAGGTTCGGAACGCATGAAAACGGAAGGATGGCGGGCTGAAAACCACATCAGGCCGTGCGAAAGGCGTTGCCGACAAGTCGCGTTAAAGCTCGTCGGGTTGCCCCCTGCCGCCTGCTTTGCGTTGTTGTTTTTGGCCGTTGCCGTCCCCGGCTGCGGCCGCAAGGAAGAGCCGCCCGTCATCAAGCCGGAGCAGCTCGCCCCCATCAATCCCGACTCATCGCCCGAGGTGCTGGAAAAGGCCCGTCTCCAACAGGCCATCGCCATTCGGGAGGGCATTGAACCGCCGCCCCCGGCCATCCGCCTCCGCGGTGGCGAGCCGGCCACACCCGAAGTCTTGGCTGCCTACAATCAGGAATTGCTCCGCTACATTGTGCGCACCCGGGATACACCCGAGTCTTTGCAAGAGCTGATGCGCATTCGAGAGCTGCCGCGCCTGCCCACGCCACCGCCCGGCAAACGCATCGTTTACGACCCGCGCAACCGCATCATCAAACTCGACCCCCCGTGAAAATCCAGGTCTGCTTTGGCACGAATTTCAACCTCGAAACCTGTCGGTTTTGATTTGTTCGCTTCGAGATGAAAATGAACCTGCATCTGCCAATCCTAATGCGACGCGGCGCGTTTACTCTGATCGAATTGCTCGTGGTCATCGCCGTGATCTCGATTTTGGCGGCGTTGCTCCTGCCTGCCCTGGGGGAGGTCAAAGCCAGAGGCAAACGCATTCAATGCCTCAACCAATCCCGGCAAATCGGCACGGCCGCCCTGATGTATCGGGACGATAACAACGACGCCTACCCGTTCGGCAACCGTTGCTACGGCCCCGACACCGGGCCGGGCAGCGTCGTGGACCCTTACGCCTGGCCGATGCAACTGCTGGCTTACATGGGCGGCCACCGCTCGACCAATCAACCGCGCGTTTACGTCTGCCCCAGCGTGACCACCCCGCCCAGGGGCGACTGGAAATTTCAGCTTCACTTCCAGGGTAATCGCTATTTGCTCAGCGACCTGGAGGATCGCGAGCGGCCCATCACCGGCGCGATGGTTCGCAAGCCGTCCATTTACTGGATGTTCATTGAGAAAGGCCCGGGCGCGGTGTGCACGACCCGCTCCGGCGGCTTGGAAGACCCGGTGCTCGCCACATGGAACATCCCGCCCGGCTCGCCCGGCCACCGCCGCCATGAAAACGGCATGGTTTCGACCGCTGCCGACGGGCACAGCGAATATCTCAAAATGCCCCCTTATCGGCCGGGCGATCCGCCCCCCAACAATTTCCTTGAAATGGGCGACTGCAGCGATGTGCCGAACCCCGCAACGCACGGCTACTGGACGCACAATCACCCGCGCACCAAGCTTTACACCCGACGTCGCGTGGTGCCGCTACACGAGAGCGCGTTTGACTAATCCGTCGGTGCGCTAACAACCTTGCCGCTGCCCCAGGTCAGCCGTCCCTGCACCATGGCTACGATCCGCCAAGAGCCCAGGCGGTGTGGCCTCCGGTTCACAGACTCGGGGACGTGACGGCTGCTGGGGCCAGTTGGGCCCGGACCTTTGACCGGCGAGGATTGCAATTTTTCCCACGCGGCTTGTAGAGAGCGCGACCACTACCTGGGCCGCGTTGCGGAAGCCACAGGCTCTGCCACAGCGCAGTCCGAAGCAGCCCAAACGGCCCCGCGATCGGGCGCCAGCAAGTAAATCGCCGATTCCCAGTTGGCGGACTCGAAAGGCGGGGGAAATCAGCGGATTCGAAATCCGCAACCTGGCAGACTCGAAGGCCGCGCCACCAAGCCGCAACATTGCGCGCGTGTGAAACCTTCGAGGTTGGGCGCATCGGGCTTTGATTCTTGCCAAAGCAGCCGGGCGTTTTAGACTCGGCGTCCACTTGAACATTGATTTTATGGACTGGAACACGTTGCCCGCCCTGCTGGCGTTGGCGCCGCCGCCCTCCCAACCGGGACAGCCGCAGCAGCAACCGCCATTCTGGACCAGCCTCATCCCGCTGATCCTGTTGCTGGTGATCTTTTATTTTCTGCTCATCCGCCCGCAGCAAAAACGCGCCAAACAACACGCCGAATTGCTCAAAACCCTGCGGCCCGGCGACAAGATCGTCACCAGCAGCGGCATCTGCGGCGTCGTGCTCACCGTGAAGGAAAAAACCGTCACCCTTCGCTCCGCTGACTCCAAACTCGAAATCTCCAAGGCCTCCGTGGCCGAAATCACCGAGCGGGGCAGCGATTAGCCCGAGCGGCTCCTGGTCATGAACCGGAATCTCCTCTGGAAAGCACTCTTTGTCGCGCTGGTCGTCGTCTGGGCGCTCTACGAAATCTATCCGCCCAAGGGCCGCGACCTGGTCGAGGTCTTCGCCCAACGGGCGCGCAGCACGGACGCGACTTTCTCCAACATCCTCGCCCAGGCACGCGCCCTCCAAAAGGAGCATCCCGAACGCGCCTACCGCAACCTCTTGACCGCCATCGGCACCAACGACATCACCCGCTACTTCCCCCACATCCGGCTCGAAAACGAGCTGTATCCGACCACGGCCATCCTCAACCGGCTGCAGCGCGAGGCCTCCGGGCGCGTCAAACTGGGCATTGACCTGCAGGGCGGCACGATGTTCGTGCTGCGGCTCGACACCAACCGGCTGGTGAGTGTCGAAACCGTCACCAACGCCGCCGGCCAGGTCGTCACCGTCACCAATCAGGTCACCGAACTGGAGGGCGCGCTCTCGCAGGCGGTGGAAGTGTTGCGACGGCGCGTGGACCGCTTCGGCGTCGCCGAGCCGATCATTCAACCCTACGGCAGCGACCGCATCATGGTGCAGTTGCCCGGCCTTTCGGAGGTGGACAAGGAAAGCGCGCAGAAACAAATCCAGCGCGCCGCGTTTCTGGAGTTTCG
>JAOAIM010000149.1 GCA_026414705.1 Verrucomicrobiia bacterium | reverse complement strand
TGGCATGCGCTCTGCCCTTCGCACTCCGGGTTCTTTGGGGTGACAGGTTTTTCGCGGGCCGGGGCCGGCGCCGAGGCGGGCCGGGCTTCAGCCGCGCAGATATTTCACGACCGCCTCGGTGCGCGAGTGCACGTGGAGCTTTTCATAGACGGTCCGGACATAGCTGCGCACGGTATCAATGCTGATGTTCATGCGGTCGGCGATTTCCTTGTAGGCGTAACCTTTGGCGAGCTGGTCGAGGAACTCTTTTTCGCCGGGGGTGAGCCGCGCCAGTTTGGGGTCGCTGCTCGGGGTTTGAGCGAAGAATTGGACCACGCGCCGCGCCAGTTGGGGGGTCATGGGCGCACCGCCCGCGTTGACTTCGCGGATGGCCTCCAGAAGGCGCGTGGAGGCGGTGCGCTTGAGCAGATAACCGCTCGCGCCGGCGCGCAGCGAGTTGAACAGCGAGTCGCTATCCTCATAAACCGTGAGCATGAGCACCTGCACGTGGGGCACCAGCGCCTTGAGGTGGCGGACACATTCCACGCCGTTCATGCCCGGCAGGTTGATGTCCATGAGCACCACGTCGGGCAGCTGCCGGGGGATTTCCTTCAGCGCCGTTTCGGCATCGGGGTAATCGCCCACCAGTTTGCACGTGGGTGAGCGGCGGATCAGGGCGACAAGGCTGCTGCGAATCCCTTCGTCGTCGTCCACGATGGCCACTTTGATGGGCATGGTCAGCGTTGGTATTTGGGCGGGGGGGGCGTCTGGTTGCCGCTGCGCCTCCACCGCTGCCACGAATTATGCCGCAGCGCCCGCGCAGCGTCGAGGCTGTATCGGCGCGAGCGGCGAAGCGGAGTTTGCCCTCCGGGGCCGGGCGGCCCGCAGCCCGCCGGCGTGCGCTTGCACCCAGCCGGTCGGCGATGTGGCGAAGGCGGCGTGTTTGCGCGGTGCGAGAGAACCGCACCATGCGTTGGTCGGCACTCAGAAAATCCAGCAGTCGCGCTGTTGAGAGTCTGGCCGACCGGTCTGACGCGAAGAATGCCGGACCCGCAAGCCGTCGAACTGGCAACCCGTGCCGCGGGCGCGCGCACGGCGAAGGCGGCGCGCCGCCGCCCGGATGACCGGGCTCAAGGTGGCTTCATTCGAGAACAGGGCAGCAGAACAGCGGTTGGCGCAGTCCCAAAATCAAGCCGCGGAGTTCAAGCACCTGGCTGACTGAAAAATGGACCTGCAAAAGCGCCGCCCGTTTGGGAATTCGCGCTTGAAAAGCGCCAACGCTTGGGGCGAAATGCCGCTTTGCAACGGGCCCTATGGACCTGGTGGACATTTTGACCAAAGACCAAATCGTCACCGATTTGAGGGCGACCAATCGCTGGGAAGCGATTGATGAATTGATTGATAATCTCGTGGCGACGGGGAAAATCCGCCCGGAACATCGCAACGCCATCGCGGCGGTGGTGCGCAAACGGGAGCAGTCCATGAGCACCGGCATCGGCTTTGGCGTCGGCATCCCGCACGCTTCGACCGATCTGATCACCGAGGTGGTCGGCGCGCTCGGTCGCTCCAAAACCGGCGTCAATTTCGACGCGCTCGACAATCAACCGGTGCGACTGGTGATGCTGTTTCTGGTGCCGCAAGGGCAGTTTCAAAAGCATCTGCACACCCTGGCCAACATCGCCAAGCTCCTGCACAAGGCCGACTTCCGCCAGGCCCTCGAGGCCGCGCCGGATGCCGAGTCCATGTTGCGCATCATCAAGGAAGCCTCCCGAAAATGAGCGGGTCGCCGCCCCGCCGGCCGGCCCGCGGGAGCCGACGCGCATTCCAAGGCTGCGTGCCGGTCAGAGGCACAACGCCCGCCGCCGGCGCCCCTCTCCACCATGCTGCCGCACCGACAACTTGAACAACGTCTGCGCGAGGCCGTCTCCGCCGTTCTGCCCGAGTGCGCGCCCGATGACCTGGCCTCGGTCGTGGTGCGCCCGTGTGCCGAGGCGCGCTTTGGCGATTACCAGTGCGTCGCGCTCATGGCCCTGGCCAAGCCGCGCAAGCTCAACCCCCGCCGCCTCGCCGAAGACGTCCTCCGGCGGTTGAACGTTTCGGATCTCTGCGACGCGGCGGAGGTCGCCGGCGCGGGCTTTCTGAATTTCCGTCTTCGCCCGGCCACGCGCGCGACGGCGCTTGCGGCGGCAGCCGCCGCACCGGCCGGCCCGCTGTTTTTCGAGCCGGCAAACCCGCCGCGCACAATCATCGTGGATTTCAGTTCGCCCAACGTGGCCAAGGCGATGCACGTGGGCCACATTCGCTCCACGATTCTGGGCGATTGCCTGGCGCGGCTGCTGCGGCGGCTGGGCCACCGCGTCATCACCGACAATCACCTCGGCGACTGGGGCACACAGTTCGGCATGTTGATCGTGGGTTGGAAACGCGACCTCAACGCCGACGCGCTCCGGGCCGACCCGCTCGCCGAGATGGAGCGGCTCTACAAGAAAATCAACGCCGAGTGTGAGGCCAACCCCGCCACGCTCGAGGCCGCCCGACAGGAACTGGTCAAACTCCAGAGCGGCGACCCGGAAAACCTGCGCATCTGGCAGGAGATGACCGCCCTTTCCCGCGCGCAGTTCGATGCGATTTATGCGCGGCTGGGAGTGAAGTTTGACCACACTCTGGGCGAGAGTTTTTACAATCCGCGTTTGCCCGGCGTCGTCGAGGCGTTGCGCGACCGCGGCATCGCCCGCGAGAGCGACGGCGCGCTGGTCGTGTTTTTCGAGGACAACCCGGAGTTGAAGGATCACCCGGCGATCGTTCGCAAACGCGACGGCGGATTCAACTACACCACGACCGACCTGGCCACTGTCGCGTATCGCATCGAAACGTGGCAGCCGGACGAGATCATTTACGTCACCGACGGCCGCCAGCAGTTGCACTTCAAGCAGGTGTTTGCGATTTGCCGCCGTTGGTTGCCGCAGACCGCGCGCGTGCGACTGACCCACGTCTGGTTCGGTTCGATCCTGGGCGAGGACGGCAAACCCTTCCGCACCCGCTCCGGCGAAACCGTGAAGCTGGCCGACCTGCTCGACGAGGCGGAGGAACGCGCCTACCGCGTTGTGTCAGAGAAAAACCCGGAACTATCCGAGCCGGAGCGACGTACCGTGGCGCGCGTGGTCGGCATCGGCGCGGTCAAATACGCCGACCTGCTCTCCAACCGGCAGAGCGATTACGTGTTCAGTTGGGACAAGATGCTCGCGCTCAGCGGCAACACCGCGCCCTACCTGCAATACGCCTACGCGCGCATCCGCAGCATCTTCCGCAAGGGCAACGAGGCGCCCTCCAGCGCGCCCGCCCCGACCTCGCTCGAATTGTCCGCCCCGGAGGAAATCGCCCTGGGCCAGCACCTGCTCAACTTCGGCTTCGCGCTCGAAGCCGCCGCAGCCGATGCCCGGCCGAACTTCATCTGCAACTACCTGTACGAACTGGCCGGGCGCTTCGCCCAGTTCTACGAAAACTGTCCGGTCCTCAAGGCCCAGGGCGCGGTGCGCGCCAGCCGTCTGACGTTGTGCGACCTGACGGCGCGCGTGCTGGCCCAGGGACTCGATGTGCTGGGCATTGAAGTGCTCGAACGAATGTGACCCAACGCGAGCGCAAGCGTCCGGCCTCCTGTTTTCGGCGTCCCGCTGAAAACACTTCTCAACGCAAAGGCGCAAAGACGCAAAGTCGCAAACGGCGTGGGAGCGTGGAGCGTCGGAGCGCGAGAGCGTAGCGCGGATTGGAAATCCGCCGTGCCGCCGACTGGAAGTCGGCAGAGCCAAAGCGGCGGCAAGCCGCCGCACTCCAAAACGCTCCCGCGTTCGCGGAGCGCGGCTTGGGAATTCCCTCTCCCTCGAGGGAGAGGGCCAGGGTGAGGGTGATACTCCGCAAGCATTTGGACAGCCTCATGCCCACGACGCGTTCTCCCTCACCCCGTCCCTCTCCCGCTGGGAGAGGGAGCGCGGGCGGCGCGCTTTGGTGAACATCGAACAACGAACATCGAACAACGAACATCGAACAACGAACAGCGAACAGCGAACATGGAATGCTGAACGCGGAATCCCCAACACCGAAGTTGGGGTTGAAAGAGCGCAGGTGTGCGGGTTGGAGATGCGCCGTTTGGAGTTGGAACAGCATCGGGCGGCCTTTACTTTGAGCGCATGAAACACGCGGGCAAGGCACGTCAGGCCGCGCTGCGACTGGTCTGGCTTTCGTTTGCGGCGCTGGTGGCGTTGCTGGTCGCCGGGGTGTTGGCCGCGATCATCGGCTCGCTGGTCATCGGGATGGCGTTTGCGCTGGTCTGCCTGTGGGCGTTGTTTGCCGCGTTCACGATGTGTTTTTTTCGCGATCCCGAACCGCGTGCGCCGTCGGATGCGCTGGCGATCGTGTCCCCGGCGCACGGGCGGGTGGACGTGGTGGACGAGATCACCGAGGGGGAATTCATGGGCGGGCCGTGCCGGCGGGTCTCAATTTTCCTGAGCATTTTCGACGTGCACGTGCAACGCGCGCCGGTGAGCGGCAAAATCGTTTTCATGCGGCATCGCGAGGGTCAGTTTTTAAGCGCCACGCGCAGCGACTGCGGACGGTTCAATGAGAACGTGTTGTTGGGCTTCGAGCCGTCGGGTTTTCCCGACCGGCGAATCGGCGTGCGCTTGATTGCCGGGGTGATCGCGCGGCGGATCGTGGTGTGGGCCGCTGCGGGCGAGGGGGTCGAGCGTGGGGAGCGGCTGAGCCTGATCCAGTTTGGCTCGCGCGTGGAGTTGTATCTGCCGGCGGGCGTGACGCTGCACTGTCAACCCGGACAGAAGGTGCGCGCGGGGGAGACGGTGCTGGCGCGGTTTGCCGGGCCTGAACCATGAGTGCACCCGCGCCACGAACCGTGTCGAACGCCGACGATGTGGACAGTCGGCTGAAGATTTATTTTCTGCCGAATCTGCTGACGGCGGGGAATCTGTTTTGCGGGTTTGTGGCGTTGACCAAGATCGTGGAGGCGGATCTGACGCCCTCGCCGGAGGGGGTGATCAACTGGATGCCGATCAAGCTGGCGCTGGCGTTTATTTTGTTGGCGTGCATTTTCGATCTGCTCGACGGGCGGGTGGCGCGGATTGCCGGGGTGGAAAGTCCCTTCGGGCGCGAGTTTGATTCGCTGGCGGATTTGATTTCCTTTGGCGTGGCGCCGGCGTTTCTGGTGCATCGGGTGGTGTTGGCGGACGTGTTTGTGGCGCATCCGCAGATCGGCTGGTTCATCGCCTCGATTTATCTGTTGTGCGGCGCGTTTCGGCTGGCGCGATACAACTGCCTCACGGCGATGGCGGGCAGCGGCGGGGGGAAGGATTTTCTCGGTTTTCCCATTCCCTCGGCGGCGGGGCTGGTGGCGTCGCTGACGCTGCTGATCATTCATCTGAACGAGAACGAGCGCGGGCTGGGCGTGTGGAAATACGTGCCGGCGGCGGTGCTGGTGTTTTTGTCGGCGATGATGGTCAGCACGGTGCGGTATCCGAGTTTCAAGTCGCTGGGGTTGCGCTCCACCAGCACGTTCACCAAGGCGATCATCGCGGCGTTGTTTCTGGGTTGCCTGCTGGTGCTGCGCGAAAAAATTCTCTACTACGTGTTGCCGGCGTTTTTCACGCTGTATCTGCTCTACGGGTTTGTGCGTCCGCACATCTCGCGCGCGATGCGCCGCGAGATTGAGGAGGAGGACGAGGAGGAAAACGCGCTCAACGCCTCGTAGCGGATGTTTGGCCTGCCGCCCATTGTTTCGGCCGCGTTGACCGGGTTCATTTTCGGCCTGTTGCTGTGCATCCCGGTCGGCCCGATCAATCTGACGATTCTCAACGAGGGGGCGCGACGCGGTTTTGTGTGGGCACTGATGATCGGGCTGGGGGCGTCGGCGATGGAGGTGATCTACTGCGCGCTGGCGTTCACGGGTTTTGCCACGTTTTTTGCGGATCGCGGCATCAAGGCGGCGATGGAGGTGTTCAGCTTTGCGTTTCTGTTGTTTCTGGGCACGAAGTTTCTGTTCGCGCGGAGCGTGGTCGCGCCGGTGCAACTGGGAGCGGCGGCGGACCGTTTGGAGGAGCGCATCGAGGAGCGCCTGCATCCGCACTCGGCGTTCATGATCGGTTTTGTGCGCGTGCTGGCCAATCCGGGGGTGCTGGTGTTCTGGATTGTGCTGGCGGCCAACTTTGTGTCGCGCGACTGGGTTGAGCCGACCTGGCCGGGGAAACTCGCGTGCGTGGGCGGGGTGGCGGTGAGCACGAGTTTGTGGTTTGCGGCGCTGAGTTACGGCGTCTCGCGCGGCCACGGGCGGTTCAGCGAAAAAACGCTGCTGCGCATGGAGCGCATTTCCGGCGCGGTGCTGCTGGCGTTGGGGCTGGCGCACGGATTGCGCCTGGCGTGGCAACTGGCGCGGCACAAGATGGGCGCGGGTTGAGCCGTCCCGCAACCGGGGAAGCGCCCGCGTGTCAAATGACCCGGCTGCGCCTGGCCTCGATAAATTCCCACAGCCGCTGCGGCTCATCGGTGCCGATGCGGAAAATCCTTCCGTTGCGCAAGACCAGTTCCACCGCATCGAGACCGGAGACGTTGTAAAGCCAGCCGCCGGGGATCGCGCGGATGCCCCATCCCCACCACCAGCGATTGCGCACCGGCCGGCATGAAGCGATGTCGGCCAGGGGAATGGTTTTGCGGACCAGGCCGATGCCAAACCAGAGCCGGATCCGTTCGTCGTCCACCTCGACGGTCAGCGTGCCGAAGAGCAGCACCAGGATTCCCAGGACCATCGCGGGGATTGAAAACACCCATTCGCGGGGCGCGCGGGCCGGGGTTGGGCAAAGCGCAAAGATCAGCACGATGGCGCCGCAGATGCCGACGGTGATCCAGCCGAACTGAGTGTGGCGATAGCGCATGGTCGCAAACCCCGCCCGTGACCTTAACTTTCAAGCAGCCGCAGACAAGAACGGAACTCATGAACGTTCTGGAGGGCGTTCCTCCATCTGTGTGTGCGAATCGAACGGCGGCTCGTTTCGGTCGCTGGCAACGATCAGAGGGCATCCGTTATGTGCCCTGATGGATCGGGGCGTCGTTTCGCTCGATTTCGCGCCGCCCGGCTGACATTGTGGAAGCATGAGCGAGCCGCAACCGTTGCAGTTGGTGGATCGCACGCACGTTCGCTGTGGGCGACGCCCGTGGTTGTTTTTTGGCGGTTGCGATTACCTGGGGTTGGCGTGGCATCCGGTGGTGCGCCGCGCGCTCAGCGAGGGCGTGCAACGCGGCGTGCTCAACGTCGCGGCGTCCCGGCTCACGACCGGCAACGACCCGCTTTATGGAAGGCTGGAGTGCGAGCTGGCGGCGTTTTTTGGCGTGGAAAGCGCCCTGCTGGTGAGCACCGGCTACGCGACAAATCTGGTCGTGGCTCAGGCGCTCTCCGGCCGTTTCACCCACGCGCTGCTGGACGTTCGCGCGCACGTGTCGCTGGCCGATGCCGCGTTGTGGCTGGGCTGTCCGGTGTTGAAATTCCGGCATCGGGACGTGAAGGACTTCGAGCGTGTGTTGCGGCGGTGCGGTCGGCGCGCCCGGCCGTTGGTGTTGACCGACGGGTTGTTTGCCCACGATGGCGGGGTGGCGCCGCTGCGGGCCTACCAGGAGTTGCTTCCGCCGGGCGGATGGCTGCTCGTGGACGACGCGCATGGGGCCGGCGTGGTCGGCGAGCGTGGCCGGGGCACGGTGGCGGCCAGTGGAATCCGGCGCGAACACGTCATCCAGTGCGTCACCTTGAGCAAGGCGTTTGGGAGTTTTGGCGGTGCAGTGTTGGGGCCGGCATCGGTGCGACGGGCGATCCTGGAACGCAGCCACATGTTTGCGGGCAGCACGCCGCTGCCGTTGCCGTGGGTGCGCGCGGCACTGGCAGCGCTGAACCTCTTGCGCAACGACGCCGGGCTTCACCGGCGGTTGCGGTCGAATGCGGCATGGCTCAAAGGCGCACTGCGCGAGAGCGGCTTTGTGCTGCCCGATGCGCCCGGGCCGATCGTGTCCCTGATGTTCCGGGACCGACGCCGAACCCTGGCGCTGGAACGGGCGTTGATGCGCAACGGCATCCATCCGTCGCTGATCCGGTATCCGGGCGCGCCCGCCGGCGGCTATTTCCGTTTCGTGGTTTCATCGGCGCATACGCGCGCGCAATTGCAACGGCTGGCGCGCACTCTGGCCCCGTTTGCGAAGTGTGCCCGCGCGGGGTAGCCGCAGGGCATTCCCGCAGGCAGGGTTGGGATCGGGCCAACGCCTCGACTTTTCGCGGCAGCCTGTTAGGCTGAGAGCGTGAGCTTTGTGACTGAATTTGACGCGCTGCCGGTGTCGGCGCTGTGTCGCCAGGCGCGTGAGGCGGGCACCGCCGCCGTGCGGGAGAGTCTGGCGCGCGAACGACTCTCGCTGGCGGACTTTGCGCGGCTGATTTCACCGGCGGCGGGCGAGATGCTGGAGTTGCTGGCGCGGCGCTCGCACGCGCTGACGTTGCAACGGTTCGGGCGGGTCATTCGACTGTTTGCGCCGCTTTACCTGTCCAACGAATGCATCAACAACTGCAAATACTGCGGTTTCTCGCGGGACAATCCGATCCTGCGGGTGACGCTGACGGTTGAGGAGGTGTTGCGGGAGGCGCGCGCGCTGGCGGCACAGGGTTTCCGCAGCCTCCTGCTGGTGGCCGGCGAGCATCCCAAGTTTGTGTCGCGCGAGTATCTGCGCGCGTGCGTGGCGGCGTTGCATCCGGAGTTTGCCAGCATCTCGCTCGAAGTCGGGCCCATGGACACGGAGGATTACCGCCCGTTGGTGCAGGCCGGGGCTGACGGGTTGGTGGTGTATCAGGAAACTTACGACCGGGCGGTGTATGCCGAGTTGCATACCGCCGGACCCAAACGGGATTTCAACTGGCGCATGGAGACGCCCGAACGCGCCTATGCGGCGGGTTTCCGTCGCCTGGGCATCGGCGCGCTCTACGGCCTGGCCGACTGGCGCTACGAGGCGATTTGCGTGGCGGCCCACGCGCAGTATCTGCTGCGCCATTGCTGGAAGGCGTTTTTGACGATCTCGCTGCCCCGGCTGCGACCCTGCGCGGGCGAGTTCCAACCGCTCACGCACATGAGCGACCGCGACCTGGCGCAACTGGTGTGCGCGTTTCGGATCGCATTTCCCGATGTGGGGCTGGTGCTTTCGACGCGCGAGCCGGCGCGGTTGCGAGACGGGTTGATCCCGCTGGGCATCACGCTCATGAGCGCGGGCAGTCACACCGAGCCGGGCGGTTACACCGGCGCGGGCCGCGAGCATGTTCACCAGACCGTGCGCGGTCGCATCGTGGACGCCGGGGCCAGCGAATGGGCGGCGGCGACCCCGTCAGGCGCGACCGGGCAGTTCGAGATCGCTGACGAACGCCCGGCGCGGGAGGTGGCGGATTTGATTCAACGGCTGGGCTACGAGCCGGTTTGGAAAGACTGGGACGCCGCGCTCACGGCGTGAGCCCGGACTGTTCGGTAACGCATGTCGAACATCGAACACCGAACACGGAACAGCGAACGACGAAGGAGGAACTCAGGAACGGGGGAAAGGAGAACAGGGGAGCGTCGGAGCGTGCGAGCGTGAAGCGTAGCGCAGATTGGAAATCTGCCGTGCCGCCGACTGGTAGTCGGCAGGCCAACCAAAGCCCCGACACCTGCCCGCAAAACTCTGAACTTTGAACAGGGCCGCGCGTGAGCACCGGGCGAACAAGCGCACGAATGGCGGCGTGGGCAATTCCCTCTCCCTCGAGGGAGAGGGGCAGGGTGAGGGTGAAACTCCGCAAGCATGTGGAC
>JAOAIM010000148.1 GCA_026414705.1 Verrucomicrobiia bacterium | reverse complement strand
AGAGACAGGGTTCGGTCGGTGCTTGACCGCCGGAGGGCTTCATCGGCGCGCCGCCTGAACCTCTTACGGGCCGCAGAGTTTCAGGAATTCCTGCTCGGTGAGCGTTTTGACACCGAGTTGACGGGCCTTGTCGAGTTTAGAGCCGGGATCGGCGCCGACCACGACGTAATCGGTTTTCTTGCTGACGCTGCTGCTGACCTTGCCGCCGAGCGCTTCAATTTTTGCGGTGGCCTGCTCGCGGGTCATGGAGGCGAGCGTGCCGGTGAGCACGAAGGTTTTACCGGCCAGCGGTCCGGCAGCCGCCGCCGGCCGGTAAAGGTCGGATTGAAAATTCAGGCCGATTTTGCGCAGGCGATCGAGCAGGCGGCGGTTGTCCGGGTCGTTGCGCCAGCGCACGATGCTCTGAGCGATGACCTCGCCGATGTCCTCGGCCTGCATCAGTTGCTCGGGCGTCGCCTCAAAGATGTCGTCCAGCGACGGGAAGTGGCGGCAGAGGGATTTGGCGACGCCGGCGCCGACATGCAGGATGCCCAGGCCGTAGAGCACGCGCCAGGCTTCGCGCGCTTTGCTCGCCTGAATGGCTTCAATGAAATTGCGCGCGGATTTCTCGCCCATGCGCTCCAGCGCGGCGACCTCCCCGACCTTGAGCCGGTAAAGGTCGGCCACGTCGCGCACCAGCCCGCGCCCGACCAGTTGCGCGACCAACACCTCGCCCGCGCCCTCGATGTCCATCGCCCCGCGCGAGCACCAGTGTTCGATGCGGCCGCGGATTTGGGCCGGGCAATCGGGATTCGGACAGCGCCACACGGCCGCCTCGGCTTCGTCGGCGGCGAGGGATTTGACGGCTTTGGAGCCGCATTCGGGGCAGGTGCGCGGGAACTGGAAGATTTTTTCCGCCCCGGTGCGGCGGCTGGCGACGACGCCGACCACCGCCGGGATGACCTCGCCGGCTTTCTCGATGAGAACGGTGTCGCCGATGCGGATGTCTTTTTCGCGGATGTAATCCTCGTTGTGGAGGGTGGCGCGACTGATGGTGCTGCCGGCCAGAAAGACCGGTTCCAGTTCGGCCACGGGCGTAAGCGCACCGGTGCGGCCGACCTGGACGGTGATGGCCTTGAGTTTGGTTTGGGCCTGTTCAGGGGCGTATTTGTAGGCGATGGCCCAGCGGGGCGCCTTGGCGGTCGCTCCCACACGGCGCTGTTGCTCGAAGGCGTTGAGTTTGATGACCGCGCCGTCGGTCTCATAGGGAAAATTTTTTCGCACGGCGTCGAGTTCGTTCACTGCGGCGATGAGTTCCTCCTCCGAGCGGCAAAACCAGGCGCACTCCGGGGTTTTGAAACCGAGTTTGCGCAGGTATTCGAGCCACTCCCACTGCGTCTGCGGCGGGCGATGTCCGGCGGCCGGGCGCAGCACGCCCATTCCGTAGAGCACGATGTCCAGGGGACGGCGCGCGACGATTCGGGGGTCGAGCTGCTTGAGCGAGCCGGCGGCGGGGTTGCGCGGATTGGCAAACAGTTCCTCGCCCGCCGCGGCGCGTTCGGCGTTGAGTTTCTCGAAGCCGGCGCGGGGCATGTAAACCTCGCCGCGCACTTCGAGCACCTCGGGGCAGTCGGTCGGGTCGCAGCGCAGATGCAACGGGACGCTGCGGATGGTTTTGAGGTTGGCGGTGATGTCGTCGCCGGTGGTGCCGTCGCCGCGGGTGGCGCCAACGGTGAACCGGCCGTTTTCGTAGCGCAGGCTCACGGCCACGCCGTCCACCTTTGGCTCCACGACCCATTCGAGCCGCTCGCCCGGTAGCAGGCGCTCGACGCGGTGAACGAAATCGCGCAGTTCGGCCTGCGAATAGGTGTTGTCGAGGCTCATCATGGGGACGGCGTGGCGCACCGGGCGGAAGCCTTCCATGGGTTTTTCGGCAACGCGCTGGGTGGGCGAGTCGGGCGTGACCAGTTCGGGGAATTGCCGCTCCAGTTCGACCAGTTCGCGGTAGAGCCGGTCGTATTCGAGGTCGGGAATCAGCGGCCTGGCCTCGACGTAGTAGGCGTGGTCGTAACGCCGGATGTCGCGGACAAGCTGCGCGTGGCGCGCCTGGGCCTCTTTGAGCGTCACACCGGGATTGTGAAGTCAGCACGGCGGTGTTGGACAGAAATTTTTGAGACGCATCGGGCGGTCGGAAGGCGCTCAAACGGATGAACCTCGAAACGGCAGCCGTCGTGCGGCAGCCTTGCTGAGCCACGGATGGAACACGGATTCAACACGAATCGTCCGGGGGAAACCGCGTTCGCGGGTGCATCTCACTTTCTTGCAGAGCACCTTTGCTCTCATTCGCACCCCGCCCGTAGCGCGGGTTTCCAACCTGCCGTAGCGCCGACTTCCAGTCTGCGGCCTGCACCCGCGGCGGCCCAGAGCCGCCGATTGGAAATCCGCGATACGGCAGACGGGCAGTCTGCGCTCCGAGGGCGGGCGTCCGTGCGCGTGGGAAAGGATCGGGCTAATCGTTTTTCGGGGCCGGTGGTCGAAGCCGTTGAAACGGCTTGGGGCTTGGTCCCGGGCCGTGTCACCGGGCTGAAGCCCGGTGTTAATGAGAAGTTGCAAGAAGCCGAGATGCGCCCGCGTTCGCCCACCGGGTGAACCGCCGTTTCTGGCAAAGGCCCCGCAAGCGTGCCCTTCGGTGTTTCAACTGTGGCTGGACTGCCGTTTTCAGGTTCATTCGTGCGGGGCCAGGCTTTTCGTTTTGGCCCCCGGCGGGATTTTGGCTTCAGGGGCGTCAGACCAACGGTCTGACAAACAAAAAAGGCGCGGCAGAATTCGCCGCGCCTCAAGGAGGTGGCTGGAACGAAAAATCAGCTCTTGCGGCGGAGCAGGAACAGAGCGCTCAGACCCAGCCCCAGCATCGCCCAGGTGCCGGGCTCAGGCACAGTGACGACCAGGCCCCGGAACGCCGTGTTGGCAGCGGCCGAAGCAATGGTGGAGAAGGAGCCTGTGATTGTGCCGCCGTGGCCGGAGGTGTCGAGCAACGTGCCCAGCACCGAGCCCGTGGAAATAAAGAGCCGCACGCCACCGCTTTCGACGATGCCGTCCACGTTGCCCTGGCCAAGGCCGGTGATGCTCAAAAACCCGTTCGCATTCCACGTCGTGCCGTCAAAGCTGTATTTGAGCAGCCGATTATTGAACGAGTTGACGATGTACAGGGTGTCGTGTCCGGGGATACTAGTGTTTAGATCGAACAGTTGGAACCCGTGGGTAACGTCGTTGGTGGTCAGGGTTATCAGCACGGTCGGGGGCGTCGCTCCCGTGGGCAGCACACCGTAGGATTGGAACTTGGCGGCGATGGCTGTCGAGCCGTTGGAGGCATAAAGGACGTTGTCCTTCAAGAGCACCTGCCGGGAGTTCCGGGCGTCAATTTGAACTCCCAAAGAACTGGGCCCGGGGGAACCAATGTAAGCGACGAAGTTGGTCGCTGAACTGGCGATGTAGAACAGGCTCGACCCGTCGGTGCTTGTCGCGCTGCGGATGGTCCCGCCGGCGTTGATAACCGCGTAGCTCGTGGTGTCGAAAACGCCCGTGCTCGGGTCAAAAACGCCGATGACGCGCGGTGTCGTGCCGGGCGCATCCGCGCTGGGATTAGTACCGCCGACATTTTTGCGATAGCCGGTGAAAAGCACTTTGGCCCCATTCTGGGAGAACGACATGATCCCTTCCGTCGTTGCGGTCCCCACGGCTGTGAGCGCCCCGGCGCCGGTTGTCGGCAACGCGATGGATTGCACGAGCGAGCCGCTGGGTGTGTATTCGTCCAAAAACACCGGTGCGGCGTTGGTGGTTAACGCGGCTGTTCCATCCCCCACGCGGTAAACGATGAGGTTGCCCGGGGTGATGGGAGCGGCAGTTGCCAGGGTGAAACCAAAAAGTCCGAGCAGGACGCTCAGCCCAAGACCCGAAGAGTGACGCTTCATTTTACAACAACAGTTTTGGGTTTGCTGACGCCATTTTTCTAGCCCCTTGCCGTTTTGTGTTCAAGCATTTTTTGCGAGACTGCGCCTTTGCCCGGGCCCGACCGGTCCCGAGTTGCTCGCGCGCCGCTTGGGGGGAACTTCAAGGGCGATTCGTGGCCTGCGCGTTATGGGGTTGAAGCGCCTCTGCGCGGCTCAGGGATCGGGCATCTCGGCCGGGGTTGCGGGACATTGTGGGTTGGCTACAGCCCGGACAAACCGCTTGCCCGGCGTCGCAAGGTGGGTATGTTGCGGCCAAGCACCGTTTAGAAATCCCGAGCGAAGGCCGTTTTATGAGCGAAACCTTGACCGCCCCGACGCCCCAAACCGAGCGCGTCAACCGCGTCCCCATCACGCCCGAAGTGCTGGATGTGGCCGATTTCAACGAGCGCATCGTGCGCGCCTACAACGACGGCACGGCGGAGTTGGGTTTGCCCGCCGACGTGACGACGCTGCGCTCGTTCATTCCGGCAGGCACCGGCATTTTGCGCGACTTTTCGTACATCGCGCCTGAAATCCCGCTCTTCAACAGCCAGAACTGCGTCGCCTGCATGGCGTGTGTGACCGAGTGCCCGGACACGGCCATTCTGGGCAAGGTCGTGCCCAAAGCGAAGCTGGAGGAGGAACTGGCGCAAATTCCCGACGAGGCCGAGCGAGAACATTACCGGCGGCAGTTCGCCCGCACGACGAAGTTCTGGACGGTGTATGAGAAAAAGGGCGACGAGCCGGGGTATTTTGGCATCTTCGTGGACCCGACCAAGTGCAAGGGCTGCGCCGAGTGCGTGGACGCCTGCGGGGATCACGACGCGCTGGTCATGCTCAAGAAGGACGACCGCATCCTCAAACGTTACCAGCGCACGTTCAATTTTTACCGCAAGCTGCCGGAAACCCCGCGCAAATACATCAACGAGAAAATGCTCGTGGACATCATGCTGGCGGAGCGTTCGTTGCTCTACGTGGGCGGGGCCGGTTCGTGCATGGGCTGTGGGGAGGGCACGGCCCTGCGCATGATGCTCGCCGCCACGGGCTTTGTTTACGGCAGGGAAAACATCGGCATCGTCAACGCCACGGGCTGCTCCACCGTTTACGCCTCGACCTATCCCTACAACCCGTATCTGGTGCCCTGGACCAATTCGCTCTTCGAGAATGCGCCTGCCGACGCGATGGGCATCCGCGCCCGCTGGGATCAGATGGGCTGGAAACACAAAAAGCTCTGGGTCATTGGCGGCGACGGCGCGATGCTCGACATCGGGTTTCAGAGCCTGAGCCGGATGCTGGCCAGCGGCATGGACATCAAGGTGCTGGTGCTCGACACGCAGGTGTATTCCAACACCGGCGGGCAGTCCTCGACCGCCAGTTACATGGGCCAGAACACCAAGTTCACCGTCCACGGCAAGGTCATCCCCGGCAAGATCGAGCGGCGCAAGGAACTGGCGCAGATTTGCATGATGCACCCCAACACGTTCGTGGCGCAGACCAGTTGCGCGATGCCGAACCACTTTTACAAGGCGATCATGGCCGCCAACGAATACGAAGGCCCGGCGGTCGTGAGCGTCTATACCACCTGCCAGCCCGAACACGGCGTGGGCGACAACATGGCCATGCAGCAGAGCAAACTGGCCGTGGACACGCGCACCTTCCCGGTGCTCATCTACGACCCGCGCAAGGGCAGCAAAATCTCCGAGCGCCTCAGCCTTCAGGGCAATCCCGCCGAAAAACAGGACTTCTACATCGAGCCCAAGACCGGCGAGGTGTACGACTTCATCAAGTTCGCCCGCACCGAGGGCCGCTTCGCCAAGCACTTCGACAAGGACGGCAATCCGAGCGAGGTGCTGCTGCGCGCGCGACAGGAACGGCTCGAAAACTGGCGCATGTTGCAGGAGCTGGCGGGGATTTTGTGAAGGCCAAATCCCCTGTGGGAAACCGGCTTGCCAGGGTCTGGCGCAAGTCGGCCTTATCGAGAAGCCGGTCGGTGGCAGCGTGCAAACGGGCGGCGGTGGGCATGTTCCCGGTCAAAGTGAAGGTCACGAACCCGGCGCAACCGGAAAAATGAAAAGTGTCCCCGATGTACGCCGCAGCGCTTTATTCGTTCGTGGCCGAAGACCGCCTTTGCCCATTTTGGTGCAACCGAGCGGGCGCGGGAGTCGCTCCCGGCTGATGGGCGACGTGAACGCCGATGGGTTGGCGAGGCGCTCCTGACCGTCCTGAGCTGGGCGAGACGCTCACCGGCCCGACCCTCCTTGCTCTGCCCGGCTCGCTCCGGCTGTTGAGCGCGACCAACCCGGTGAACTTTGGCGTCGAGGCGGATCCCATCGCGCGAAAACTCAAAGCGACGGCGGCGGTCATCGGCGGCTTCCTCGCGTCAAGACCTGTCGAGTAAGGGCCACGGCGGACGTTTTCGGATTCATTCGCGTCGCGGCTTCTCAGACAAAGGCTGCGGCAAACCGGTCCGGGCCTCATCCAGCCCGACGCATCTTGCTGCCCGGCAGCAGGACGTTGAGTTCTGGAAAAGCCCTCTGCGCAGTGGCAAACTGGGCTTGTGAAAACGCTCGACGACACTCTGGCCCTGGAACGGCTGCTCCGTCCGATGGCCCGCGAGCTGTCGTTGGAACTGGCCCGGGCCATAGTCGGCGTTCAGGCCGACGAAGAAACCCAGCGCCGCTACGACGTGCTGGCGCAGAAAAACAACGAGGGCCAACTGACGCCCGAGGAGCGGGCGGAACTCGAATCGCTCGTTCGCGCCAACACCTTCCTGGGTCTCCTGAAGGCTGAAGCCCGGACCATGTTGGCCAGGCAATCTTGATGGACGCGGCGACTCGACAGCTCGTCCGACAGCGAGCGGGATTTCGTTGCGAGTATTGCCGCCTCCCGGAGGCATTTTCTGGCCTGCGCTACCACGTGGACCACATCCTGCCTCGCCAGCACGGAGGCGGGGATGCCCCGGCGAATCTCGCGTTGGCCTGCCCGCACTGCAACCTCTGCAAAGGCCCGAACCTTGCCGCAAACGACCCCGACACCGGCAAAACCGTGCCTTTGTTCAACCCGCGAGACCATTCGTGGGATGACCATTTCGAGTTTCGTGACGGCAGAATCCTCGGCAAAAGCCCATCGGGGCGGGCCACGGTTTGGTTGCTGCAAATGAACACCGACGAATTGGTTCAATTGCGCCAACGACTCTTCGCGTTGGGTGTGTTGTGGTAGGGCCGTGATCCGGAACAATTCCCCTCTGACCGTTCCGGACCTGGGCGAGACGTTCACCGGCCCGATCCTCCTTGCTCTGCCCGGTTCTCTCGGGCTGTTGGGCTGTTGACCGCGACCCCCCCCGCGAACTTTGGCGTCGAGGCGGATCCCATCGCGCGAAAACTCAAACCGACGGCGGCGGTCATCGGCGGCCTGCCGCATCGCGACCTGTCCGGTAAAACCCAAGCCGCCGGACGCTGGTGCCCCCTTTGCGTGACGATCGCGGCCGGACGCGACCACGCGCTCAGGCAAAAACCAGTTCCGTGGTGGTCGCTTCAGGATCCCAACCGCGCGTCGGCTCGGTGGTGATGGAGGCGATGTCCTTGATCGAGATCATGCGCCCGCGCGTTTTGGGCGATTTGACGTCCACCTGCGCCGGGTTGCAGGTTTGCTGGTGGATTTTCTGGTGCGGCGCGGGTTTGTAGCGGATGTAGAGTTTTTCCGGCGTGTCCGGCGCGAAAAACAACAGCCGTGCCTTGTCCGGGATGCAGCGATAAACCTTGTTAAGGATCGTGCCCCCGAACTTGAACCGCTTCAGATAGCTGCCCTTGCGGTCGGTGTAGGCGCACGTGAACACGCGCTCGCGCTCCGGCAACCCGCAGTAAAACAACTCCGGCCCCACGAACAGTTTCTCCGGCAGTTCGGTCACCTTGTAGCTGCCGTCCTTGAACACGAGCAAAATCCGGTCAAACCGCGTGCACTCGGTGCGGAACTCGTCACCGTTGACCTTGTAACCCACGTAACCGCTCTCGCGGTCGTAGGCGACGCGAAACGCCTTGAACGCGACCGCTCTGGCGTCCACCTCCTCGTGCCGCGCCGATTTGGTCGTCAGCCGTGGGAACTGCGGGCCGTATTTTTCGAGCAGCCCCTCGAGATGCCGGATCGCGTATTGGGTCAGGTTCTTGAGGTTGCGGCGCGTCTCGGCCAGCTCGGCCTTCACGCGCTCGATTTCCTGCCGGTGTTGCTCGATGTCGAAGAGCGAGATGCGCCGGATGCGCACCTGCAACAGCCGCTCGATGTCCGCGTCGGTCAACTCGCGCAGCAGTTCGCGGCGAAACGGCTTGAAGCCGTCGCGCACCGCCTCCACAACCGCCTCGGCGGTGCGGCATTTTTCAATCGCCTTGTAAAGGCGTTCCTCGATGAAAATGCGCTCCAGCGTGCGGAAATGCAGTTCGTCCTGGAGCTTGCGCTCGCGCAACTCCAGCTCGCGCTTGAGGATGGCGACCAGTTGCGCCGTGTTCTCGCGCAACACTTCGCTCACCGTCATCTCCACCGGGCGGTTGTCCTTGATGACGATGATCCGGCTGGAAATTGTGACCTCGCAGTCGGTGAACGCATACAGCGCGTCCACCATCTGCTCGGCGCTCACGCCCGGCGGACATTTGATTTCGATCTCGACCTTTTCAGAGGTGAAATCGTGGATGGATTTGACCTTGAGCTTGCCTTTCTGCACGGCGTCCTCGATCGAGGCGATGAGCGACTCGGTGGTCGTGCCGGGCGGGATTTCGGTGATCACGACCGTGCCCTCGTCGCGCGCCTTGATGCGCGCGCGCACCTTCACGCTGCCCCTGCCGTCCTGGTAATCGCGCGCGTCCATCAGGCCGCCGGTTGGGAAGTCCGGCAGGCATTTGAACGGCTGCTTTTTGAGGATGGCGATCTGCGCCTGGAGCAGTTCGGCGAAATTGTGCGGCAAAATCCGCGCGCTCAGGCCCACGGCGATGCCCTCGGTGCCGAGCATCAACGCCAGCGGCAGTTTGCTCGGCAACGCCACCGGCTCGCGATTCCGCCCGTCGTAACTGGGCACAAACTCCGTGATCTCATCGTTGAACAACTGCGTCCGCGCCAGCTCGGTCAACCGGCACTCGATGTAGCGCGGCGCCGCCGGCGGGTCGCCGGTGAAAATGTTGCCGAAATTGCCCTGGCCCTCGATGAGGTAACGCTTGTTGGCCAGCACCACCAGCGCCTCGCCGATCGCTGCGTCCCCGTGCGGATGAAACTTCATCGTGTCGCCCACGACGTTGGCGACCTTCGTGAAGCGCCCGTCGTCGCTCAGGTGCATCGCCCAGAGGATGCGCCGCTGCACCGGCTTGAGACCGTCGGCCAGACTCGGAATCGCCCGGTCGCGGATCACGTAGCTGGCGTATTCCATAAAGTTGCGGTCCACGCGCCGGTGCAGTGGCGCTTCGACCTTGCGCGGGTCAAACGGTCGGTGCGCCACCGGCTCGACCGCCTCCGCCACCACGTGCTGATCTCCGTTGCCCCCGGCGGCGGAACGGACCGACCGGCGCGCAGACCGTGGCCCATCGTGGGCCGAGGTGTCCGCGTGCCCCGTGCCCACCGGCGCTTTGGCGGGCGCATCCATCGGCAACTCGGGCTGGTTTGCGTTGGCTTTTGATTTCTTTGCCATGTGCGCGATGCATTAAGCCAAAACCGGGCGCGCGGGCGCAACGTCCGTTACGGTCTTGCATCCAAACCGCCGGTCACGTCGGCTCTCACGCGCGCCTCGGCAGCCGACACCGGGATCGGACAAAAAGCCGACGCCAGGGCGTCAAACGGCCCCCTTCGCGCGCCAGCAAGCGGGGCGGAGATTCCTGCGACCTGTCTGATGGGGCGGCAGTCGGGTGCGCATGGAGGCTGGAGCGTCAGAGCG
>JAOAIM010000147.1 GCA_026414705.1 Verrucomicrobiia bacterium | reverse complement strand
GGGGTGTTCAAGGGCACCAACAGCACGGGACGCTTCCTGTTGCAGAGCGACTGAGCTTACCGGGCAGGAGGAGAGGCGAGGCGAAACGCTGGGGGCGGCGGGCCAACACCCGCCGCCCCTTTTTTTTGACGCGATCCAAAAGGTTTTCTCGCTCCGGGGCCGGCCGCTTTGGCTCACGGAAGGTTTCTTCTGGACGCACCAAATCGGCGCAGGCAAAGACAGGGCCGTGCGCGCGTGTGTCATCTTCAATCCCGCTGCCAAAGGAGACAAGGCGGCGCGATTCCAAACCCTGCTGGCCAGCTTGGGCCGGGATTGCGCGCTGCGTCCCACCGCATCGCCGGGCGACGCCCGCGGGCTGACCGCGACGGCAATCCGCGAGGGTTTCGACTGCGTGGTGGCCGCCGGGGGTGACGGCACGCTCAACGAGGTGCTCAACGGCATTGGTGACGTGCCCGACGGTTTCGAACGTGTGCGCCTGGGGATTCTGCCCCTGGGCACCATGAACGTCTTTGCGATGGAGTTGGGCATCCCGGCGGCTTTGGAAGCCGCGTGGGCGGTGGTTCGGGACGGACGCGAAATTGCCGTGGACCTGGCGCGCGCGAATTTCAACGATGCCAGCGGTCCGCAGCGGCGTTACTTCGCGCAGATGGCGGGCGCCGGTCTGGACGCCCGGGCGATCGAACGGGTGTCCTTGCCACTGAAACGTGTGGTCGGCCCATTGGCCTACGTTTGGGCGGGACTCGAAGCAATCTGCGAACATCAGCCGCAGATTCGGGCGAGCGGCGACGGTCACGCGGCCACCGGACAATTGGTCCTTCTGGGCAACGGACGCCTCTACGGCGGGCGTTTTGAAGTGTTCCCTGACGCCGACCTGCGGGACGGTTGGCTGGAGGTATGTGTGTTTCCACGCGCGGACTGGTTCGGACTGGCCCGCTGCGGCCTCCCCCTGTTGATCAACGGGCGCGTGCCCGAAAGCGCCGTGCGCCGATTTCGCGCGCGCGAAGTGCGCCTGGAATGTGCGAGCGGCGAAGCGGCCGGGTTTGAAGTGGACGGTGAATGGGCCGGGCGAACGCCTGTGACGTTCAACGTCGAGCCGCGCCGTTTGCGGGTGCTCGTGCCATAACGAGGGCGGCCCGCGGCCCGGCTTGCGGCCAGAGCTGCGCCGCTCGGGCCGCCGACCCGGGCCCCCTACTTGCCCGCACGTCGGCGTTTGACCTGCACCTGCACCGTGGCGCGGGCGAGCATGGCGCGAACGGCAGCCGCCTCTTCGTCGGAAATCTGTTGGGCGAGCCGCGCCTCGGCGCGGCGGCGGGCTTCCTCGGCTTTGGCCTCGTCAATGTTTTCGGCCTCAATCGCCATGTCGGTGATGATGTTGACGTGGTCGCCGGTGATCTCGACGAAGCCCTCGCCAACGGCCAGAAACAGGTCGCGTCCCGCCTGGCGCGCGACGACCTCACCGGGCACCAGTTGCGTCATCAACGGCACGTGCTGGGGGTAAATCCCCATCTCGCCCTCGATGCCGGGCAGCGTGACCATTTCCACGTCGCCGCTGAACACTTTCGAGTCGGGCGTAACGATTTCGAGTTTGAGCGTGTGAGCCATGTTGCCTTCAGCGTGGGGCTGCCGCGAGGCGGCGGCCCTCGCGCCGCCTCAACGCGCCCCAAGACGGCGTCGTTTCAACCTTCGAGCACTTCGTCAATCGTGCCTTTCATGTAAAAGTTCACCTCGGGCACCTCGTCGTGTTTGCCCTCGAGGATTTCCTTGAAGCCGCGCACGGTCTCGGCCACCGGCACCTGACGGCCCTTGCGCCCCGTGAACACCTCCGCCACCGAGAAGGGCTGACTGAGGAAACGCTGAATTTTGCGGGCGCGGTAAACCGTGAGGCGGTCTTCGGGCGAGAGCTCGTCCATGCCCAGAATGGCAATGATGTCCTGCAAATCTTTGTAACGCTGGAGCACGCGCTGGACGCCGCGCGCAACCTCGTAGTGTTCCTGGCCAACGATCTCCGGCGTGAGGGCGCGCGAGGTGGATGCCAGCGGGTCCACGGCGGGATAAATGCCCAGTTCGGCGATCGAACGTTCCAGCACGATCGTCGCGTCCAGGTGCGCGAAGGTCGTGGCGGGCGCAGGGTCGGTGAGGTCGTCTGCGGGCACATAGACGGCCTGGAAGCTGGTGATGGAGCCCTTTTTGGTGGAGGTGATGCGCTCCTGCAAGTCGCCCATTTCGGCGGCCAGAGTGGGCTGGTAACCGACGGCACTGGGCGTGCGGCCCAGCAGCGCCGAGACTTCCGAACCCGCCTGCGAGAAACGGAAAATGTTGTCAATGAACAGGAGCACGTCCTGATTTTTTTCGTCGCGGAAATACTCGGTGATCGTCAGCCCGGAGAGGCCCACGCGCAGGCGCGCGCCGGGCGGTTCATTCATCTGGCCGTAAACCAGCGCGATCTTCGAGCCGGGCTTGACGATGGGCAGGCCGTCGGGCCGTTTGCGCGGATGGCCGTGTTCGTCTTTCTCCACCACGATGACACCCGCCTCGATCATTTCGTTGTAAAGGTCGTTGCCCTCGCGCGTGCGCTCGCCCACGCCCGCGAACACCGACACACCGCCGTGGAGTTTGGCGATGTTGTTGATGAGCTCCATGATGACGACGGTCTTGCCGACGCCCGCGCCGCCGAACGCGCCGACCTTGCCGCCCTTGAGGAAGGGACAAATGAGGTCAATCACCTTGATCCCCGTGGTGAGAATTTGCGGCGTGGTGGACTGGTCCACCAGCGCGGGCGGCGGGCGGTGAATGGGCAGGTATTTTTCGGCCACGACCGGCCCCTGTTCGTCCACCGGCTGGCCGGTCACATCGAACACCCGGCCCATGACGCCCTCGCCCACCGGCATGCAGATGGGCCCGCCGGTGTCCACGACCTCGTAGCCCCGTTTGAGGCCCTCGGTCGAGCTCATCGCCACGGTGCGCACCCAGTTGTCGCCCAGGTGTTGCTGCACCTCCAGAGTGAGCTTGGTTTTCTGTGTGGCGCCCGGCAGCGTGAATTCCACGGTCAGCGCGTTGTAAAGCGCCGGCAACGCATCGGGGAATTCAACGTCCACGACCGGGCCGATGACCTGAACGATTTTGCCTTTGTTCATGAGGAGAATTTCAAATTGGGGATTTCAACTTTCCGGTTGCCAGAGCGCTAGCCCAGGGCCATCTGGGCGGTGGCGATTTCGAGCAGTTCCTTGGTGATGCTGGCCTGACGCATTTTGTTGTATTCGAGCGTGAGGTCTTTGATGAGCTGGTTGGCGTTGTCGGTGGCGTTTTTCATGGCGACCATCCGGGCGCTGTGCTCGCTGGCCTTGGATTCGAGCAGCACCTGATACATGCGAAAATTCAAATAATGCGGCAGCAGCGCGCCGAGCACCTGTTCGGCCGAAGGCTCAAAAAGAAATTCACCCCCGGAAGCCCGCAACTCCTCGCCCATGGCCTCGCCCTCGTGTTCGGCGCTGACGCTGCGAAGCTCGGCGATGGGCAGGAACGCAAGCCACTCGGGCCGTTGTGCCAGCGTGGAGATGAAGTTCGTGAACAGCACGTCCACCTGATCCACCTCGCCCGCCAGAAACTGATCCTGAAGGAAGCGCGAAATCGCGCGCGCCTCCTCAAACTGCGGCGAGTCCTTGTAGGTGAACTCGGCCACCAGCGGCAACCGCATCCGGCTGATGAACTGCGCGGCCTTGCGCCCGGCGGCGATGAACACGGTGTTTTCGCGCCCGTATTTGAGGGCCTCGCGAAAGAGGGTGGTGTTGAGCGGACCGCACAGACCCTTGTCCGTGCTGACGATCACCAGGCAGCGTCGTCCGCCGTTGCGCCGTTCCATGAGCGGGTGCGTGAAGTCGGTGCTCCGGGCGGCGAGCAACTCGGCCAGCATCCGGTTCATGGTCTGGGCGTAGGGACGCCCGGCCAGCGCGGCCAGTTGCGCTTTGCGCATTTTGGCCGAGGCCACCATTTGCATGGCCTTGGTGATCTGCGCGGTGTTTTTGACCGCGCGGATGCGGCGGCGGATGTCGCGAGTGCCGGGCATGGTCTAGCGCCAGGTTTGTTTGAACTCGGTCACGGCAGCCTTCAACCCCGCCACCAGTTCGTCGTTGAGCTCCTTCTTCTGCCGCAGCGCGCCAAGCAGTTCGGCCTTCCGCGTCGTCAGGTAGTCGGTGAGTTTGTTCTGGAATTCCTTGATCCGGTCCACGGGCACGTCGTCCATGAATCCATTCTGCACCGTCCAGAGCACAGCGACCTGGATTTCCACCGGAATCGGGTTGTATTGCGGCTGCTTGAAAACCTCCACCACGCGCTTGCCGCGCTCCAGAATCGCCTGCGTTTTGGCGTCCAGGTCCGACCCAAATTGTGCAAACGCGGCCAGTTCACGGAACTGGGCCAGGTCACCCTTGATGCGCCCGGCGACCTGTTTCATGGCCTTGATTTGCGCGGCCGAACCGACACGCGAGACCGACAACCCCACTGAAATCGCCGGACGCACGCCCTGATAAAACAGGTCGGTTTCCAGATAAATCTGCCCGTCAGTGATCGAGATGACGTTGGTGGGAATGTAAGCGGAAACGTCGCCGGCCTGGGTTTCGATGATCGGCAGTGCCGTGAGCGAGCCGTTGCCGTATTTCTCGTTCATGCGTGCGGCGCGCTCCAACAGGCGGCTGTGCAGGTAAAAAATGTCGCCCGGATAGGCTTCGCGGCCGGACGGGCGCTTGAGCACCAGTGACACCTGCCGGTAGGCCACCGCGTGCTTGGACAGGTCGTCGTAGATGATCAGCGCGTCCATGCCGTTGTCCATGAACCACTCGCCCATCGCGCAGCCGGCGAACGGCGCCAGATACTGGTTGGTGGCCGAGTCGGAGGCCGATGCCACGACCACGATCGTGTAGGGCATCGCTCCGGCCCGTTCCAATTCCGCGATGACGCGCGCGACGTTGGACTGTTTCTGGCCGACGGCGACGTAGATCGAGTAAAGCGGTCGGTAGGTCTTGTCGCCGGCCTCCTCGGCGGCGCGGTTCAGCCGCGCGTTGTTGATCATCGTATCAATGCCGATCGTCGTCTTGCCCGTGGAGCGGTCGCCGATGATCAGTTCCCGCTGGCCGCGTCCGATGGGGATCATGGCGTCAATCGCCATAATGCCCGTTTGCACGGGCTGGTTGACAGAGCGGCGCTTGACGATGCCCGGCGCAATTTTCTCCACCGGATAATACGTCGTGGCCTGGATCGGCCCCTTGCCATCGAGCGGGCGGCCGAGCGTGTCCACCACGCGGCCCAGCAGCCCCATGCCCACGGGCACCGAAAGCAGCCGCCCGGTGGTGCGGACCTCCTGGCCCTCGTGCACGCTCAAATAATTGCCCAGGATGATCGCGCCCACCTCGGTCTCCTCGAGGTTGAGCGCCAGCCCCACCACCCCGTTGCCGAAGTCGAGCATCTCATTGAGCATCGCGTCGGCCAGGCCCTCGATCTTGGCCACGCCGTCGGAGATTTCGCGCACGATGCCGACGTTCTGCCGGGTCACACTCGTTTTGACACCGGCGATTTGCGCTTCGATTTCCTGCAGAAGGTTGCTCATGGTTGATTCAAAAGGTGCGTCGCAAAAGGGTCTTTCAGCATTCAAATTCAGCCGCGCTCAAAACTTTCGGCCAGTGCGCGCAGTCGCGCGGCCACACTGCCGTCATACACGTCGCTGCCCACCTGCACGCGCATACCGCCGATCAGCGCCGGATTGGCCGCAAACAGCATCGTCAGCCCCGCGCCGTAAAGCCGCTCCAGCCGGGTGGCCACGTCCTGTTGCAACTCGGGGGGCAACGGCGCAGCGCTCTCAATGCGGGCGGTGCGGCGGTCCAATTCCAGTTTCACCAGCCGTCGCAAATGCGCGAGCGTGGGAAACCAACCGCGCGGTTTCTGGGCGATGAGTTGCTGGACGCTCTGGCGCACACGCGACTCGTCGAGCTGACCGTCCCGCAGGCAGGCACGGAACAGGCGCTTGGCGTTGAGGCGAGCGGATTTGGGGATTTTCATGTGCGGCGCACGGCAGCCTGCGGTTCAGCAAATCGGGTCAGGATTCATCGGGTTGCCAGTTGCCGGGCAGTTTCCTCGGCCAACCGTCGCTGGTCTTCAGGCGTCAAGACCTTGCCGGTGACGGTGACCGTGGTTTGCACGACCAGCCGCCCGATCTCGCGTTTCAACTCGGCCAGCATCCGCGCGTGATCCTGCGCGGCAGCCTCGCGCGCCTTGGCGATGATGTCCTCGGCGGCGGCGATGGCCTTCTGGGTTTCCTGTTCGCGCAAGCGGGCGGCGGCCTGGCGCGCCTCCTCCACGAGCTTGCCCGCCTGCACGCCGGCCTGGGCCAGAATCTCCTTTGCCTGCGCCTCGGCGCGGGCCAGCTCCTGCTTGATCTGCTCGGCGTTGCGCAGGCTTTCGGCGATGCGCTCCCGCCGCTCCTCCAGCACCGTCAAAATCGGCTGGTAGGCAAACTTGTAGAGCGCGAAGGCGACGATGCCAAAGCTGATGCACTGCGCGATGAAATGCGGCAGGTCCAACCCGAAGGTCAGCGCGGTGTCCCGCGCCATCTGCCCCAGGTCGCTCGCGATGCTCGCAAACAGAACCGACGTTTCCATAACCGTTGAAAGTTTCGGGAGCGCGACATCGCGGGGATGCCGCGCCCCGTTGGATTCAGCCTCGAACCAGGAACAGCGCGTAGAACACGACTGCCTCGGCGAAGGCCATGCCGATGAGCGCCAGGGCGATGATTTTGCCGAACGCGCCGGGATTGCGCCCGACCGCTTCGGCGGCCTTCATGCCCACCAGCGCCACGCCCAGGGCCGAGCCCAGACCCGCCAGGCCCACGTGCAGGCTGCCGCTGATCTCGGCCATCATGCTTGTCAGTGTTGTCATGTTTGGTCCTTTCGTTGTTTCCAGCCGCTGCCGCGGTGGCCCACGGTCCAACGGCTGAAAGTCTCAAATTCAATGCCCGTGCCCGCCCCCGGCGCCCTCCTCGTGCGTGCAGATCAACATCGTGAACACCGCCGTCAAGAGCATGAACACCAGCGCCTGCACCAGACCCACCAGCAGTTCCATGAAATAAAACGGAATCGGCAGCAGCACGCTGAACACCGCCTTGGCCCATGCCGGCTCCTGAATCATCGTCGCCATCGTCTCCAGCAGGTTTTCCCCGGCAAAAATGTTGCCGTAGAGACGAAAACTCAACGACACGGGCCGGAACAGAATCGAAATGACCTCCAGAATGCCCACCGCGAAAAACACCACGATCATCATCAGGCGCATCAACCCGGCGCTCTCGCCCTTCGGCCCGAAAATGTGCAGGAACACGCCCTTGGCCCCGTTCGCCTGAAACGCCCAGACCGTCCAGAAGGCGAAGAAAATCATCGCCATCGCCGCTGTCATGTTCAGGTCGGCATTGCCGCCGCGGAACAAGGGTTTGACCAGGCGAAAACCGTGCTCGGTCTGAACGCCCCATCCGATCGTGCCCACGCCCGGGAAGAGGCTGATCCAGTTGGTGAACAGGATGAAGATGAAGATCGTTGCGAAAAACCAGAAGGTCTTCCGCACCAGATCCCGTCCGATGACGCCTTCCAAAAAGTCGTAGAGCGATTCGACCAGCCATTCCCAGAAATTCTGTGCGCCCCGGGGCACGGCCTCGATTCGCCGCAGCGCCCGCCGCGCAAACACGATCAGCCCCGCCGCCGCGATCCACGTCACGACCATGGAGTTGGTCACCGGCAACGGCCCCAGGTGAAACACCGTCACCGGCGCCGGGGGCAAACCGTGGTGTCCGGCATGTGCGCCCGCCTCTCCGCCGTGGGAAGAGGTCGCCGGCCCGGCTGCGGCGGCGCACGCCGTCCAGCCGGACAAAAACACTGCGAGCAAACCAATCAGCAGTTGCATCTCGATTGGAACACGCCCGGGGGAAAATTCCGTCGCGGTGCCTTTCCGCGCCGCCCGCCGGAAGCCGCGAGAAAATGCCGGGGCACGGCCAAAATCACAAGGGATTTTTTCGCTGCTTCACGCCATCGGTTCACGCTGGTCGGCCCGAAAGCACGCTGACGCCGAAACACCCGGGAGCAGCGGCTGGGGGGTGGCCTTGAGGCTCGATAAAACATCTTGCACACGGGCCGTTTCACGCGCCCGGTGCTCACCAGCGCCATTGCCGAACGCGCTCCGCGCCCTTGCCCGGGCAAAACATCAACTCATCGCGTCGCGCTCAGCGTTTGGGCCCGACGCCGCGCAGGTCAAACGGACGGAAGCCGAGTTTCAACGCGGGCGAATCCGGGCGGAGGCGCACTTCGCCGCGTTCGCCCAGCGTCAACCCCGGATCGGTGAGGAGCGAATGCCGGTCGTGACCGCGCGCCCGCCACTGTTCCAGCGTCGCGCCGGAAAAACGCATCGCTTCGGGCTCCGCGCCGGGTCGCGTGTCCCAATACAGGTTGGCGTCCATGACGAACCGGTCGTTCTTCCAGGTGCCGCCCAGCAGCACGCCGGAATCGAACACGACGATGTTGTTGCTGAAACTGAAGCTCACGTGCTCCTCCTCCCGACTGCGCTGGAGCTGATGGTCGCGCGCGAAGGCGAAGATGTTGTTTCGGACAAGGTTGGTCGCGCCGTAATGCTGGTGAAATCCGCCGTGCGTGGTGCGCACGACCAGGTTGTTCTCGGCCACGATGCCCGAGCTGCCCTCGTCGAAATAAATGCCCCAACCGCCGTAGGTGCGCCCGGCCACGTCGTGCCAGTAGTTGCTCAGGATGCGTGTGCCCGGTTGCCGCCCCAGCGTGTAAATCCCGCCCATGTCGCTCAACAAAGGGCCATCGCCGTCGCTCTTGCGGCCAATGTGATGCACGTGATTGAACGCGACGAAGGTGTTCGACGCCAGCGCCGTGTCGTAACCCCACGTCCAGCCGACCGAAATGCCGGTGTAGTAGAAGTCGGCAATCTCGTTGCGCTCGATGCGGTTGTCCGGCGACTGACCAATCCACACCCCGATGGCGCTGGCGAAAAGTTTGCCGCCGTCTTGAATCCGGCAATCGCGCACGACGTTGGCGCGCGCGATCTCCGCCGGGTTGGCGCGAATCGCCGTTTCGCCGATCTTGATGCCGCCCGCGCCCAGATCACGAAAGTCGCACTGCAACACCTCGTTGCTCTGACAGCCGCGTCCGAGTTCGAGCGCATAGCCACCGAGCCGCTCGAAGGCGCAGTCTTCAAACCGGCAGTGGCGCGCGACCTCAGCCCGCACCGCGCCCGACACGCCCACGGCGGCCTGCGCGAACCCGCCGATCTCATTTACCGGCGCGGGCCAGCTCATCGCGGCCTGACGCGCGCGCTCCGCGTCACCGGGGAACTGCCACTCACTGTGGGCAAACACCAGACCACGGAAGGTCACGTTTGCCACGGCGCGATCCGGTTCGCCCGCCAACTGCACCAATTCGCTGAGCACGGGCGCGACGGCCTCGAAACGCGCGAGCGATTCGCCCGGCAGCGGCACGTAGAGAATGCGCCCCTGGCGCGTGTCCAGAAACCATTCGCCGGGCGCGTCGAGGAACTCGCGCGCGCCCTCGGCAAACCACGGGTCGCCGGGGTCCAGCTTGAACGTGCTGCGCTTGGTGAAGTGCAGCCGGCGCGCGTCCGTTTCGACCCGGGCCACCGGCAGGCGCGTTTCGACCCAGCGCGTGAACGCGAGCACCTCCACGTCCTGCGGATGCGCCAGCGCGGGCAGATCGCCGGGCGCGAAACGAAACGAGGTCACCCCCTGATGCCACGGCATGTCGGGCTTCGCGTCGGGCACCTCGGCGATGGCCAAATACCCCCGGTTCGGATGGCGCGCGCGGGTGCGCCGTTCGCCGTTGACCCAGAGTTGGCGGAAAAAC
>JAOAIM010000146.1 GCA_026414705.1 Verrucomicrobiia bacterium | reverse complement strand
GATAAGGGCAAGGTCTGTGGTTCAAGTCCACAAAGGCCCACTGGAGAATTTTAGATTTAAGATTACAGATTTTCGACGGTTCAAATCTGAAATCACAAATCTAAAATCTAAAATGAGCCGAGGGGCCATAGTTTAGTGGGAGAACGCCTCCTTTGCAAGGAGGAGGTCAGGGGTTCGAGTCCCCTCGGCTCCACCAAAGCCGCCCGCTTGCTTCTTGCATCTGATTGGTCTCGCCCGGGTGTGGGCTGTTTCCAGGCAGAGGCGTTTCGGCAAATTGTCAAAGTTGGCCCGTGCGCATCCGCATCTTGGGGTCGGATGCTTTGGGTCATCGGGCACCCGACCGCCGATAATCAAACATTTACCCTCCCACCTCAGGCGGGTTGACCCTGATTTCATTAACACCGTGCTTTGGCACGAGGAACGGACAGGCAACGAGCCTCCCAACCGTTTCAACAACTTCCAACACGCTGCGACGGCTGAGGAGGCGGCTGAGACCAGTTGGTCGTTATTTTCATCCGGCTGAACGCGGAGTCTTGATGGGAGGCCTGCCGGATATGTGAGCTGGGTCATGGCCACCGGTGTTGGCCCTGCAGGTGCGTGGCGACTCATCGGCAGGCTGAGACACCGCGCCGTGAGTGTCCTCAAGGGAAACGCGAGCGCGCTCATGCGCATCTGCAACCCTCAGACCCAAGGACGGTCCAGCGAGCGTGCCCGAAAGAATTTGCTCCCGCCGGTGGGACGCGCGCCCTATTTCTGGGCGCATGAAATTTTCGCTCCAAAACAAATGGGTGCTCATCACCGGCGCGTCGAGCGGTTTTGGGGCCGCGGCGGCGCGGGCGTTCGGCGCCGAGGGCGCGCGGTTGTTGCTGGGCGCGCGGCGCGTGGAGCGCCTTGAAGCGGTCGCGGCGGAATCGCGCAGCGCCGGTGCGGCCGAAGCGCATGTTCAGTTCCTGGACGTGACCCAGACCGCCAGTGTCGAGGCGTTCATGGCCCGGGCGCGCGAGAAATTGCGCGACGCTCAGGGCAACGTTCAAAACCTTCACGTGCTCATCAACAACGCGGGCGGCGCCCACGGGCTTGACCCGGTGGCCGAGGGGCGCGACGCCGACTGGGAAACGATGCTCCAGACCAATGTGCTGGGGTTGTTGCGCGTCACGCGCGCGGCGTTGCCGCTGATGCCTCGCGACGCGGGCGCGACGATCATCAACATCGGCTCGATCGCCGGTCGCACGGCTTACGAGGGCGGCGCGGTCTATTGCGGCGCGAAGGCGGCAGAGTTGCAGATCACCCGCGCGTTGCGGCTGGAATTGTGCGGCACGGGCATCCGCGTCAGCAGCGTCGACCCCGGCATGGCGGAGACGGAATTTTCACTGGTGCGGTTCAAGGGCGACGCGGCCCGGGCCAAACAGGTTTATGCGGGTGTGCATCCGTTGAGCGCCGAGGACATTGCCGAAACGCTCGTGTGGGTGGCCACACGCCCGCCCCACGTGAACGTGGACGAGTTGCTCATCAAACCGGTGGATCAGGCGGCGATCCACAAGGTGCACCGGCGGACGAGCTGAGCGAGCCGGCGATCATTCTTGAAACCGGATTTAAGCCGCGGGTGAAACACCGAAGGGCACGGACGGGAGGTCTTGGCGCAGAAACGCCGATTCGCCCGGTGGGTGACCACGGTTTTTCCCCAAAAAATCCGCGTTGAATTCGTGTTGCATCTGTGACTCGGCAATGCTGCCGCGGGCAGGGCTGTTTTGAGGATTATGCGCACAGCGCGACCTGGCTGCGGCCGCCAACCGCAGCGCAAGGCGTTGTCACAACTCGAGCACCTTCTCGAAGCGCGTCAGATTCCGAGCGCCGCGTGTCGTGACCAGTGCCACGTCCTCCAGTCGCACGCCACCGAGCTCCGGGTAGTAAAGCCCCGGCTCGACGGTGACGACGTGGCCGGGTTTGAGCGTGTCGGCGCTCTGCGCGCTCAGGCGGGGCGCTTCGTGGATTTCCAGGCCCAGCCCGTGGCCGGTGCCGTGAAAGAAACCTTCCATGTGATTGTCGCGCCGGCGCGTCGGGTAACCTTCGCGCTCAAAAAATTCCTGCACGGCCCGGTGCACGGCCACGCCCCTGACGCCGGCGCGAATCTGCCCGAAGGCCAGCTCCTGGGCGCGGCGCACCGTGTCGTAGAGCCGCCGCACGCCCTCGGAGGCGCGCCCGCGCACGACCGTGCGGGTGATGTCGCCGAAGTAACCGGTGCGCTGCGAGCGCGGGAAGATGTCAATGATGATCGGCTCATGGGCGCGCAGCGGGCCGTGGCCGGTTTCGTGCGGGTCGCACGCCTGACGTCCGCCGGCCACGATCGTGTGCGCAGCCAGCCCGTTGGCCTGTAGCACGGCGCAATCAATCACGCTGCGCAGCCGCTCGGAGGTCAGCGGCGCGCCCTGGTAGAGCAACCGTCCGTCTTTGCCAATTTTGGCGGCGCGCAACACCTGCATGGCCTCGGCCATGCCGACCTCGGCCATCATCAGCGCTGCGCTGATTTTTTTGACCTCATCGGCTGATTTTTGCTCGCGTTGCGGGAACACGGCACCCCGAGATGGCCGCACGCGCACGCCCAGCTCGCCGAGTTCGCGTGCCAGGCCCAGTGGAAACTGGCGCGGCACGGTCACGCGGCGCAGCCGCCGCTCGCGCAACAGCGCGCGAATCACCTGCGCCAGGCCGGGTCGCCGGACGCCGTCGCGTTGCAGCCGCCGCTGATAGGCGCTGAGTGCGAGCACGCGACAGTGCCGCGCCAGCCGCCGCGCGCGGTCCAGTTCCAGATCGCTCATCACCAACGTCGCGCGTCCGCGCTGGCGCAGGTAGATGAACGGGTCGGGCACAAACAGCCCCGTGGCGTAGAGCATGTCGGCGTCGCGTTCGCTGTCGGCGACCATCAGCAACGGGTCGGGCGTTTTCATGGTGCGTTCAGACGCCGAAGAGCCGGTCGCCCGCGTCGCCCAGCCCGGGCAGAATGAACCCGCGCGCGTCGAGTCGCCGGTCAATCGCGGCAGTGAAGATGGGCAGGTTGGGATAATGCCGGTGGACGTGGCGGATGCCTTCGGGCGCGGCGATGAGGTTGACCAGGCGCACGCGGCGGGCACCCCGCTCGCTCAAAAAGTCCATGGCGGCGACGGCGCTGCCGCCGGTCGCAAGCATCGGATCAATGAGGATGACCTCGAAGCGTTCGAGGCGGCGGGGCAGGCTTTTGTGATAGGGCACGGCGCGGAGGGTTTTTTCCTCGCGCTTGAGGCCGATGAAGCCGACGCGCGCGCTGGGGATCAGTTGGAGGATGGAATCCAACATGCCCAGGCCGGCGCGGAGCACGGGCACGAGGAGCACCTCGCGTTGGAGGCGCAAGCCCGACGCGCGCGCCAGCGGCGTGCGCACCGTGACCGGCCGCACCGCAAACGAGCGCGTGGCCTCATACAACATGAGCGCGGCCACTTCGCCCAGCACACGGCGGAACTCCTGCGGTTGCGTGCGCGCGTCCCGCAGGCGGGTGAGATTGTGCTGAACGAGCGGGTGCGTGATGACGGTCACGCCCTTCACGTTATTGCACGTAGGTTGGCGGCAGAAAATAGAGGCGACCGGCTTCGAGCTTCGGCGGCTCGATGCCCAGTTCGAGCTTCACCACGCGCGATTCCGATTGCCCGAACAACCCGAGCAGCTCCGCAAAATCCACCCGCTGCCGATACTCCACCAGGTTGGCGCGACGCACGCCGCCGAGCTTTTGCGCGCGCTTGACGGCGGTCTCAAAGTTGCCCAGCTCGTCCACAAACCCCAGCGCGTAGGCCTCGCGGCCCGACAGCACGCGCCCGTCGGCAAACTCCGTCCAGTTGGCCGCCAACGGGCGACCTTCGCCGGGGTTCTCGTCCAGCGCCGCACGCCGTCCCTCCGCCACGACCTGTTTGAACTTCGCATACACGTCGTCCACCAGCCGCTGCACCATTTCTTTTTCCTCGGCGGTGATTTCATCCGGCTCGCGCGAGCCGCTGAGCATGTCCTTGAAGCGCCCGCTCTTGAAGGTGAAGGGGCGGATGCCGACCTTGTTCATCAGGCCGCGGTAGTTCCAGGTCGAGAGAATCACGCCGATGCTGCCGGTGATCGTCAGCTCGTTGGCCACGATCCAGCGGCACGGCACGGCGATGTAGTAACCGCCGGAGGCGCCGAGGCTCTGGAGGCAGGCGACGACCGGCTTGTCGGTTTCCTCCTGAAACTCGCGGATCGCCCGCGCGATTTCGTCGGCCGCCAGCACCTCGCCACCGGGCGAATCCACACGCAGCAGAACGGCTTTGACCTTGGGGTCTTCGGCGGCGCGGTCGAACTGGGCCTTGAGAATTTCCACCATGTTGAATCCGCCGCGTTGCACGAAGTGGCTGATGATGCCGTCCACGCGAATCACGGCCAGCTTCGCCGCCGCGCCGTGATCCTCCAGGACAAATTCCTCCAGGCGCGGCCCGCCGTGTCGCGCCATCGGCAGGCCACCCATCCGACCCAACTGGCTGAAGAAGCCGCCGAGGTTCAGCAGCACGCTGAATCCCAGAAGCACAAACAGGATGATGGCGACGATCATCCAGCCGCGCCCTTTGCGCGCGCGCGGCGGCGGGGGCGGCGGCGTGATCACCGGCGGCGGGGTCATTGGCGGTGGAACACCGGAGGCGGATGTGCTGGTTTGTTCCATACGTGGGCGAGCTTGGCAAAGCGCTTCCGCCGGAGCAAGCGCGCCGTGAGAACGCGTGACCCCGGACGCTGCCGGTAAATCGCACAAGCGGCGCGTCGCGGCCAGTGTCTCAAGAGCGCCGCAGCGCGTTCGGTTTGCAGGGTGCTCGGCCGCCGCAGGTGCTGCGCCCGGACAGTGACGTTTTTGCGGTGCGGAGACGCTCGCCGCTTTGCGCCGCGACGGGCGTGCGGTAAGGTTTGGCATCCCGCGCGAGCTGTGACGCCAACGCATGTTGGCTGATTGACAAAAGACGGGAAGCCGGGCGATCGGCGGGGTTTAGCTTCAAGCTGACAGCTTTTGAGCCGCCAGGAGCGCGGGAATCAACGACTTGCAACCATGAGCACGAGCCGACAGGTAACGGTGGACGCCAACGAGGCCACGGCACGCGTGGCCTATCAACTGAGCGAGGTCATTGCCATCTATCCGATCACGCCCTCCTCGCCCATGGGCGAATGGGCCGACGAGTGGGCGGCGCGCGGCCTCAAAAACCTTTGGGGCACGGTGCCGAGCGTCATCGAAATGCAAAGCGAGGGCGGCGCGGCGGGCGTCATCCACGGCGCGCTGCAAACCGGCGCGCTCAGCACCACCTTCACCGCCTCGCAGGGTCTGCTGCTGATGATCCCGAACATGTACAAGATCGCCGGCGAACTGCTGCCCACGGTGTTTCACATCGCCGCGCGGGCGCTGGCGGCGCAGGGGCTTTCAATTTTTGGCGATCACAGTGACGTGATGGCGGCGCGGGCGACCGGCTGGGCGATGCTTTGTTCCGGCTCGGTTCAGGAAGCCATGGACCTGGCCACGATCGCCCACGCGACGACGCTCGAAACGCGCGTGCCGTTTCTGCACTTCTTCGACGGGTTTCGCACCTCGCACGAGGTGGCCAAGATCGAGGAAGTGTCCGCCGCGGTGCTCCGGGCGATGATCAACGAGGAGCGGGTGCGGGAGTTTCGCGGACGCGCGATGACGCCCGACCGGCCGGTGTTGCGCGGCACGGCGCAGAATCCCGACGTGTATTTCCAGGCGCGCGAAGCGGCGAATCCGTTCTACCTCAAAGTCCCGGGCGCCGTGCAGCAGGCGATGGACAAGTTCGCCTCGCTCACCGGGCGCGCGTATCGGCTCTATGAATACCACGGCGCGCCGGACGCCGAGCGGGTGATCGTGCTCATGGGTTCGGGCAGCGAAGTCGTGCACGAGACGGTGGATTACCTGACAGCACGCGGCGAGAAAGTGGGCGTGCTCAAGGTGCGTCTGTTCCGGCCTTTCGCCGGGCCGCTCTTCGTTGAGGCGCTGCCCAACACCGTCAAAGCCATCGCGGTGCTGGACCGCACCAAGGAACCCGGCAGCGCGGGCGAACCGCTTTACTTGGACGTGGTGGACGCGATTTACGAGAGCGTCGCGGCCAACGGCGGGCGCTGGACCAAAACGCCCATCGTCGTCGGCGGGCGCTACGGCCTGTCGTCGAAGGAATTTACGCCCGCGATGGTCAAGGGCGTCTTCGACAACCTCGCCCAAGCCCGACCGAAAAATCATTTCACCATCGGCATCCTCGACGACGTCACGCACACCCATTTGCCGTATGATCCGTCATTTTCGACCGAGCCGGAGGACGTGGTGCGGGCGGTGTTTTTCGGCCTGGGCGCCGACGGCACCGTGGGCGCGAACAAGGACTCGATCAAAATCATCGGCGAACACACCCCCAACTTCGCCCAGGGCTACTTCGTGTATGACTCCAAGAAGTCGGGCGCGGCGACGATTTCACATCTGCGCTTTGGCCCGCGGCCCATCCGCTCCAGCTACCTCGTCTCGGAGGCGAACTTCGTCGCGTGCCATCAACCCTCGCTGCTGGATCGCTACGACGTGCTCAAATACGCGCAGCCCGGCGCGACGTTTTTGCTCAACTCGCCCTACGGGCCGGAGGAGGTCTTCGCCAGACTGCCCGAGCCGATGCAACGGCAGATCATCGAGAAGAAACTGAAGTTCTACGTCATCAACGCCTTCAAGGTCGCGCGCGAAACCGGCATGGGCGGGCGCATCAACACCATCATGCAGACCTGCTTCTTTGCGCTTTCGGGCGTGCTGCCGCGCGAGGAGGCCATCGCCTACATCAAGGACGCCATCAAAAAAACCTACGGCAAGAAGGGCGACGACATCGTGCAGATGAACATCCGCGCCGTGGACGCCGCGCTGGCGCATTTGCACGAGGTGAAAGTCCCCTCTGCGGTGGTGCCCGGCATCCAGCCCCGTCCGGCCGTGCCGCCGCAAGCGCCGCCTTTTGTTCGCAACGTGCTGGCGAAAATGATGACCGGCGAGGGCGACGAGCTGCCCGTCAGCGCCCTGCCCGTGGACGGCACCTATCCGACCGCGACCGCGCAGTGGGAAAAGCGCAACATCGCCCTGGAGATTCCGGTTTGGGACCCGGCCGTGTGCATCCAGTGCGGCAAGTGCGTCTTTGTGTGCCCGCACGCGACGATTCGCAGCAAGGTCTATGAGCCGGCGCTGCTGGCCAACGCCCCGGAAACCTTCAAGTCCGCCGACGCGCGCCATCCGGAGTGGAAGGGCCTCAAATACACCCTCCAGGTCGCCGCCGAAGATTGCACCGGCTGCGGCGTGTGTGTGGACGTCTGCCCGGCGCGCAACAAGTCCGAGGCCAAGCTCAAGGCCATCAACATGCGCCCGGTCGAGCCGTTGCGCGCCGCCGAGGCCCGCAACTGGGATTTCTTCCTTTCGATTCCCGACCTCGACCGACGCCGCGTTTCACTCGAGAACGTTCGTTCGATGCAGCCGTTGCGTCCGTTGTTCGAGTTCTCGGGCGCGTGCGCCGGTTGCGGCGAAACGCCGTATGTGCGGTTGCTCTCGGCGCTGTTTGGCGACCGCCTGCTGGTGGCCAACGCCACCGGTTGCTCCTCCATCTACGGCGGCAACCTGCCCACCACGCCCTGGGCGCAGGACGACGCCGGACGCGGGCCGACCTGGGCCAACTCGCTCTTCGAAGACAACGCCGAGTTCGGCCTGGGCTTCCGCGTCTCGCTCGACAAACAACGCGAGATGGCGACCGAACTGTTGCGCGAACTGGCGCCGCAGATCGGCGACGAACTGGTCGGCAAACTCCTCAACAATCCGCAAAAGGACGAGGCCGACATCTTCGACCAACGCGAATGGGTCAAGGAACTCAAGGCGCGACTCGAAAAGCTCGATTCACCGGCCGCGAAGCGCCTGCTCACGCTGGCCGATTACCTCGTGCGCAAAAGCGTCTGGATCGTCGGCGGCGACGGTTGGGCCTACGACATCGGCTACGGCGGGCTGGACCACGTCCTGGCCAGCGGGCGCAACGTCAAGGTGCTCGTGCTCGACACCGAGGTTTATTCCAACACCGGCGGCCAGTGCTCCAAGGCCACCCCGCGCGGCGCGGTCGCCAAGTTCGCCGCCGGCGGCAAACCCTCCGCCAAGAAAGACCTCGGCCTGATGGCGATGACCTACGGGAACATTTACGTCGCCACCGTGGCGATGGGCGCCAAGGACGAGCAAACCCTCAAGGCGTTCCTCGAAGCCGAGGCCTACGACGGCCCGGCCCTCATCATCGCCTACTCGCACTGCATCGCCCACGGCATCAACATGGCCACCGGCCTGCAAAACCAAAAAGCCGCCGTCCAATCCGGCCAGTGGTTGCTCTACCGCTACAACCCCGACCGCATCAAACAGGGCTTGAATCCGCTGCAACTTGATTCCAGCCCGCCACGGCTCAAGGTCGAGGAATATTTGAACATGGAAAACCGCTTCAAGATGCTCACCAAAATCAAGCCGGAGGAGGCGCGACGGCTCTTTGCCGAAGCGCAACGCGACGCCGAACGGCGCTGGCGGTTTTACGAATCGCTCGCCGCGCGCGATCTGCAGCCCAGGGAGGCCGCGCCCTCCAAACCCGCCGCGCCGGCACCGGCCACCGTCGCCGAACACGCTTGAACCATCGGAGGCAACATGGACCTGAGCACCACCTATCTGGGCCTGACCCTGCGCAATCCCCTGGTCGTCTCGGCCTGCGCGCCCTTGAGCGAGGACCTCGACAACCTCAAACGCATGGAAGAGCACGGCGCCGCTGCCGTCGTGCTTTACTCGCTGTTTGAAGAACAACTCCGGCTCGAACGCCACGAACTGCACCACCACCTCACTCAGGGCACGGAAAGTTATCCCGAAGCTCTCACCTATTTCCCCGAACCCGCCGAGTTCCACGTCGGCCCGGAGCAATACCTCCAGCACATCGCGCGCGCCAAAGCCGCCGTGGACATCCCCGTCATCGCCAGCCTCAACGGCTCAACCCTCGGCGGCTGGACCGAATACGCCCGCCAGATTCAGCAGGCCGGCGCCGACGCCCTCGAACTCAACATTTACTATATTCCCACCGACCCGGACGTGACGGCGGCCGAGGTCGAGTCGGTTTATGTGGACATCGTCAAGGCCGTGCGCTCAGCGGGCACCATTCCTCTGGCGGTCAAGCTCAGCCCCTTTTTCACCAACTTCGCCAACGTCGCCAAACGGCTCGTGGACGCCGGCGCCAACGGCCTGGTGCTCTTCAACCGGTTTTACCAGCCGGACATTGACCTCGAAACGCTCGAGGTCACGCCGAACCTGCTCTTGAGCACACCCATGGCCATGCGCCTGCCGTTGCGCTGGATCGCCATCCTTTACGGACGCCTGCCCGCAAGCCTCGCCGCCACCAGCGGCATCCATCGCGCCTCCGACGTGGTCAAAATGCTCATGGTCGGCGCGGATGTGACCTGCCTCTGCTCGGCGCTGTTGCGGCACGGCATCCGCCACATTGCCACGGTGGAGAAGGAACTGCGTCAGTGGTTGGAAGAGCGTGAGTATGAATCGGTGCGCCAGCTCAAGGGCAGCCTGAGCCAGATCAAGTGCCACGATCCGAGCGCCTACGAACGCGCCCAGTATATGCGCGCCATCTCGACCTTCCCCTTTCCGGTCGGCCAGGGCTGAAACGCAGCGAGCCCGCTCGGCCTCAAGGAAGACGTCTGGTCGCGGGCATCCCGGTCCGCGCCGATCTCCTCAAGGCCCGGTTGCCGACCACCGACGCGCTCCCCTCGCCCATTCGATGTTCGATGTTCCGTGTTCGGTGTTCGATGTTCGATGTTTTCCAGCTCGCGCCGCCCACGCTCCCTCTCCCAGCGGGAGAGGGTTGGGG
>JAOAIM010000145.1:2011-9977 GCA_026414705.1 Verrucomicrobiia bacterium | reverse complement strand
TTGTAGAGGAAGACCTCGCCGTTCTCGACCCGCGCGAAGGCATCGGCAATCTGGCCCTTGCCGGCGCGCAGGGCCTTGACTTCCGTGCCGCGCAGGACGATTCCGGCCTCGAAGGTTTCCAGAATGTGGAAATCTCGACGCGCCTTCGGATTGGTCACGATGTCGGCCATGCACTCCCGGACGGTTGAATCGGATCACTCCCGCCCGACAGGCACTGACCGCGCCTTCGAGCGCGGTGTTTCCGGGCGGTCGCCGGTGTTTGGCGTTGCGCCGCAAAACGCCGGTTTGCCGGGCTTCGGCGCGGCGCACCTCAACTTGGGCCGCCCGGCACGGGCGGGCCGACCGGGGGCGCGGCGACGCTCACCGCCAGGCGGGCTTGCGACGTTTCTTTTGCGGGACCACGCCGCCCAGGTCGGGCGATTCGGGCAGCTCCCAGCCGATTTTTCCCTCCACGATCTCACGCAACGCGATGTCTGCCGCGCCCAGGTTTTGCGCGTCGGGAATCAGCGGCCGGCTGATGGCGCCCGCGCCCGAATTGAGCTGGCGCACCCGGCGCGAAACGATGTTCACCAGGAGGTTGGGATTTCCAACCCGCTCCAATGCTTTGCGACAGAGTTCAGCGTTCACGGCTTGTTTTCCTCGAAAATCAGCGCGCGAAAATAACCGACGGCAAACCCGCCGGGCAATGGCAAAAACTGTTCGGCTCTGCGCCAGGGTGCATCTCACTTTTTTGCAGACCACCTTTTATCTCATGAGCACCCCGCGTCAGCCGGGTGCAGGAGCCGGGTGGCCCGAAACGGTTTCAACCGTTTTCCGCGCCCCCGGTCCATGCCGTGAAACGGCTTGGAGCTTGCACCCGGGCTCCCCAGCGGGCTGAAGCCCGGTGTTAATGAGAGGTTGCAAGAAACCAATATGCGCCCTGGAGGCTGTCAAAGCCATCCGGGTCGTGAGCGTTCCGGTGGTAGCTCGACGCGGCAGGAACGCTTTGTTAGCTTCCGCCGCCAGAATGAGCAGCAATGCATCGGCAAGCAAACCCGCAGCCCCGGCGGCGGCAACCACCTCGACGCGCGCGCCGTCAGACTTCATCCGCGACATCGTCGCGCAGCACGTGGCCGAGGGCCGTTACGAGCGCATCCACACGCGCTTTCCACCGGAACCCAACGGCTACCTGCACATCGGCCATGCCAAGAGCATCTGCCTGAACTTCGGCATCGCGCGCGAGTTCGGCGGCATTTGCAACCTACGCATGGACGACACCAACCCGACCAAGGAGGACATCGAATACGTGACCTCGATCGTCGAGGACGTGCGCTGGCTCATTGCCGGCTGGGCCGATCATTGCCTGGGCCTCAAGCCCCGGGGCAAAACGCCCGACACGCTCACGCGCAACGGCAGCACCGATTACCTGCTCGAACCGGTGGTGGGGCAAACCAATGGCGACTTGGAACCGTTCTACGCCTCGGATTATTTCGAGCAACTTTACGAGTTTGCCCTGCAACTCATTCGCAAGGGCAAGGCCTACGTGTGCGATCACACGCCCGAGGAGGTGGACCGGATGCGCGGCGCGCCCGACCGGCCCGGCACGCCCAGCCGATGGCGCGACCGTTCCGTGGAGGAGAACCTCGACCTGTTCCAGCGGATGCGCGCGGGCGAGTTCCCCGACGGCGCGCGCACGTTGCGGGCGAAAATTGACATGGCCTCGCCGAACATCTGGATGCGCGACCCGGTGCTCTACCGCATCCGGCACGCCGAGCATCATCACACCGGCAACCGCTGGTGCATCTACCCGATGTATGATTTTGCGCATTGCCTGAGCGATTACATCGAGGGCATTACCCACAGCATCTGCACGCTCGAATTCGAGGTCCACCGCCCGCTCTACGACTGGATTCTGGAAAACCTCGACCTCCCGCGACCGCTGCCGCGCCAGTATGAGTTCGCACGCTTGAACCTGGCCTACACGGTCATGAGCAAACGCAAGCTCATGCAACTGGTGCAGGAAGGGCACGTGGCCGGTTGGGATGACCCGCGCCTGCCGACCATCAGCGGCCTGCGCCGTCGCGGCGTGCCCGCTGAAGCCCTGCGCGCCTTTGCCTACAACATCGGCATCACCAAATACAACGCGCTCACCGACGTGGCGGTGTTGGAGCATGCGATTCGGGACGACCTGAACCGGCGCGCGTTGCGGCGCTTTGCGGTGCTGCGTCCGTTGCGCGTCGTGCTCACGAATTATCCCGAAGGCCGCACCGAAACCGTCGAGGCGCTCAACAACCCGGAAGACGCCGCCGCCGGCACGCGACCCGTGCCCTTCAGCCGCGAGTTGTTCATCGAGCAAGACGATTTCATCGAGCAGCCGCCGCCGAAATTTTTCCGACTGCGCCCCGGCGGCGAGGTGCGCCTCAAATACGCCTACATCATCCGATGCGACGAGGTCGTGAAGGATGCCATGGGCAACGTTGTCGAATTACGTTGCACCGCCGACCTGGACAGCAAAACCGGCGGCCCGAACGCAAACCGGAAGGTCAAGGGCACCATCCACTGGGTCAGCGCGCCGCACGCCATCGAGGCCGAGTGCCGCCTCTACGACCGGCTGTTCACCGTGCCTGAGCCGGACGCAGCGGGCGACTTCAAGCAGTTCCTGAACCCGAAAAGCCTCGAAGTCGTCACCGCCAAGTGCGAGCCCTCGCTGGCCGAGGCGCAATCCGAACTGCGCTACCAGTTCGAGCGGCTCGGCTATTTTGCGCTCGACCCGGACAGCCGTCCGGGCCGACTGGTTTTCAACCGCACCATCACGCTGAAAGACTCTTGGGCCAGGGAATCCAGAAAGGCCTGACCGGGCGCGCGGCTCTGACACCTCGCGCAGTGTGGCTGCCGGATTTGCCGCGGGCCGGGTTGCGGTCCTCCCCGCCTACGACCCGCTCCGAACCGCCGCCAAAAAAATTGTTGACGCACCGGGATGGCAGTCTTAAAAGGGCATCGTTGACAAAATAAAAGGCGCTGCGCGGCACAACCCAAGCCATCGGTTCCTCACCAATTAGTTGTGCGGCGCGGCGGGGATGGCCCACGGTATTGTGGTTTTTCCTTTACCGGGGTCGCCCGGTGTGTTTGTGTTGCCCGGCAAAAGCGCATGTATCTCAAGAACCTGACCGTGTTGGGGTTCAAGTCCTTTGCGGACAAGACCACCCTGAATTTTCAACCCGGCGTCACCGCCATCGTTGGGCCCAACGGCTGTGGCAAGTCCAACGTCTCGGACGCCATTCGCTGGGTCTTGGGCGAGCAGTCGGCCCGCGCCCTGCGCGGCGCAGAGATGGCCGACGTGATCTTCAGCGGCACCGACCTGCGCAAGCCCATGGGCATGGCCGAGGTGTCGCTCACCCTGGGCGACGTGGACGCCGAGCCTTTGCGCGCCGCGGGCGTGGAGATGGCCTACAACGAAATCACCATCACCCGCCGCATCTTCCGCGACGGCAACAGCGAGTATTTCATCAATCGCGTGCCCTGCCGCCTCAAGGACATCCAGCAACTGTTCATGGGCACGGGCATCGGGCGCGCCAGTTACAGCATCATGGCCCAGGGCCACATCACCCAGATCATCTCCAGCAAACCCGACGACCGCCGCGCCATCTTCGAGGAAGCCGCCGGCATCACCCGCTTCAAGGCCCAGAAAAAAGAGGCGCTCCGCAAACTCGAATACACCGAACAAAACCTGCTGCGCGTCGCCGACCTCATCCGCGAGGTCAAGCGCCAGATCGGTTCGCTCCAGCGCCAGGCGGGCAAGGCCCGTCGTTACAAGCAAATCGCCCAGGAACTTCAGCACCTGGACACGCAACTGGCGCGGCATCACTACGACGTGCTCCAGGCCGAAATCCGTGAGCGGTTCGCCGCCTCCGAGCAGTTGCGCGCGCAAATCGAAGCGCGGTCGGCCGAAGTGCTTCGGCGCGAGGAGGCCCTCGCGCAACAACGTGCCCAACTCACCGAACTGGAACACCAGATCGCCGCCCTCCAGCAACGCGACCTCGAACTCCGGGCACAGAGCGATCAGTGCGCCAGCACCATCCGCTTCAACGAGGAGCGTCTGCGGGAGCTGGCCGACCAACACGCCCGCGCCGGCGCTGACATCGCCGAGGCCGAGGAACGCCAGCGCGTTGCCCGGCAGGAACTGGCCTCACTGACCCAGCGCCTGGCCGACTCCGAGAGCGACCGCGCCGCTCATCAACACGCCCTGCAACAACGGCAACACGCCCTGCGCCAGATCGAGTCCGAAATCCGTCAGACCAACGAATCGCTCCAGCGCGCCCAAACCGACGCCTTCGCCGCCGCCCAGGAACTGGCCCGCGTCCGCAACGAAATCAGCGCCCTGGAGCTTGCCCGACAGGCCAGCGCCGTCCGGCTCGAAAAACTTTCCGCCGAAAAAGTCCAACTCGAAACCGAGCGCGCCGGATTGGAATCGCGCCTGACCGCGTTTGCCGAGGAAATGCAGCACGTGCGGCTCGACGTGGCCGCCGCCCGCGGCTCGGTGGAGCAACGGCAGGTGCGGCTCGCGACCCTGCTGACCGAACTCGAAAAGGCCACCGCCGAGCAGGATCGCCTGCTCGAAGCGCTCGCCGAGAAACGCTCCCGCCTGACGGTGCTGACGCAGCTTGACGATGCGCGCGAAGGCTTCGACAGCGGCGCCCTCGCCGCGCTCCGGCGCAGTCGCAACGTCCTGGGCTCGCTCGCCGACTACATCCGCGTGCCCGAAGAATTCGTCGTCGCCATTGAAAACGCCCTCGGCCACCACCTCCAAATCGTTCTGACCGAGCAGCCCGAATCCGCGCAGCAAATTTTGGCCGAACTGGCCCAGAGCCGCGCCGGGCGCGCCAGCGTGGCCGCGCTCTCGGTGGCCCAGCCGACAGATGCGCAACTGGCCTTCAGCGGGGACATGGCCCCGAACGGCGACGGTCGCGCTCTGCTGGAACGGCTCGCCCGCGGCGAACTCGTCCCCGCGCTGGCCGTCGTCCACGCCGAGCCGAAGGTCGAAAAACTCGTCAAATCCCTCCTGGGCCGCACGTTTTTGGCTCCGGACCTGGCCAGCGCCACCGCCCAGATGCAGAACGGCCACGCCGGTTGCGATTTTGTGACGCTCAACGGCGAGTTGCTCAACCGCCACGGCATCTACACCGGCGGTTACCTCAACGGCAACGGCAACCCCAACGCCCCCACCTCCATTCTCGGACGCAAAAACCAGATCGCCGAGCTTCAGGCCGAACTTGCCGACCTGCAACATCGGCTCGCTGACGCCAGCCGCCGCCGCGGCGCGCTGCAAAGCGAGCAGACCGAACTCCAGGCCACCCTCCAACAGGCGCAAAGCGAACTTCGCGACAAGGAGGTTGCTGTCGCCACCCGCGAGGGCGAACTCCACGCGCTCGAAAACGCCCGACGCACCCTCGCGCAGAAAATCGAAACCGTCGTCTTCGAAATCCAGAGCCTCGCCGCACAAAATCAGGAAGCCGACCAACGCCGGGCCGAGCTGGCGGCCGCGCTGGGTGAGCTGGAAGCGCGCGATGCGGCCCACCGCCGCGAACTGAGCCAGCTTTCAACGACCCTCGACGCGTTGCGGGAACGACGCGACACCGCCACCGCCGCGCTCACCGAGAGCAAGGTCGCTCTCGCCACCAGCGAGCAACTCTGTGTCTCGCTGCGCGACCAACACGCCGCCCTCGAAACGCGCCTGGCCGAACTCGAAAGCCTCATCGCTCAACGACGTCAGGACATCGCCGCCGCCGAGACGCGCCGCGCCCACGCCCATGCCGCGATTGAGGCGGCCCGCCGTCACATCGAAGAACTCGCCGCTGGACGCCAGCACGTTCAGGCGCAGCTTGCCGAGCTGGCCGCGCAGAAGCAGGCGCAGGAAACCGACCTGGCCGCCGCCGACGAAGCCCTGCGCCAGTTGCGCCGGGAGCTCAACGCCCTCCAGGAACAGCGCGGTTCGCTCGAAATCGAGCTGGCCCAGAAAAACATGGCCGTCCAAAACCTGCGCGAACGCGTCCAGCAAAAGTATCACGTCAACCTCGACGAGGTGCGCGGCGAGTGCATCACCATCACCTTTGCCGACGAGGGCACGGCCCGCGTGCACATCCTTTCACCGGAGGAAATGGCCGCCGCCGGCGCGGCGACCGACTGGGACGCCGTCGCCCGGCAGGTCGAGGCGCTCCAGCGCAAGCTCGACGAAATGGGCCCGGTCAACCTCGTCGCCATCGAGGAATACGAGGAAACCGAGCAGCGCTATCAGTTCCTGAGCAAGCAGCACGACGATCTGGTCAACGCCAAGGCTCAATTGCTCGAAGTCCTCAACCGCATCAACACCCAGACGCGCCAGATGTTCAGCGAAACCTTCGAGCAAATCCGCCAGAACTTCCGCGCCATGTTCACCGAGGTCTTCGGCGGCGGCCACGCCGACCTCTACCTGGTAGACGAGAACGACGTGCTCGAGAGCGGCATCGAAATCGTCGCCCGCCCGCCCGGCAAACAGCTCAAAACCATCTCGCTGCTCTCCGGCGGCGAGCAGACGATGACCGCCGTTGCCCTGCTCTTCTCAATCTACCAGGTCAAACCCAGCCCGTTCGCGGTGCTCGACGAGTTGGACGCCGCGCTCGACGAGGCGAACATCAACCGCTTCGTGCGCCTGTTGCAGCGATTTTTGCAGCACTCGCAGTTCATCATCATCACCCACAACAAACGCACCATCAGCATGGCCGATGTGCTCTACGGCGTGACGATGGAAGAACACGGCGTGAGCAAGATCGTCAGCGTCAAATTCCACAAAACCGGCGAAGCGGTCACCGACCATCGGCCCGTGCCGCTGGACGAGGGCGATGAAGTGCCGGCAACCTCCGGGAACGGAACGTCCGACGCCCCGGAACGGCCCGAGACCGTCGCGCTGGCTGGTTGATCAGCGGCGCACAGGGCGCATCCTGGTTTCTTGCAACCCCTCCTTAACACCGGGCTTCAGCCCGCCGGGAAGCCCGTGTGCAAGCTCCAAGCCGTTTCAACGGCATGGACCGGGGGCGCGGAAAACGGTTGAAACCGTTCGGAGCCACCGCCGCTGCGGTTCACCCGGCTGAAGCCGGGTGCTAACGAGAGAAGAGGTGCTCTACGAGAAAGTGAGATGCGCCCACCCTCCGCCGCCCGTGCCGACGCACTGGACTTTGGCCACTGCTGCGCGACAATTCGGCCATGCGCTCAAACGACTCGGAGAAACCACGCCGCTCAGGCGGCCGCTGGATTCGGTGGCTGTTGGGCGTTGTCGCCGTGCTGGCCGGGCTGCTGCTGGTCACGTATTTCATCGTGGCCAGCGGCTTTTTCGTGCGCACATTCGTCCTGCCGCGCGTCGGCCACCAACTCGGCGCCACGCTCACCGCGCGCGACGCAGCCTTCAGCCCCTTTTCGCGTTTGGAACTATGGGAGGTAAAACTCGCGCCGCCGGCGGCTGCACCCGGCGCAGCGGCTGAACCGCTTTTCACCGCCGCGCACCTCCGCGCCCGCTACCGGCTCGGCGATTTGCTCGCGGGCAAAATTGCTCTGGAGGAACTCGCGCTGGACTCGCCGACGCTCAACGTCATTGAGAACGCCGACGGTTCGAGCAACCTCGATCCCATCTCCAAAGCAACCACCGCGCGGGAGCAACGCGCGCCCGCGCAGCCGCCGTCGCCCGCGCCCACGCCGGCGCTCGATCTCAAACGCATCACCATCACCAACGCCACGTTGCGCCACGTCGTGACCGCCAGGGACGGCAGCCGGGAAGTCATAGAGGTCAAAGATTTCGCGCTGGCACTGAGCGATCTGAAGAACGGCGGCGTGGGCCGGGTGGCGTTCTCCGGCACGTTCAACCTGGAACAACGCCCAGCCGATTCGAGCGCGCCCCAGCAGTTGCGCGCCGGCTTCGGCGGCGAATTCGCGCTGGGTCTGACGCCCGAGTTGCAGCCCG
>JAOAIM010000145.1:0-1911 GCA_026414705.1 Verrucomicrobiia bacterium | reverse complement strand
GCGGAGCTGGGCGGGCTGAACGTCAAACTCGACTGCGATGTCACGCCGCAGGAAATCCGGGCACTGCGGCTGGCGTTTTCCCGCGAGGGCGCGTCGCTGGGCGAGGCCACCGCGCAGGGGCGCTTTGACATCGCCCGGCTGGATGGCGAACTGGCCCTGGCGTTGCGCGTCGTGGACCGGCGCGTGTTAAACCTTTTCGCGGCCGGCATGGGGTTTGATTTCGACCTCACCGAACTGGTCTCAACCAACAGCGTGCAGATCGCCGACGGCGCCAAACGCCTGGCCGTCGCCGGGCGACTCGACGCGCTCAACGCGCGGCTGACACGCGACAAGGCCACTACGCCCACGCTCACCGTGCGTGGCGACTACGACCTGAGCTATGATCGCGCCGCCTCGACCGCTCTGCTCAAGGCCCTCAGCCTCTCCGCTGATCAGGCATCGCGTCCGCTGCTGCGCGCCCAATTGACCGCGCCGATGACACTGGCGTTGCGTGAGACCGGTGCCAGCGCCGGCGACGCCGCGCTGGAGCTGGCGCTCACCGATCTGGACCTGGCGGAGTGGCGCGCGTTTGCGCCGGAGTTTGACGCCGCCGGACGCGTGAACGGCCGCGCCAAAATTCTCGCCCGCACCGCAGGACAAGAATTGCACCTGACGCTCGACGCCGACGCGCGCAATCTCTCCGCGCGTTTCGGCACCCAAACCCTGGCGCACCTGGACGCGAAGCTCTCGGCGCGCGGTCTCCTCACCGCGTTCAACCAGCTCAAGCTCGAAGCCTTCCAACTCGACCTCGCTCATCAAAATCGCCCGGCGCTGGCCGCGTCCGGCACCGCAACGGCGCATCTGACCAATCGCGCTGCCGAAGCGCAGTTGACCTTGCGCGGGTCGTTGCCGCCGCTGCTGGCGCTGGTTCCGCAGCCGGACCTGAGCGTCAACGCGGGCGATTTCAGTTTTGACGGCAAGGTGTCGTATGCGCCGCAACGGCAGGCGCTCGCGGGCCGGGCGACGTTGACGGGACTGGACGCTGCGTTTGGGACGGCGTCATTGCGCGGGTGGGATGCGGTGTTGCAACTCGACGTGGAGCAGCGCGGCGCGGACATCGAGTTTCGCAAAACGGCGGGCGACTTGCGCGTGGGCGNCCAGCCTGCCGGCGCGGTGGAAGTAAGCGGGCGGATCAACCCCGCCGCAAGCACGGGCCAACTGGCGCTGCGGCTGGCCGGCGTCAACGAGCGCGCGCTGCGACCGTTTCTGGAAAGCGCGCTGGGCGAAAAACAACTCGCGTCGCTCGCCCTTCATTCGAGCCTCAACGCGAGCCTGGAGCGCACCGGCAACGCCGCCGTTCAGGGCGAGTTGCAGATTACCAATCTCGTCGTGCGCGATCCCAAGGGCGCCTTTCCCTCCGAGCCGCTGGCGGCCCGGATGCAACTGGACGCGACCGCGGCGCGGGGCATCGCCAAGATTCGCCAGGCCCAACTGGCCCTCACCCCCACGGCGCGGGCGAAAAATGAACTGCGGCTCAGCGGCACGGTGGACTTTGGCGGAGGCGCGACCCCCGCCGGCGGGCAAACGGCGGCAGCCACCGCCCCGGCTACCAACGCACCGCTGCGCCTGCGCGGCGCGCTCAAACTCAACTCGGATGCCCTCGACCTGACGCGCTTTTACGACCTGTTTGCGGGTGTGCCGACGGCGACGCCGACCGCGACCAAGCAGGCGACTGCGCCGCCACCCGCGCCGCCCCGCGAACCCGAGCCGATGCAACTGCCGTTCGATGGTTTGGAAGTTGAGGCGGCGATTGCGCGCTTATGGCTGCGCGAGCTGGACGCGCAGAACGTGACGTTGAACGCCCGCTTGGACCGCAGCGCCGTGCGGATTCCAACCGCGCGCATGACCCTCAACGGCGCGCCCGTTCAGGCG
>JAOAIM010000144.1 GCA_026414705.1 Verrucomicrobiia bacterium | reverse complement strand
ATCGAACGTGCGATGCCTTTCCAGCCTTCCCACTCGTCGCGCACGCGGAATTGATCCAGTCGGCCCTCGGCGACGAGTCGCTCATACCAGCGCCGCCGTTCGTGGAGCATTTCATTTTTCGAGATGCGCCCGGAGAAAATGACCGTGTCCATCGGGAATTTTTCGATGCGGAAATGCGTGTTGAAGAAGTGGATGGAGAAGATGAACCCGGCGGCCAGGAGCGCCTCGTCCGAGTGCACGATCAGCGCCACGTTGATGATCCAGCCGGGCAAAAAGCTGGTGAAGAAGTTCGGATACCACATGATCAGGCCCGACAGGCCAATCACCGCCACGCCCCAGAACACGGCGAAGTAGTCGAATTTCTCCCAGTAGGTCCAGCGGTCGAACTGCGGTTTCTCGCCCTTGCCGAAGAACCAGCGGTTGTGCGCGATGAAGTCGCGCCAGTCCTGGAGCGTGGGCACCATCGAGTCCGGGCCGAAGAGCACCTCGCGCAATCGCGTCAACTGCCAGCGCCCCGTGGCCGGGTCGCGCAACCGCGCCCGCCCGCGCCACGCCTTGACCGCCAGCGCCGCCAGGTGCAGGCCGAAATACAGGAAGGTGACCAGGGCGCCGAACCGGTGGAGCGCACGCGCGGTTTCGGCGCCGCCGATGAAGTGAAAGAGCGTTTTCGCCCAGTCGGTGTAGTAAAACTTCAACGGCATGCCGGTGAGCACCAGCAGCAGAAAGCTGGTCACCACCAGCAGATGCAGAAATCGCTCAAATGGCGTGAAGCGCGTGAACCATTCGTCGTCCTCGCGGGTGCGGATTTTGGCCTCACGGAATTTTTTGGAGTCGTGCCAGTAGAGGTAGGCGGCGCGGAAGAGCCACAGGAGGGTGTGCAGGCCAAAGAAGGCGAACACGCCGACCAGCAGGCCGGTCATCGCCACGAAGGTGGCGTGCAGCACCGGATAATTTTTCCGGTCGAGCGGATTGGCGTGGGGTTTGTACTGGGTGAAGCCGATGTTGGCCTTTGGGTGGCACTGGCGACAGGTCTCCAGAATGTTTTCGCGTGAGAGGCGCGAGGCGGGGTCGCTGGCGGGCAACACGTCGTGGTGGCCGTGGCAGTCGTAGCAGGCGGCGACATCGGGCGCGACGTTGGGTTTGCCCAGGGCCATGGCCTTGCCGTGGTAGGTTTCGCGGTAGTAGGTGAGGCGGTCGGCGTGGCATTTGCCGCAACGTTGGTCGCTCACCATTTTGAAGTGGCCGTTGCGCGGGGGTTCGACCTCGTGGGCGGTGTGGCAGTCGGTGCAGACCGGGCCGCGCTTGTCACCCTTGACCAGGAGCTGGCCGTGGACGCTGCGCTCGTAAATCTGCTCGACGCCGACGTGACATTTGCCGCAGGTGCGGGCGACGTTGTTGTGATGGATGGGCGAGTCGCGGTCCACGCGGCGTTTGATGTCGTGGATGCCGTGGCAATCGTTGCAGGAGGGCGCGACGATCAGCCCCATCTTGAGCAGCGCGCGCCCGTGGATGCTGTCGGTGTAATGTTCGGCGGCCTCCGGGTGCCGCATCTGGTATTCTTCCGTCAGGCCGGGGTTGCTGTGGCACTTGGCGCAGGTGCGCGGCAGGTTGAGTTTGAAGACGGGCGAATCGGCCTGTTTGACGGGCACGATGTCGTGGGCGCCGTGGCAGTCCCAGCAACTGGCCGCGCCGGAGGCCCCGAGCGTGTGGCTCACGCCGTGGATGCTGGCGGCGTATTCGCGCGCGGCGCGCTCGTGGCTCGGATTGCCGTCGTGGCAGTGCACGCAATTCGGCTCCGGCAGTTTGCTCTCGTGGACGAGTTCTTTGATGCCGACATGGCAATCCACGCAGGCGAGTTTGGCGTGAACGGAGGCGGCGAATTTGTTGGTCGGAAACAGTTCCAAGGGCACGTCCTTGCCCCCGACCTTGCGGGTGGTGGTCGGGTCGGTGTGACAATCCAGGCAGTCGGCGTTGGCGAACCGCTCGGTGGCCTGTGCCAGCGCGGCGAGGGAATTGGTCGCTCCACCGGCGCTGGCGGGTGCAGCGGGCGCGCCGAGCACCGCAACGATGAGCGCGCACGCCGCGGACGCACCGGCCCGCAACCAACCGCGAGTTGTTTGCCCCGTGTCCCCCATAGAGCGCCTACAAACCGCCGGTGTGGCAATCCCAGCAGTCGCCGTCCACGTCGTCGCCGCCCGGATGCCGGAATTTTTGGCCGCCGGGCGTCAGCAGGTTCAACTCCTCGCCCTGCCCCTGGGCGAGGATGGTGTGGCAGGTGTTGCAGTCGGTGGCTTTGACGCTGCGTTTGCCATCGGCGGTGGTGTGCTTGCCGTCGTGGCAGCGGAAACAGCCCGGCCAGATCAAATGGCCGATGTTGTCGGGATAGTTCTCCCAGGAGGCTTTCATCTCCGGGAAAAAGTTGTCGCGGTAAATCTGCTGGACCACGTCAATGGCGGTGCGCACGGAGGGCTGCTGGGTGGGGAATTTTTCCGGGGGATAGGCTTCGGCCAGGAGCGTGGCGATGCGGCGGAGGGCCTCGGTGCGGTTGGTGTATTTGAGCGTGAGCGCATAGACGGCGTTGGATTTGATCCAGGGCAGGTTGCGATCCAGTTTGCCCAGCGCGAGCGCCAGATTCACGGCTTTGTTGGGCGTTTTGAAGATGTGCGCCGGGCGGTTGTGGCAATCCATGCAATCCATCGTGCGGATGGCGAAATGAGCCGGGTCGTTGGTGAAACCGGGCCTGCGGAACTCGGTCACGACGCCCTGCTCGTCAATGATGCGCACCCAGGGAATGCTCTGGCGCGTTTCATCCGGCACCCAGCGTCCGTTGGCGAGTTTGGCGGCGATGTATTCGACCTTGTTGCCGACGTTCATGTGCCAGTGGATGCCCCCGACCGGCCCGTGCGTGGGATCGCCGCCGCCGACCTTCATCGTCATGCGCACCGTGAAGGGCGTGTTGGTCTCGTCGGCGAGGAAGTAGTTGTAGGTGCGGTCGAGATTGCCGACGAATTTTTTCGGCCAATGGCATTGCTCGCACGTTTCCTGTGCAGGACGCAGGTTCTTGATCGGCGTCGGAATCGGCCGGGGATATTTCTCGAACAGCGTCGCATAGACCTGATAGGTGCCGGAGAGCTTGGATTTGACGAACCAGGTGGCGCCCGGGCCGATGTGACATTCCACGCACGCCACGCGCGCGTGCGGGCCGTGTTGATACGTGACCAGTTCCGGCTCCATGACCTTGTGGCAGGCCTGGCCACAGAACTGCACCGACTCGGTGAAATGATAGGTGTGGTAGCTGCCGATGGCCGACAGCAGCAGGAACAACAGGCTGCCGGCGATGAACATCCCCATGAGCTTGCGGTCGCGCGGGCGCGACAGGTCCACGACCATGCGCGGCAAAACACCCGCCGCCTCGCCGAGTTTTTTCCGCTCGCGCAGCGCGCCGATGATCGTCAGCAGCAGTCCCAGAAACAGAAAGCCCGGCGCGACGAAATACGTGAGGATGCCGACATACGGATTGGAGAAATGCGCCAGCGAATCGAGCAGGAACAGCAGCAGGAATGAGAACAGACTGCCGATGACGATCACCAGCCCGCTCAGGCTCAGCCAGTTCCGCAGCAGCGAGGGGCGCCCCGGCATCGGGGTTGGCGTTTCGACATTCATCGGCTTGGTCCAAGCGTTTTTCGATCAGCGGGGGCTGCGGGCCAACGGCGCGTCGAGGCGTTCAGCCCACCGGCAAAAAACGACCCGTTCTTTGCAGCGCCGGCCTGGCTTCGCCGGCGCTGCATTCAGGACGCAGTTTCGGAACAGCCTTTGAGCGGCGCGGCCGTTATTCCTTCTTCTTGAATGACCGCATGTATTTGACCAGCGCCTTGATATCGTCGTCAGACATCCCCTCGGCGGGCTTCATCAAGGTCTTGCCCTCTTTGTCCTTGAACCCTTCCTTGATCGCCTTGAAGGCCGCCTCGTCGGTGAGCGCGTCCTGCACTTTGGGATCGGTGTAATCTTTCGCGCCCATCTTCTTGCCCATCTTGGTGTCGCCCTTGCCGTCGCTGCCGTGGCACTTGGCGCACTCCTTCTCGTAGAGCGCCTTGGCGTCGGTCGCCCCGACCGTCCAGGCCGTCAGCGCGATCAACCCGATTGCCAGAGCCATTGCCTTCTTCATGGTTGTTCCTCCGTAACGGTTTTTGTTCACGTTCCTGTTCCCGTTTGGCAAACCGGCGCGTCATTGCCTCAGCCTCACCGGTCTGCTCTCTGCTTTTGACGCCCTGAACCTAATCGCGCACACAACGAAAACCATTTCCTTCCTTGTCAAAGCTTTTGCATTTCTTGGCTCCGCCGGGTCCGCTTCCGGTCAAGGTGTCCGGCTGAATCCGTGCAAAACCGTTGAATCCACGTCTTGCCTCGGCGCGCCCGGCCCGCAAAACACGTTGGCGTGACCGCTCAACCTCTTTTGCGTTTGCGAGGGCGAGTTTTCGTGTGCCGCCGCCGCGTGCTTGACAGCCGAACCTGCAGCGCGTTGGCTCTTGATGATGGGTCGGGAGAGATTCCAACCCGCCGGAATCTCGGGGTCGGGTGGGCGGTTTGAGGACACCAACTGGTGGGTCATCCGCCAGGCAGCCGATGCCGAAGTCACTGGCAGCGATGCGGCCCGCGCGCATCTGTGCTCCACCTACTGGCGGCCCATTTACAGCTACCTGCGCCGCGCCGGTTATCCGCACCCGGACGCCGAGGACCTGACCCAGGAGTTCTTTGCCCGGCTGTTCGAGAAAAACCTGGTACAGCTCGCACAGCGCGAGCGCGGCAAGTTCCGCTCCTGGCTGCTGCTGTTGCTCAAACGCTTCATCGCCGACCAATGGGACCGCACCCATCGCCAAAAACGCGGCGGTGGCCAAACGCCGCTGGCTCTGGACGCCGACCCGCCGGCTCTGAGCGATCGCCTGGAGGCAGCCGACGAGCTGACGCCCGACAAACTCTTCGATCGGGCCTGGGCCGAATCGGTTCTGGAACACGCGCTCCAGGCGCTGCGGGTCGAGTGGCAGCACGCCAACAAGCCGCAGGTCTTCGAGACGCTCGAACCGTTCATCACCTGCCGCAGTGCCGAGCATTATGCCGACGCCGCCGGGCGTCTGGGCATGACCGAAAACCACGTCAAGGTCACCGTGCACCGGATGCGCCGTCGCCTGCGCGACCTGCTGCGGGCCGAAATCGCCCGAACCGCCCGGACCGACGAAGAACTGGAAGAGGAACTCCAAGACCTGCTCGCCATCTTCCACGAAATGGGCCAGGGGCGTTGACCTTGGCCGGGGACTGCTTGGGACGCACGTCAGACAACGAGCACGCAGCGATTTCATTCACGTGGCCGGCTCGCATTTTTGACAGATGCCTCCCGATGAGCTTCCCGGCGCGCCTTCGCTTGTAACCTTTTTCCCGTTTTGCCGAAGCACACAATGGACGGCGAAGGGGGACTTCGCCGGCCACCAAGCTCAACGGGTTTTGGGGTATGAAAACGACCTGGGGAAACCTTCGCCACGGCATTCCACTTCAGTACGCGCGCGCCGGCGTGTCGGGACGGACAACTCAACGTGTGCTGATCACGCTGCTGTGTTGGGTCGGCACGACCGCGAACCACGCCGCCACCGTGACGTTGCAACACGGCGTGCAGGGCTACACCGGCAGTGCGGACGCCTGGCTGGACGAGGGTTACAAAACGCGCAACTACGGCGGCTCGACCTCCCTGCGCGTTCAATACAACAACGGCATGAGTGATTGCACCCTGTTGCGCTTCGAGCTGCCCGCCCTCTCGTTTCAATCCCTCACTGCCGCCACGCTCGGCCTCTACTACTACGACCAGACGAGCATGCAATCCGACAACGCCGTCTGGATCACCCCCTACCGGATCACCAACGGCATGAGCTGGTTTGAGAACATCTACGACGGCGCGGCGGGCTACGGCGTCAACTGGCGTTACCGCGATCACGCGCAAACGCTGCCCTGGACCGGGCAAAATGCCGGGTGGTATGACAAAATTGACGACGGCAACTCCACCAACAAAATCAAGCGGCCCGGCGGCAGCGTGCCCGACGCCATTGAGCCGCCCAACTGGGTCACCTGGAACGTTCGCAACTCCGTCGCCCAGTGGTATGCCGGCCAGGACAACAACGGCTTCGTGCTGTTTGAATCCGGCTTCCAGGGCGGCGGATATCTTGCCGCGGGCCTGTTTTATTCGCGCGAGTCGAGTGACCCGAATTTGCGCCCGTATTTGACGCTGAGCTTTCAGGGCGCGCACATCGGTTGGCGCGGTTTCAGCACTTCCGTCTGGGATACCAACGCCATCAACTGGAACGTCGGCGGCGCGCGCGGGCGCTACGGCGAGGGCGATTTTGTCACCTTCGCCGACGGCGCAAACTCCGCCACCATCACCGTGGCTTCCGGTGGCGTCGCGCCGGGCGGAGTCCTCATCAGCAACCACTCGCTCGCCTACGCCTTCAGTGGCGGCAGCATCGGCGGCAGCGGCGGGCTGACCAAAACGGGCGCAGGCCAGGCCACCTTGGGCGCGGCCAACACATTCACCGGACCGACCCTGGTTCAGGCCGGTCGCCTCATCGTGTCGGCCAACAACGCCCTCGGCAGCAGCGCGGCCGGCACGGTGGTCAGTAACGGCGCCGCGTTGGGCCTCCACAACGTCAGCTACACAGCTGCCGAACCGCTGACGCTGGCCGGCGCCGGCGTCGCGGGCAGCGGCGCGCTCTACGTCGCCAGTGGAAACAGTTCGTTCGCAGGACCCATCACCCTGGCGGCAGACACTCTGGTCGGCGTGCCGACGGCGATGACCCTCTCTCTGGGCAACGCCGTGACCGGGGCGTTTGGGCTGATCAAAGGCGGTGCCGGCACGCTCACGTTGGCGGGAGACGCCGCCAATTCCTATGCCGGCGCGACCCGCGTCAACGACGGCACACTGCTGCTGGCCAAGAGCGCCGGACATGCCCTGCCGGGCGCGTTGATCATCGGCGACGGCACGCAGCCGGCGACGGTCCGTTTGCTCAACCACGGCCAGATCAACCCGGCAAGCAGCGTCACACTCGCCAACGCGGGCACGCTGGACCTGAACAACTTCAATGGTACGGTTGGCTCGCTCGCGCTCAGCAACGCCATGGTGTTGACCGGCACGGGCACGCTCACGCTGACCGGCCCGATGGCTTGCGCCGGTAACCAAACCAACCTCATCAGCGGAACGCTGGATCTGAACGCCGCCGTTCAGACCGTGACGGTGGCCGACGGTGCCGCAGCGGACGATTTGCTCGTTGCGGCGAGCGTTGGCAACGGCGGTCTCGCGAAACTCGGCGCCGGTCGCCTGGTGCTCGCGGGCAACAACACCTTCGACCGCGAGACAGTTGTCGCAGCAGGCGTGCTCTGCGCGGCCAGCGACACCGCACTGGGCAAGACCACCGCGCCGACCATCGTCAGCAATGGCGCGTGTCTCGAATTGCGCGGCAACATCGCCATCGGCGGCGAAGCGCTGCGGCTGGGTGGCAGCGGTCAGGGCACGGGCGCTCTCACCAGCGTCGCGGGCGTCAACTCCCTGGCCGGAAGCATTCATCTCGAATCCCCGACGACCATCGGCGTCGCGGCCGGGGCCACCTTGACGTTGTCCGGCAACCTCATCGCCGGCGGCCACGCATTGAGTTTGAATACCGGAGGCGATTTGACGCTCAGCGGCGTGATCAGCGGCGACGGCACAGCCGTGACCAAAACGGGCCCGGGCACGGCCGTGTTCGCCGGAGCAAATCCAAACACCTACGTCGGCCTGACAAGGGTCAACCAGGGCACCTTGGCGCTTGCCAAGCAAGTCGGGCCGGCCATTCCGGCGGGCTTGGAAATCGGCGGGCTGCTCGCGCCGGCCACGGTGCGGTGCGATGCCAACGGCCAGCTTGATTACACCACCGCCGTCACCGTCTGGGAAAACAGCCTGCTGGACCTGAACGGATACGACGCGGGACTGGCGAGCCTGACGCTGGTGGGCGGCACAGTGGATACGCGCGGCGGTGACCTGACGCTGTTCGGCTCGCTGAGAGCGCGCGGGTCGCTCGATGCCCTGCTCTTGGGCCAGATCATCCTTCCGGTGGGCACTCGAGTGCAGGTGGACGGCCCGGGGACGCTTCACGTGGGCGCGCGCCTCACCGAGGGCAGTTTCCTCAAATGGGGCACGGGCCTGTTGGTGCTCACCAACTCCAACTCACTCTCCGGGGAAACCGTCATCGCGCGTGGGCCTGTGTGGGTCAACAACGATCCGGCGCGCGGTTTCGGCCTCGGCCCGGGTGCGGTGCTGGTCGAAACGTCACCGATGCTCGGCGAAGGGAGTGAATGGGATGCATCGCTCGGGGGCACGGGCAGCATCTCCGGGCCTGTCACCGTGCGCTACCACGGCACGCTCAATCCCGGCGCCGGCAGCGGCCCGATGCTGAGCATCGGCACCCTCATCGTGAGCAACGACGTGACGTTTGGCCTGTATGGCGCGCTGCATCTGGACGCTGCCGCCGGACGGATTGACACCCTGGACCTGAGCGGCGGAGGTGACCTGACCATTGGAGGCGGGGCGGAGCTGCGGCTGACGGGTCAGCTCATGGGCGACCGGCCTTACGTCTTCGTCAAACGCGCGCGCTCCATTCAGGGCACATTCGAGGGTTGGCCCGACGGCAAACCCGTGCCCGATCAACCGGGCTGGTTCATCCGATATGGCGCGCAGCGGATTTATTTCACCCGGGTTGTGGAGCCGCTGGCCTGGTTCCGCGCCCTGGCCACCAACGGCGTTGTCATCGTCAGTTGGCGCACGGCCATCGAAATCGAAACCACCGCCTTCGACCTGTTCCGCTGGGTGGAGGGCGAGGGCTGGGTGCGCGTGAATCCCGAACCGATTCCCGCCAAAGGGCCGAACGGCGCCGTCTATGTCGTCGTGGACCGCGGCGCAACCACCGACTTCTCCTACCGCTACCGCCTGGCCGAATACGCCAGCGGCGGCACGGAGTTCCACGATTTCATGCGCACGCCAACGGAGTTTGAATTCACGGCGGCGCCGCGCCCGGTGGTCGGCGGGGTGGAGCTGCGCTGGCGCAGTCGCACCGACGAAACCTACGACCTGCTGGGGACGGCGGATTTGAACCAACCGCTGGTGGTGATCGTGGGCCAGGTCGCGGCCACGCCGCCGGAGAATCTGTTGGTCGTGCCCACCAACGCGCCGACGCAATTTTTCCGGCTGCGCTTGAGCGACTGACGCGCGCCCCGGCGGGGCTTTCAAGAGTCGGGCTTGCGGCTTCGGGCGTCGTCGTGCGGCGCGGAGGCTTCGACAGCGCGCGTGGCCGCGTCAAACGCGCCAAATTCCGGGCAGCACGACCCGCTGGCTGCGTAACAGTCGGAGCAGAGCCATCGCCCGCCGAGAGCGAACGCGCCAAAGCGACCGCACGAATCGCAAGCCGAATCGCTCCGCCACTCCGGCGCGCCGGGGTCTTTGGACAAGCTTTCTGCGATGTGCATCCTGCAAACTCCTTTGGATCGGCGCGCCCTGGATCACCTACTGCGCCCGGCGTTAAGTGAAGGCGACGGCGCTTTTTGCACAGCGAGTTTCTGCACGGCAACCGCCCGGTTCGATTGGGTCTTGGCAGGTCACGGCGGGGGCAGTCGGCGGCGAATCGCTTCGCAGACACGTTCAGCGGCGGCTACGGCCGCTTGGCCGGTCGTGGCGTCCGGCTCGGTCACTTCGGGGTAGCGCACATCTACGGCGTAGTCGGTCAACAACGCGCAGTCCGCAGCCAACTCGTCCAAGGTAGGGTCAAGATCAAGGCAAAGGTTGAGCAATTGTTCGAGGTCATGGACGTGGGGTGGGGCAACGCGATTGGCGACCAGGAAAGCCTTGAGATACTTTTCAGCGGCCTGTTGGGCGTGGTAGCAAACCGTGTCCCAGGCCGGATCTCCGCTTTGCAGACTGGCCCGAATGTTCTTCCGATCGTTTTCTGCTTTGCGTGCCCAGGCCTCCACGGCGGGATCACGACTGCTCATACAG
>JAOAIM010000143.1 GCA_026414705.1 Verrucomicrobiia bacterium | reverse complement strand
GGGTGAGGGTGAAGGCTCGGTGAAACATCGAACAACGAACAACGAACACTGAACATCGAACAACGAACATCGAAGATCGAAACCGTGAAAATCGCCGGGTGCATTGGGTTCGCGTTTTTTCGGCTCGCGCCCCGATGCCGCTCGCGCACCATTCGCCAAGACTCGTCGCATCCAGTCGCCAGGAGCACCCGACATGTCGGCACACAACGCAACTTCCGCCGCAACGCCGGCCACCGGCCTGCGCGCGGTCTCGGCGCGTCAGTGGCGCACGGCCATCGCCGCGTGGCTGGGTTGGATGTTCGACGGCATGGACATGCACCTCTACACGCTGGTCGCCGCGCCGTTTGTGGCGGAGTTGCTCGGCGGAGTGGACACGACCGACCCGCGCGTGGGCCGCTACGGATCGGTGATTCAAGCCGCGTTTCTGGTCGGCTGGGCGCTCGGCGGCACGGTCTTCGGGCGGTTGGGCGACCGGCTCGGACGCGCCCGCGCGTTGAGCCTGACGATTCTGACCTACGCGGTGTTTACGGGGCTGTCGTTTTTCGCGCAGGCGTGGTGGCATTTGTTGATTTTCCGGTTTCTGGCGGCGTTGGGCATTGGCGGCGAATGGGCCGTGGGCGCGTCGTTGTTGGCGGAAACCTGGCCGGCGCGCTGGCGACCGTGGCTGGCGGCGGTGCTGCAAACCTGCGGCAACCTCGGCGTGCTGCTGGCCGGACTGGCGAATGATCTCCTGGCTGCGGCGCCGCCGCGTTCGGTGTTTCTGGTGGGGGTGCTGCCCGCGCTGCTGGTTTTTTGGATTCGCCGCGCCGTGCCCGAGCCGGAGGAATGGCGCGCGGCTCGCGCCACGACGCGGGAATCGGCCCCGCCCATGCGCGAGTTGTTTCGGGGCGAAACGCGCGCGATCACGTGGCAGGTGCTCTGGGTGTGCGCGCTGGGGCTTACGGCGCACTGGGCGTTTTTGTTCTGGCATCAGCAGCATTTGCGCAACCTGCCGGAGGTGCTCGCCATGGCCCCGGCCGAACGCGCCCGCCTGGCCAGCACGGCCATGTATCTGATCATCGGCGGGGCCATCGCGGGCAATTTTCTGTGCGGCTGGCTGGCGCGGCACATCGGGTATCGCGCAGCGATTGGCGTGGCGTTTCTGGGTTATTTCCTGGCGCTGGGAGCGGCTTATGCCGTGCCGCGGGACTGGATGCAACTGCTGGCGTGGTTTCCGATCATTGGCCTCTGCCAGGGTGTGTTTGCGCTCTTCACGATGTATCTGCCGCCGTTGTTTCCGACGCTGCTGCGCACCACCGGAGCGGGATTCTGTTTCAACATCGGTCGGCTGGCGGCGGCGGGCGGCACGGTGGTTTTCGGGTTGTTCTCGCCGGTGGGGGATCATCGGGCGGCGCTGCTCTCGGCGAGCCTGTTGTTGGTGCCGGCCGCGGTGATGGCGCTGCGCCTGCCCGCAAGGCGCGAGTGACCGCGCGCGCGGCGCGCCCCGACGGGTCAGGGTTTGGGTCAGCCCAGGCGTTCGAGCGTCTGGTCCTCCCAGGAGGCGGGGTCTTCAAGCGATTCCAGGTGCGTGAACACGGTGCTGCCCGGCAGGGCGTTGCGGATGTCCGCCTCGATGCGTTCGAGCAACTCGTGCCCGCGTTGCACCGTCCATTGCCCCGGCACCAGCACGTGCACCGACACAAACTTGCGCGCGCCGGACTGGCGCGTGCGAAGCGCGTGAAACTGAACGCCCTCGCTCTCGTAGCGCCGCAGGATGCCGCGCACCGCTTCCAGGTCGCCGGCCACCAGGGCGGTGTCCATCAGCCCGAGCACCGAGCGGCGCACGATGTCCGCGCCGGTGCGAACGATGTTGGCCGCCACCAGCAACGCCACGACCGGGTCGAGCCAGAGCAAATCCGTGAGCGCCACCAGACCCACGCCCGCAATCACCCCCGCCGAGGTCCACACGTCCGTGAGCAGATGGCGCGCGTTGGCTTCGAGCGTGATCGAATTGTGTCGCCGTCCGGCCCGCAACAGTGAGAGCGCCACAATCAGGTTGATGAGCGACGCCGCGGCGCTGGCCGCCAGGCCCACGCCGATTTCCTCCAACGGTCGGGGGTGCAGCAGCCGCCCGATGGCCGTGATGGTGATACCGGCCGCCGCCACCAGAATCAGGCCGCCCTCCACGCCGCTGGAAAAATACTCCGCCTTGCCGTGGCCGTAGGCGTGGTCCTCGTCGGCGGGCCGCGCTGCGATCGTCAGCATCGCCAGCGCCAGGCAACCGCCCAGCAAATTCACCAGCGACTCGGCAGCGTCGGAAAGCAATCCGACCGAGCCGGTGATGAGCCACGCCGCGAGCTTGAGCGCAATCGTCACCACCGCTGCCGCGATGGACAGCCAGGCAAATCGTGTCAGAAACCGCTCACTCATGACCGGGGGCCTCCGCTCCGCACAAGCCCGGCGTTGCGACGGGCCCCCTCACCCGCCAAACCGCATCCGCCGTGCGCCGTTCAACTTTCCGCCTTGGAACGCCGGATTCAAATCAAATGACAGAACATGCCGTCGCGCAGCTTGGGTTCAAACCACGTGCTCTTGGGCGGCAGGATGCGCCCGGCGTCAGCGATCTGCATCAGTTCCTCAACGCTGGTCGGATGCAGGGCAAACGCACAGGCACAGGCGCCGGAGTCAACCAGCCGCTCCAGTTCAGCGGTGCCGCGAATGCCGCCGACAAATTCAATGCGCTCGCTGGTGCGCGGGTCGGCGATGCCGAAGACCGGTTCGAGCACGTGCTGTTGCAACAGCGCCACGTCGAGCCGATCCCACACCGCCCCGGCCTGCGTCAACGCGGGCCGGAAGCGCAGCCGCCGCCAGCGCCCGGCCATGTAAAAGCCCACCTCGTGCGGTCGGGACGGCACGGGCGTATCGGCCGGCAACGTCTCAAAGACGGTCTCCAGCCTTTCAAACACCTGGGCCGGCGTCAGACCGTTGAGGTCTTTGAGCGCACGATGATAGGGCAGCACCTGCACCCGATCGTGCGGAAAAATCACCGCCAGAAAGAAGGCAAAGGCGGGCGGCGGCTGGGCGGGGGTGCCCGGGCACGGCACGCGACCTCGATTCAAAAACACCTGCGCGGCGGCGGCGGTGCGGTGGTGTCCATCGGCAATGTAGAGCGCGGGCATTTGCGCAAAGCGCTCGCGCACCAACGCAATCCCTTCCGCATCGGCCACCGTCCAGGCGCTGTGACGCACGCCGTCAGCCGCGGTGAAATCCACCTCCGGCTCCCGCTCCGTGCGCGCGCACACGAACTCGGCCAGCGTGTCGTCGGCCCGATGAATCAGGAACGCCGGGCCGGTTTGGGCGTTGAGCGTTTCGATGTGCCGCCGGCGGTCCTCCTCCTTGTCCGGGCGCGTCAGTTCGTGCTTTTTGATCACCCCGCGCAGGTAGTCCTCGCAACTGGCCACGCCCACGATGCCAACCTGCGCGTGCGCGCCCATGATCTGTCGGTAAAGGTAAAAACACCGTTGCGCGTCCTGACGCAACGCGCCCCCGGCGATGAGCCGCTCGAAATTCTCGCGCGCCTTCGCATACACCTCCGGCGCGTGCGGGTCGGTGCCCGACGGCAGGTCAATCTCGGCGCGGCTCACGTGGAAGAAGCTCAGCGGATTGCCCGCCGCCTGTTGACGCGCTTCTTCGAAGGTCACCACGTCGTAGGGCAACTCGCAAAGGCGCGCCGCCAGGTCCGGGCGCGGTCGCAACGCGGCAAACGGTTCGATCGTGGCCATGCTTGCGCGCAAGACGATACGAACCGATGCCCAACGCCGCACGCGAAAAGCGCGCCGACCCGCTGATTCGCGCTCGCCGTGGCGGCGCTCCGGCGCGCCTGCTGCCGTTCACGCAGGCGCGAGCCCACGGCGGCCCGGACACCGGACCCGGCCGCTGCGGCGAGCGCGACCACGTCCGGGAAGCGCCAATCAACGGGCGGACATGCCACCGACCGGCAGCCCGGCGGCGGGTCCTCACCGCTTGAAGCTGAACCCGTGCCCGTGCCGGCTCGGTTTTTCGCTGGTCAGAGTCGGCCCGGACGTTATGCTGCGGTGGATTGGACACCATCAACGTCATCATCCCATGAGAAAGTTGTTTGTGCTTGTGCTTTCGTGCGGGTTGCTCGGCGCGGCGCCGGCGCTGGCGCAGTCGCCCTTCGGCGGTTCGCCCGCCAGTGTCAACGCCGCCCTCACCAAGCTTTTTGGCGATATCAAAGCCTTTTCGGCCCGGGCCGAGGTGAAGGTTTACGGCAGCAACCAGACCGAAAAGATCGTCGCGCCTCTGGAGGTGGCGTTGCTGGACAACAAATTCCGCACCGAGGTGGACGTGACGCAGATGCGGAACAAGGACCTGCCGCCCGGCGCCCTGGACGGCATGAAACAACTGGGCATGGAACGCACCATCAGCGTCGTGCGCCCGGACAAAAAGGCCAATTACCTCATTTTCCCCGGCGCCAAAGCCTACGTGAACCTGACCCTCCCGCAGGAGGAACTCGACCTGTATGAAAAGTCGGTGAAGGTGGAAAAATCCGCGTTGGGGAAGGAAACCCTCGACGGGCGGGCCTGCGTCAAACACAAGGTCCTCATCACCGATCCTGCCGGGCGAAAGCACGAGGCGACCGTCTGGAACGCGACCGACCTGAAGGACTTCCCGGTGCAGGTTCTGGTCAAGGAGGGCGATGACACGGTCATCATGCGTTACCGGGACATCAAGCTCGGCGCGCCGGACGCGAAACTCTTCGAGCCGCCGGCCGGCTTCAAGGAATACAGCGATGTGCAGGCGCTGATGCAGGCGCTCATGCTCAAAATCATGAGCGGCGGCGGCCCGCCGCAATAACGGGGCCACGCCGCACCGGCCCGGCGACGCGGCGGCAATCCACAACACCGTGCCCGCCGGGACGCCATCGCCCCAGCCCGCCGGGCGGTCACCGCCTCATGCGCATCCTCAACCTCAATCCCGACACCGACATCGGCGCCAGCGCGTGGCTGGTGGAACTTGAAGGCCATCGCATCCTGCTGGACGCCGGGATGCATCCCCGGCGCGATGGGCGCGCCGCCCTGCCGTTGTTCAAGCTCGCCCGGGGCGAGGAAGTGGACGCCATCGTCATCTCCCACTGCCACCACGATCATGTGGGCGCCCTGCCGGTCGCCGTCCGCCATTTTCCCCGCGCGCATGTGCTGATGACGCAGTTGAGTTATTTCCTGGTGGAGCGGGTGCTGCACAACTCCGTCAACGTCATGACCCGCCAGCGCGATGAACTGGGCGTGCGCGAGTATCCGCTCTATTCGCACGATGAGGTGGACGAGATCGCTCCGCGGTTTCAGGGTTTCCGCTTCAACCGCGAGGTGGAGTGGGCTGCCACGCACAAGCTGCGCGCCGGCCTGGGCTCGCCCACCCTGGAGTTCTTTGACGCCGGCCACACGCTCGGTTCGGCGGGGATTCTGTTGCGCGGACGCAAGGAGACGTTGTTTTACACCGGCGACGTGTGTTTTCACGACCAGACCCTGCAACGGGCGGCGCGGTTCGAGGACGTGCGGGCCGAGGTGCTCATTCTGGAGACCACGCGCGGGGCGCGCGAGGTGCCGCTGGGCGTGACGCGGGAAACGGAGGTCGCCCGGCTGACCGGCGCCATCCAGCAGGCGTTGCGTCGGAAAAGCTCCGTGCTCATCCCGTCGTTTGCGCTCGGACGCACCCAGGAGATTTTGGCGCTGCTGGCGCTGTTGATGCGCGAGGGCAAGTTGCGTCCCCAGCCCGTGTATATCGGCGGACTGGGGCGCGTGTTCACCGAGATTTACGATCTGGAGGCGCACCGGATGCACCGGCGGCATCCGAACCTGCAATTGCGCGAGGCCCTTAATCTGATCGTGCTCGAACCCGAACAGGTGCGCGGCATGAAGCTGGGCGGCGGACGGCTCTTTGTGCTAACCGCCGGAATGATGAACGAAAACACGCCCGCCCACGACCTGGCGGCGCGGATGATCGGCGACCCGCGCCAGTCCATTTTCTTTGTGGGTTACGCCGACCCCGACACTCCGGCGGGCCGGTTGCGTGCCGCCACCGCCGGCGAAAAATTCCTCTTCAGCCCCGCCGTGGGCGAACTGGTTCGAAAATGCGACGTGCAGGAGTTTGACCTGACCGCGCACGCCAACCGCGAAGACCTGCTGGACTTTGTCGGGCGCGTTTCCCCGCGCGTGGTCCTGCTGGCGCACGGTGGCGAGGCCGCCCGCCACTGGTTCGAGGAAAAAATTCACCGTCGCTACCCGCGCATCAAGGTCATCCAGCCCCAGCCGGGTCAAACCGTTGAAATCTGAACCGGCCTGCATCGCGGCCACCAAGCTCGGCCCACCGGTTCACCCCCCCCTCCTCCATACCGGCCTTCAGGCCGGTGACCAACGCCCACCCGCGCTGCAAAGCGCCGTCGGCGGTTTTCCCCAGACTCTCCCAAGCCCTTGAAACGGCGCGCAGGCCGGGTTGCCCCGATTCACCGCGCTGGGGCGCGTTGCCACTGAAATCAGGCTCAACGAGGGCGAGACATCCGGGCCCCGGGCCGGTACGGATCGGCAACGCGGCGGCGGAGGCGCGGCACCGTTGCCGCGAAGCGGGCCGCAATCGCGCACGACGCGCGCGGACTCAAAAGACCTCGGCGCGCAGGCCGGTGACCTCGCGCACGCGGCGGGCGATGTAGGAGAGCGTGCGCAGCGGCAAATGCCCGCAATACTCGCCGCGCTGCGGCGGCCGATGCGCCGAGTAGATTTGCACGAGCGTGATCTGCGCGCCGCCGGCCTTGAGCTCCTGCAGACGCTGCACGTATTGCTCGATTTCGTCTGCGGGCGGTTCTTCGCCCCCGATCAGCGGGAAGAGGCTCTGGATGATGATCGGACGCTCGCGTCCGATGGCCAGGATGTTCGCCAGCACTTTGCGCAGCGGAATGTCGGGCCGGTTGACCTTGTCCATGTAGGTCTGCGTGCCGGCGTCGAGTTTGGCCCAGATTTCGTCGCGCGCGGTGAACAGTTGCAGGCCCTTGCGCGTTTCGGGCAGCGTCAGCCCGGCGGTGTTGGTGACCAGCACGATCTTGAAAAACGGAAACGTGCCCTGCGACCGGATGCGCGCGACCTCCTGGACCACCTCCGAAAACTTCGGGCAAAGCGTCGGCTCACCGTCGCCGCTGAGCGTGACCGATTTGAGCTGGAGCAGTTCCTCGGGCAGGTTGCGAAACCAGGGCAGCTCGCGCAGCCGCTTTTCAAACGTCAGCCGCAGCAACTGCTGCAACTCCGCCGACATGACCTTCACGTCAATTTCCAGGTCGCGCGGCGGTTCGGCGTGGTTCACCTCGCAATACACGCAGTCGAAGTTGCATTTCTTGTCGGGGTTGAGGTTCACGCCGATGGACAGGCCGCGGGCGCGCTGCGAGATGACGGCGTAAATGAAGCGGTTGCCCAGGAAATTGCGGGGCCGACCGAAGGCCGTGTCGCGCGCAACCGCCTCGGTCGCGCCGCCATTGGCTGGCAACGCCACCGACGCGCCGGGCGCCTTGCCGGCGGTCTCTGTGTCCTGCCGAACCGCAGTCTTTTCCATTTGCCGCAGGCTACTGCGCGGCCACACCCCCTGCCTTACCGATCTTGTTCAATTCTTCGCGTTAATTGTTCGCTTAAGGGTGCGGAAACGGCTTTTGCCCGGCGGCGCGCGATGGCAAGGTTGGGCCGCGCAATGGTCGGACCCGAAGCCGCAGGGCCGCGGTGGCCCCTGGCGTTTTCGCGGGCTTGCGGCCCCCGGCCTCCGCGCGCGGTCTCATGCCACCGGGTCGTTTCAAACAGCTCGATGTGCGCCCGATCCTGCGCGCCGGGCGCGAGCCGTATTCGACCATCCGGCGCCGCGTGGACGCGCTGCGGCGCGGCGAAGGACTGGCGGTCATCGCGCCGTTTCTGCCCGCGCCGCTGATTGAGAAACTCGGCAGCGAGGGCTTCCGCTCGCGTGTGGAACGGCGCGCCGACGGCAGTTGGATCGCGTATTTCTGGCGGGCGACTGAATGACCGCAGGGGATGAACCCGACCTCGCTCAACGAATTGCGACTCGCGGCCACGGTCAACACGCTGCGGAGCTGTCAGTTGTTCGCCGGCCTGCCGGTGGCGGACTTGCGCCACATCGCCGCCATCGCCGTGCCCCGAACCCTCAACAAGGGCGAATACCTGTTTCGTGAGGGCGACCCGTCGTTGGGCTTTTACGTCGTCCAAAAAGGCGCGATCAACGTCCACCGCGTCAGCGCCACCGGCAAAGAGCAGGTCATTCACGTGTTTCGACCGGGCGAATCGTTCGCGGAGGCGACGCTCGCCACCGAAACGGGGTATCCGGCCGACGCGCGCGCGCTGGAATCCTCCCAGGTGTTGCTCATCCGCAAAAATGAATTCATCGCGCTGCTCAAGCGCCAACCCGAACTGGCGTTGCGGATGCTCGGCTCGATGAGCCAGCACCTGCGCGTGCTGGTGGGGCTGCTCGATGACCTCACGCTCAAGGACGTGGAAACCCGCCTCGCCAACTGGCTCGTCAAACGCTGCCCCGACCCGCGCTCCGACTCGCCCGTGGACATTCACCTGCCGATGACCAAGCGCGTGCTGGCCGCCGAACTGGGCACGGTCAGCGAAACCTTCTCCCGCACGCTGGCCAAGTTCCGCGAGCAACGGCTCATCGAAGTCCGCGGCCGTGTCGTCACCGTCCTGTCGCCACGGCGCCTGCAGCAGTTGTTGCGACGGAACCTGGGCGAGCCTGACGGCCCGTGATCCCGGGAAGCCCCTCGATCCCAAACCCCGAACCCCGCATGATCGTTGAACTCATCAACACCGGCAGCGAGCTGATGCTCGGACGCGTCCTCAACACGCATCAACAATGGCTCTGCCGCCAGTTCGCCGACCGGGGCATCCGCGTGCACCGACAGGTCGCCGTCGCTGACACCGCCGCTGAAATCACCGCCGCGGTGCGCGACGCCCTTGGGCGGGCCGACCTGGTCGTCACCACCGGCGGCCTGGGGCCAACCTCCGACGACCTGACGCGCGAGGCCATCGCCAAGCTGCTCGGACGCGACCTGCGCGAAGACCCCGCCCTGGTGGCGCACATTGAAGCGTTTTTTGCCGCGCGCAAGCGGCGCGCTCCACCGCGCACGCGCGTGCAGGCGCTCGTGCCCCGGGGCGCGCGGGTGCTGCCCAATCCGCACGGCACGGCGCCCGGACTGGTGATGGAGGTCAACCCCAACCCGTTCCGCCCCGACGGGCGGCCGGGTTGGCTGGTGATGCTGCCCGGCCCGCCGCGCGAACTGCGCCCGATGTTCCGGGAATCGGTCGTGCCCTGGCTGGAGCGAACTTTTCCGCCGACGGGCCACTGGTGTTGCCGAACGCTCCGCACCACGGGCATCGGTGAATCGGCGGCACAGGAACTCCTGGAAGCGCCGTTGGCCCCGCTGGTCGCGCGCGGTCTGGAGATCGGCTATTGCGCGCGCCCCGGCCAGGTGGACGTGCGCCTGGCCGCGCGCAGTCCGGAGGCGCAACGCCTTGTGAGCGAGGCGGAAGCCCTCGTGCGCGCGCAGCTCGGCCCGTTCATCTACGGCGAGGAAGACGACGAGTTGGAAGCCGTGCTGGTGCGCTTGCTCACCGAACGGCGGCAAACCCTGGCGCTGGCCGAGTCCTGCACCGGCGGCGCGCTGGCGCATCGGCTCACCAACGTGCCGGGCGCCTCGGCCGTCTTCCGCGCGGGCATCGTGGCTTACGCCAACGACGCGAAGGAAATTTTTCTGGGCGTGCAAGCCGGGACGCTGGCGCAACACGGCGCGGTGAGCGAACCGACGGCGCGCGAAATGGCCGAGGGCGCCCGGCAGCGGGCGCAAACCGACTTTGCCCTGGCGATCACGGGCATCGCCGGGCCGGGCGGTGGCACGGCTGACAAACCCGTCGGCACGGCGTTCATTGCCCTGGCCACGCGCCAGCAAACGCGCGTGTTGCGCGTGTTGAATCCCCTGGACCGGGAAACGTTCAAACAGGTGACGACGAATCAGGCGCTGGACCTGTTGCGCCGTGA
>JAOAIM010000142.1 GCA_026414705.1 Verrucomicrobiia bacterium | reverse complement strand
GTGCTTGCGGAGGTCCTTCAGCCCCATCCGCTCCAGCTTGTCCACCACACGTTCCTTGAACGCGAGGTAATCGTCGCGTGACAGCGGCGCGCTCTCGTTGATGTACGGAATGTGCGGCAGGATCTTCAGGCAATCGCAGCCGGGCGGCGCGACGGTGGGGTCGGTGCGCGACGCGCAAACCAGGTAAATCGTCGGGTCATCGGGCAGTTCGTAACGCTCGAAGACCTTGGCGAAATGCTCCCTTTGGTCGCCGCTGAAAAAGAAGTTGTGGTGCGCCAGTTGCGGATACTGGCAGTCCAGACCCAGCTCGATCACCAGGCCGGAACAGGTCGGCTCGAATTTCCTCTCGAGCGACGCGAGGAAGGCCCGGTCTTCGCGCAACAACTTCTCGTAGGTCGGGATGACCTCCATGTTTGAAACGAGGATGTCGGCGGCGTGGAACTGGCCGTCGCGCGTCACGATACCCGTCACGCGATTGCTCTCGCGGCGGATTTCCGTGACCTCGGCGTTGAGCCGCACGCGCACGCCGATTTCCTCCATGAGCCGTTGCAGGCCGCGCGCGATGCCGTAAAGCCCGCCGTCCACATACCAAAGGTCGTAGCGGAACTGGATGGTCGGCAGACAATTCATGAAGGCCGGGGCGCGATACGCGGAGGAGCCGACGTATTTGATGAAGAAATCGAAGATGTCGCGGAAATAGCGCGTGCTCAGATGCGCCGCCACGGCCTGGTGCATGGAGCGAAACAGGTCGAACTCGAAAAACTTCCACAGCCCGTAGTGCCGGGCGAAATCGCGCCAGGTGTCCAGGCCCTGCTCGAAGTAGCCGTCGTTGGTCAGGTCGTAGAGCGCGGCGGAATACTTGAGGAAGCGTTGAATGTTTTCCGGCGGCTCGCCGACCTTGCGCGCCTCGGCGGCCATCTTGTCCGGTTCGGGATAGAGGTCCAGCACCGTGCCGTCCTCGAAGAAGTTCCGCCAGTGCGGGCGCAGCGGGCGGATGGGGATGTAATCCTTCATTCGCCGGCCGCTGCGCTCGAAGAGCCGCTCAAACAGGTGCGGCAGCGTGAGGATGGACGGGCCGAGGTCGAAGGTGTAGCCCTGCGCTTTGAGCACGTTGAGCTTGCCGCCGATTTTGTCGTTCTTCTCGAAGACCTCGACCTCGTAACCCGCCTGCCGGAGGGAGATGGCCGCGGAAAGTCCGCCCAAGCCCGCGCCGATGACGATGATTTTTCTGCCCATGCGATCGCAGAGAAATTGTCCGAACAAACGCGGTTCGACCAGACCCGTTTTTGAAGCCGAGCCGCCAGAACGTGTCGAGTCCCGTCCGTTTGACACGACTTGATTGGACATTATAGAGTGCGCCCGGGTTTTCGCGCCTGATGATCAGAACAACGGCATGGATGCGGCATGCAGTTGCGTCCCCGGCGACCAGCCCCGAGGCGGCGTGGACGGGGCGGGGGCCGATGCGGTGAGAGTGTCGCGTTGTGCCCCGTCACCACGGCCGGGCTGCGATGCCGCGGGTGCCGACGTCGTGACAAACACTGGACACAAACGGTTGGTCCCGGTGAATGACGCCTTGAAGTTGGTTCAGGTTCCCGAGCGAGATTGATCCCCAAGCGTTGCCATGGATGAGGAGCTACGTCGCGAGGTGCGGCACATCACGACCCGGCTTGGGGTGATTGTGCGCGAGCAGGCTGGAGACAAGACGTTTCATCATTTCGAGCAGTTGCGTCTGCTGGCCAAGGCGATTCGCGCCCAGCAGGACCCGGCCAGCATCCGGGCCAAACGTCGGCTGGTGGCCCGGTTGACCGTCGAGGAGGGGCATCACCTGGCGCACGCGTTCAGTTTGTTTTTCCAGTTGGTGAATCTTTGCGAGGAACGCGCCCGGGTGCGGCACTTGCGCGCCCATGCCGCTCCGGCGCAATCCCTGCGGCATCTGTTCCAGGAACTCCGCGCCGCCCGCGTCCCGCCCGAAACGCTCCAGCGGTGTCTGGATTCCCTGGACATCCAGCCGGTTTTGACTGCGCACCCCACCGAGGCCAAGCGGCGCACCGTGTTGAATCACCTGTTGCGGTTGCAGGAGCGTTTTTACGAGCCGGACGAGATTCTGGAGGCGTTGTGGCAAACCGACGAAATCCGGGAACGGCCCGTCACGCCGCTGGACGAGGCTGACACGACGCTGTTTTTGCTGGAACGAGCCGCCCTGCCGGCGGTTGCCAGTTTCTACGCGACGTTTGATGCGGAACTGCGGGCGGCCTATCCGGGCGTCCAACGGCGCACGTGGTTTTTGAGTTTCGGGAGCTGGGTCGGCGGGGATCGGGACGGGCATCCGCTGGTCACACCCGAGACGAGCCTGTCGGTCGCTGCCCGAAACGCCGAACGAATCCGCGGCCATTATGCCTGTGAATGTGAGGGTCTGATTGCCCAATTGTCGCATGCGGCGCCGCGCGCGCCGCGGCGTCCGCTGCGCACGGCCGGCGAGGACCCGTTTCAGCCGCGCGAAATCTTTCGTCACCAACTCCGCGCCATTCGCCGCCGGCTTCGGTCCGGCTACCGCCATGCCCGGGCACTGATGCGGGATCTGGTGGCGATTCAAACCGGCTTGCGGCGGCAACACGCGCACCGCGCCGCCGACGGCGCGCTGGCCGGCCTGATCGCTCAGGTCGGCACGTTCGGCCTGCACTTCGTTCACCTGGATTTTCGAGATCATCGGGACAAGCTCTTCCAGGCCCCGGATGACCTGATGCAACAATTTCGCGCCCTGCGCGCCATTCAGCGCGAACACGGTGAAGTGGCGGCGCACCGGTTCATTTTGAGCATGACCCGCGAGGCGCGGGACCTGACCGCGCTGCTGGCGATGGCCCGGCGCGCTGGCGCGCGGGTGGACCTGGTGCCGTTGTTTGAGACGATTGAAGACCTTCGCCGGGCCGACGCGATTCTTTCGGAGCTGTGGGCCGATCCGGACTACCGCGCGCATCTGCGGGAACGGGGCGACGTTCAGGAGGTCATGTTGGGCTATTCGGATTCCAACAAGGACGGGGGCTACCTGGCGGCCAACTGGTGTCTCCACCAGGCTCAGCAACGGTTGGCGGCGCTGGCGGATGCGGCGGGCATTCGACTGCGTTTTTTCCACGGCAAGGGCGGTTCGATAGACCGCGGCGGGGGGATGAGTCACCGCAGCCTGCGCGCCCAGCCGCACGCGGCCCACGGCGGCCGCATCCGCATCACCGAGCAGGGCGAGGTCGTCGCGCTCAAATATTCCAACCCGGTCATCGCCCAGCGCAATCTGGAGCAACTGACCACCGCCGTCATCGCCACGCAGTGTCTGCCCAGGCCGACGGCCGAGCCGCGCTGGGAGGCGGCGATGGAGCAGTTGGCCCGGGAATCCTGCCGCGTTTATCAGGACCTGGTCTGGCACACCGCCGGCTTCGCCCAATACTTCCGCCAGGCCACGCCCATTGACCTGCTGGAACATCTCAACATCGGTTCGCGTCCGGCCCGGCGTGCGGCGGGCGATGATCTCCGCTCCCTGCGCGCGATCCCGTGGGTGTTTGCGTGGACGCAAAGTCGGCATCTGCTCAGCGCCTGGTATGGCCTGGGCCACGCTCTGGAAGTTCATCCCGACACCGAATTGCTGCGGGAGATGTATCAGGGCTGGCCCTTTTTCCGAACCTTGCTGGACAATGCCGAAGTGTCGCTGGCCAAAACCGACCTCTACATCGCCAGTCGTTATGCGTCGCTGGTGACGGATGCGGGCGTGCGGCGCGACATCTTTGGTCGCATCGCCGCTGAACACGCGCGCGCGGTCCGGCAAATCCTGCGCGTCACGCAACACGACCGGTTGCTGGCCAACCAGCCCGTCCTGGCCGAGTCCATCCGGCTGCGCAATCCCTACGTGGACCCGCTCAACTACCTCCAAATTCAATTTCTCCGCCGCTGGCGGCGTCGCCCCACCCCCCGGCTGCGTCGCCTGCTGGCACTGACGGTCAACGGCATTGCCTTCGGCATGAAAAGCACCGGCTAGCCATGCAACGTTCGGATGCGGTGTTTGTGGAGAGCCAGGCCATCACCCGGCCGCGCCTGGGGATCATTGGCGGCGGGCAACTCGCCAAAATGACCGCCGCCGCCGCCGCGCAGTTGGGGTGTCAGGTGGCGGTGCTCGAACGGCAGGAGGATTTCCCCGCCCGCGGGTTGGCCACCCATGCGGTGATTGGCGACTGGGACAACCCTCGCGATCTGCTCCGGCTCGCTCCCCTGGCCGACGTGCTCACGGTCGAGAACGAATTCGTGGACCCGGCCGCCCTGGCCGTGTTGGGCCAGAACCATCACCCGCTCTGGCCCTCGGCGGCGACCCTCGCCCGGGTGCAGGACAAACTCCGCCAGAAAACCCTCTTCGCCGAGGCCGGTTTGCCCGTGCCCCGGTTTGCTGACGCGCCCGAGCGCGACGCCGTGCGCCAGTTCGGATTTCCGGCGGTTTTGAAGAAACGCCGGCACAGTTACGACGGCAAGGGCAACGCGACGGTGCGCGCGCCCGAGGAGTTGGAAGCCGCGTGGAGCAAACTCGACGGCGACCGGCATCCGCTTTACGTCGAGGCGTTTTGTCCGTTTGAGCGGGAGCTGGCGATCATCGTCACCCGCGGCCAGGACGGCGCGGTGGTGTGTTACCCCGTGGTCGAGACCATCAACCGCGACCACATTTGCCACGTGGTGAAAGCCCCCGCCGAAGTGTCCGCCGCCACGGCGGCGCGCGTGACCGAACTGGCCGTCCGGGCGGTCACCGCCCTGGAGGGCGTGGGCAGTTTCGGTTTGGAGTTTTTCTGCTTGGCCGATGGCTCGGTGTTGCTTAATGAAATCGCGCCGCGCGTGCACAACACCGGTCATTACACCATCGAAGCGTGCGTTTGTTCGCAATTTGAAAACCACGTGCGCGCGGTGCTGGGCTGGCCGCTGGGCGCGGCGGCCCTGCGCGCGCCGGCGGCGGTCATGATCAACCTGCTCGGTCACGGCGACGGTCCGGGCGCGCCGCGCGGTCTGGCACAGGCGTTGCGCGTGCCCGGGGCGCACATTCACATCTACGGCAAAACTCGCAGCGCGCGCGGGCGCAAAATGGGCCACGTGACGGCCCTGGGCGCAACGCTCGAGGAGGCGCTGGCCACGGCCCGAGCCGCCGCCGACTGCATTCGCTTTGGAGGTATCCCATGAGCCAAAACACACTTCCCCGTCCCTACTCTTCGGTTGTGCTCGACGGTCCGGAGCGCGCCCCCAGCCGGGCGATGCTTTATCCGGTCGGATTCAAACCGGAGGATTTCAACAAGCCCCTGATCGGCGTCGCCTCGATGTGGAGCATGGTCACGCCCTGCAACATGCACCTGGACCAGCTCGCCCGCGAAGCCGAGGCCGGGGCCAACGCCGCCGGCGGCAAGGCCGTCCTGTTCAACACCATCACCGTCTCCGACGGCATCTCGATGGGCACCGAAGGGATGAAATACTCGCTGGTCTCGCGCGAGGTCATCGCCGATTCGATCGAAACAGTCGTTGCCTGCCAGGGCTTTGACGGCGTGGTCGCCATCGGCGGGTGCGACAAAAACATGCCCGGCGCGATGATCGCCATCGCGCGGCTCAACCGTCCCGCGGTCTTCGTCTATGGCGGCACGATTTTGCCCGGTTGCCTGACCGGCTCGGGTCGCAAGGTGGACATTGTCTCGGTCTTCGAGGCGGTCGGCGCGCACGCCACCGGACAGCTCGATGACGCCGGATTGCGCGAGGTCGAATCGTGCGCAATCCCCGGCCCCGGCTCCTGCGGCGGCATGTACACCGCCAACACCATGGCCAGCGCCATCGAAGCCCTCGGCATGAGCCTGCCCAACAGCTCCGCCCAAAACGCCGTCTCCCGCGAAAAACAGGAAGACTGCCGCCGGGCCGGCGCGGCCGTGATCGAATTGTTGCGCCTGGGCCTGACCCCGCGCGACATCATGACTCGGAAGGCCTTCGAGAACGCCATCACCGTCGTCATCGCCCTCGGCGGCTCGACCAACGCCGTGCTGCACCTGCTCGCCATGGCCCACGCCGCCGGCGTGAAGTTGTCGCTCGACGATTTCACCCGCATCGGCAAACGCGTGCCCGTGCTCGCCGACCTCAAGCCCAGCGGCAAGCATCTCATGAGCGAACTGGTCGCCATCGGCGGCATCCGGCCCATGATGAAAATGCTGCTCGACGCCGGCCTGCTCCACGGCGACTGCCGCACCGTGACCGGCAAAACGCTCGCTGAGGACCTCGCCAACACCCCGCCGTATCCGGACGGCCAGACGATCATCCGCCCGCTCGCCAACCCGATCAAAGCCGACAGCCATCTGGTCATCCTGCGCGGCAACCTCGCGCCCGAGGGCGCCGTGGCCAAGATCACCGGCAAGGAGGGCTTGAAGTTCACCGGTCGCGCCCGCGTGTTTGATTCCGAAGAAAAAGCCATGCGCGCCATCCTCGCCCGCAAGATCGTCAAGGGCGACGTGGTCGTCATCCGCTACGAAGGCCCGCGGGGCGGTCCGGGCATGAGAGAAATGCTCGGCCCGACCTCGGCCATCATGGGCCAGGGGCTGGGAAAAGACGTCGCGCTGATCACCGACGGTCGGTTCTCCGGCGGCACGCACGGGTTCGTCGTCGGCCACATCACCCCGGAAGCTTACAACGGCGGCCCGCTCGCTCTGGTTAAAAACGGCGATCGCATCACCATTGACGCGGTCCGACGGGAACTGACGTTGGAGGTTTCCGCCAAAGAATTGCGCGCCCGGCGCCGCGCCTGGAAGCGACCCAAGCCGCGCTACACTCGCGGCGTGCTGGCCAAATACGCCCACACCGTCCAGTCGGCCTCGCTCGGCGCGGTCACAGACCTGACGTTGCGGCCTTGAGCGGCTGACCGTGGATTGACACGCCTGAGCTGAGGGCTGGATTGGCGGGCATGGAGCCCAAAGAAATCGGCGCGCCGGAAGCCAAAACCCGGCTCTCGCAGTTGCTCGAACAAGTCCGAAAAGGGGCCACCTTCTTCATCACCAAACGGGGCCAGCCGGTGGCCGAACTCCGGCCTGTGAAGTTGCCCAACCGACGCCCGCGGTTCGGATGCGACAAGAATCGCGTGCGCATCCGGGCTGACCTCGACGCGCCGATCCCCCCATTTAAGGAATTCGGGCTTTGAAGTTGTTGCTCGACAACCCGGCCTTTTTCGGTTCGTGACCGGCGATGCCCGGCAGCATGGGCGGGCCACGGATGGGACGCGGATTCAACACGGACTTTTCCGGGCGAACCACGTTCGGCCGCCGGCTGAATTGGAGTTTCTGCGCAACAGCCTCCCCTTCGACCCCTTCCGTGTTTCGTCCGTGGCTGACCGACCGTTTTCAGCGTCAATCCTCACCCTGGGCCATCGTGTAGCCGCGCGCGCCGTCGAATTGCGGCAACTTCTCGATGTGCATCCAGCGCAGGCCGGCGGCCTCGACCTGCCGAAGCAGTTGGGTCAGTTGGGCCGTGCAACGGCTCTCATCGCCCGAGGGCATCAGGAACCGGCAGCGCCAGTGATCCACGCAATCAGTCTGTGCGCCCGTGGGCGGATAGACCATCGTGCCCCGATTGGAAACCATCTTGAGCTTGAAGTCGGTGCCCGCCGCCGCTGCTTCCATTTTTTGACCGACCTCGACCGGGCTGAGCGCGGCTTCCACAAACACGTCCACGCCGACCAGCCCGCGCTGCCTGGGCGGGGGCGGATTTTCCACCACGCGCGGCACCTTCAAGGGGCGATAAACGCGCGGGGTCACGCCGCTCGGGCGTTTGCCGAAATTGGCCAGGATCGCGGCGGTGAAGGCTTTGGTGCCGACGGCCCTGGCGTCGCCCACCACGTCGCGCGTGAGCGATTTGCCCTCCTGCAAGGTGGCCAGGACGGCGTTTTCGATGAGCGCGGCGGCCTCGAACTCTTCCAGATAGCGCAACATCATCACGCCGCTCAGAATCATGGCCGTGGGGTTGATCACGTCCTTGCCGGCATACTTGGGCGCGCTGCCGTGGACAGCCTCGAAAATGGCAACGTCGTGGCCGATGTTGGCCGAGGGGGCAAAGCCCAGCCCGCCGATGAGCGCCGAGCTGAGGTCGCTGATGATGTCGCCGTTCATGTTGGTGGTGACGATGACCTCGAACTGCTCGGGCTTTTTGACGAGCTGATGCGCGCAGTTGTCTATGATGATGTGGGAGGCCTGGATGTCCGGGTATTCGGGCGCGATGCGCTCAAAGGTGCGTTTGAGCATTCCCTCGGTCAGCTTCATGATGTTGGCCTTGGTGGCGCAGTGAACGGATTTGCGCCCCTCGGCGCGCGCGACCTCGAAAGCCAGGCGCACGATTTTCTCGCAGCCCTTCGCCGAGATGAGCTTCAAACACTGCGCCACGGTGGGCGTCTGCATGTGCTCAATGCCGGCGTAAAGGTCCTCGACGTTTTCCCGCACCACGATCAGGTCCACGCCGCGCCCGCTGTAGGGCGTGGGCACGCCCGGCAACTCGCGGACGGGCCGCAAATTCCCGAAGGTCTCAAACAGTTTCCGCAGGGTGACGTTGGCGCTTTTTTCGCCGTAACCGACGGGCGTTTCGAGCGGGCCCTTGAGCGCCACGCGCGTTTTGCTGATGGCCTCGATGGTGTCCTTGGGCACGCCCGAGGCGATGCCCTTCTTGAACACCGACGCGCCAGCCTCGGCTTCGATCCATTCGATGCCCACGCCGGTGGCATCAATCAGTTGACGGGCCGACGCCACGACCTCCGGGCCGATGCCGTCGCCGGGAATCAGAGTGACTTGTCGTTTGCTCATGCGATTGGTTTGCGAAACGGGCGCTCATGATTTGCCGAATTCGGCCCGCGTCAACACGGAAAGCCCGCCCCCGCGCGGGGCCACGGGCGGCGGGGCCGTTTTCAGCATTGGCCTGAACCGGTTTTTGGGCTAACAGGCGCCCATGAGCAACAAACCGCTGGTCGGCATCATCATGGGCAGCGATTCGGACTGGCCCACCATGCAGGCCGCCGCCGAGGTGTGCGCCGAGTTCGGCGTGCCGCACGAAACGCGGGTGGTCAGCGCGCATCGCACGCCGCTGGACATGGCGCGCTACGGGCGCACAGCGGTGGCGCGGGGCTTGAAGGTCATCATCGCGGGCGCGGGAGGCGCGGCGCATCTGCCGGGCATGATCGCCAGCCACACCCCGCTGCCGGTCATCGGCGTGCCCGTGCAAAGCAAGGCGCTCAACGGCCTGGACTCGCTGCTCTCCATCGTGCAGATGCCCGCCGGGGTGCCGGTGGCGACAGTCGCCATCGGCAACGCCCGCAACGCCGGCCTGCTGGCCATGCGCATCCTCGCGCTCGGCGATCCCGCCCTGCAGCGACGCGTTCAAGCGTTCATGAGTCGCATGGCGCGCGAATCCCGCGCTCAAAATCGCTCGCTCCCCGCCTGACCCGCAACGCAATCCAGCCGCTGCAACGCCACCGGGCCTTTCATCCCTGCGTCTGCGCCCTGAGCGGCTTGCCGGGCGCACGACGCCGGAACATTCCACTCGCGTCAGACCGCGACAGCCCGCAGGTCAGGGGTTTTGCGTCAGCCGGTCCAACCCTTCCCGTGCGAGCCGATCGGAGGGCCGGAGCGCGAGCGCCCGACGAAAATAGTCCGCGGCCTCCTCGCGCTGGCCAAGTTGTTCGTAGGTGCGTCCGATGAACGTGAGGCAACTGGCGTGTCCCCAGCGCGGCTCAAGCGGCCCGGCCGGCCGCTGTGCCTCGGCCGCAAAGAGCTTTTCCGCCGCAAGCAACGTGGTCAAGGCCTCGCGCCGGGCGGCGGGCTTTTTCGCGGTGTGAAACTGGCAGACCCCCAGCAGGTAACGCACGCGCGGGTTGTCCGACCCGTGTGCGAGCGCGGCCTTGCGGTGCTTTTCGACTCGCGGTCCGAACCACGCGGCGCGCAGCAGATTTCCGTCAATTTTCATCCCGTAGAGCGTGCCCAGCAGGGCGTGGCTCTCGGCGTGAAGCGGGTCGAGCTTTACGGCGCGATTCAGAGCCGCGATCGCCTCATCCATCACCGCGCCCGCTTCGGCGGGGTTTGCCGGTGGCCCGGG
>JAOAIM010000141.1 GCA_026414705.1 Verrucomicrobiia bacterium | reverse complement strand
TCCTTCACCGCCGCCACGATCCCGCGCGCAATCACGTCGCAGTCCATGATGCCACCGAAGATGTTGACCAGAATCGCCCGCACGTTCGGGTCTTTCATGATGATTTGGAACGCGGCGGTGACCTGCTCGACGCTCGCGCCGCCGCCCACGTCCAGAAAATTGGCCGGCTCGCCGCCGTAGTGCTTGATAATGTCCATCGTCGCCATCGCCAGCCCGGCGCCGTTGACCAGGCAGGCGATGTTGCCGTCGAGCTTGATGTAGTTGAGCTGGTGCCGGCTGGCCTCGACCTCCAGCGGCGATTCCTCGTGAGTGTCGCGCATCGCCGCCAGGTCCGGATGCCGGAAGAGCGCGTTGTCATCGAGCACGAGCTTGGCGTCCACGGCGCAAAGCGTGGGTTTGCCACCGGCGCCCTCGATCAGGCACAAGGGATTGATCTCGACCAGCGAGGCGTCGCATTCCCACCAGGTGCGATACACGCCCAGGACGAGTTTTGCGGCAGGCGCCAACTGTTCGCCGCGCAGGCCCAGCGCCACGGCGACCCGCCGCGCGTTGAACGGTTGCACGCCCACCGCCGGGTCAATCCATTCCTTGAAAATTTTCTCCGGCGTTCGGGCGGCGACCTCCTCGATGTCCACGCCGCCCTCGGTGCTGGCCATGATCAACGGGCGCGCGGCGGCGCGATCCAGCAGCACCGCCAGGTAAAATTCCTTGAGAATTTTCGGGGCGACGGCGACCAGCAAGCGTCGCACGAGCCGCCCGTTCGGCCCGGTCTGTTGGGTGACCAGCACGTTGCCGAGCATCGCCTGCGCGTCGTGAAACACCTCCTCCACGCTCTGGCACAGGCGCACGCCGCCGCGAAAGCCGTTTTGAAACACGCCCTTGCCGCGACCGCCCGCGTGAATCTGCGCCTTGACCGCCACGAGCGTCGCTCCACCCGCAAACAACCGCTCCGCCACGGCGCGCGCGGCTTCAGCGCTCTCGCACACCTCCCCTTCGGGCACGGTCACGCCGAAACGCGCCAGGAGCTGTTTGGCCTGGTACTCGTGAATGTTCATGTCGAAAAGTCGTGCGATTGAAGCCGCGCGCCCGGGCAAAATCAATGGCGATTACGGGCCGTGAAGAGCGGGCTTGCCTCCCGGTGTTATTGCATAAACTCTCTCCCCGGACGGCGCCGTATCAACAAGCCCGAACACAACTCACATCATGAAACCACATCGCGGAACACTCATCCTGGTTCTGGGGATACTGGGTCTGGTGCTGTGCGGGCCGCTGGGTATCGCGGCCTAGATTATGGGACAAAACGATCTCAAGGAAATGGACGCCGGCCAGATGGACCCGAGCGGACGCAGCCTCACCAACGCCGGGCGCATCTGCGGTATCATTGCCACGATCTTGTTTGCCATCGGGGTGCTGGTGGCTCTGGCTCTCATCGCCCTTGGATTTCTGGGCGCGGTCGCCCGAGCAGGGTGAGCCGCAGGCGTTGCGTTGCGCATCGGAACCGATTGGTCGGATTCGTCCGTTGGGCACACAACCGCCATCCCCAGAGCCGGTGCAGCGTTGATTATGAGCGCGACGCGCGCCGCCGCGCGTTTTATTTTTTGCCCGCCGTGAGCATCGTTACCAAAACCGGCGACCAGGGCACGACCGCGCTGATGTACGGTCGGCGCGTGCCCAAACATCATCCGCGCATCGAAGCCTGCGGCAGCGTGGATGAGCTGAACGCGGCGCTGGGCCTCGCGCGCGCGGTGGCGGCGAACACGCCGCCGGGCGAAGCATTGCTGGGCGTGCAACGCGACCTGATCGCGCTCATGGGCGAACTGGCCGTGTTGCCGGAGGACCTGCCGCGGTATGTGCAGGACGGTTTCGCGCGGGTCACACCGGAGATGACCGCGCGGCTCGACGCGCAGATTGCCGAACTTGAGGGTCGGGGCGTCGGACCAAAAGGCTGGGCGTTACCGGGGGCGAACCCGCTGGCAGCGGCGCTGGACAACGCGCGCGCGGTTTGCCGTCGAGCCGAGCGGCGCGTGTGCGCGCTGCGCGAGGCCGAACCCTCGCTGAATCCCCAGGTGCTGATCTACCTCAATCGGCTGGCGGACTGGCTCTGGCTGCAAGCGCGCGCGGCGGAAGCGGCGCAGGATTAGGCTGCGGCGTTGATGCACCTGGGGTCGAGGACTATCGTGCCGCCGATGGCCAGCGCGCCTGAACCAACGCCCCAAACGCCCGTCCGCCGCCCGGCTAACGTCCACGTTCCGCCCGCCACGCCCACCTCGCCGCTTCGATTGCCGGTGACCGTGCTGCGTGGGGTCGGCCCGGAGCGCGCCGCGCAACTGGCGCGACTGGACCTTCACACTGTGGAAGACCTGCTGTTGCATCAGCCCCGGCGTTACGAGGACCGGCGGCGGTTGGTGCGCATTGCCGATCTGCAGCTCAAGCAACCCGCGACGGTGCGCGGCGTGGTGGTGGCCTGCGGCGTCAAACGCTGGCGGCGCGGTCGGCGCACGATGTTCGAGTGCATCCTCGATGACGGCAGCGCGCGGCTGCATTGTCGTTGGTGGCAGGCGTATCCGTGGATGGAGGAGCATTACGCGCCGGGCCGCGAGTTCATCGTTTTTGGCCGGCCCGAATCGTTGCGCCCGCGCACGATGGATCATCCCGAAACCGAGCCGATCGAACCGGGCGAGGAGGAGTTCATCCACGTCAATCGCATCGTGCCGGTGCATCCGCTCACCGAAGGATTGACGGCGCGCGTGATGCGCTCGCTGGTCTGGCGCGCGCTCGAACAGTTCGGGGCGCGGATTGACGAGCCGCCGCATCCGCTGCCCGACACGCCGCCGGTGGGCGAAACGCTCGCCAGTCGCCCCTGGCCCACGCGCGCGCAGGCCATCCGCTGGCTGCATTTTCCCGAAACGCTCGAAGATGCGGAACTCGCCCGTCAACGGCTCGCGCTGGATGAACTCGTCGAGCTGATGGCGCAAATCCAGCGGCGGCGCCGGGCGTTTGAGACGAAGGCCCGCGCGCTGCCCTGCGGCGGCGACCGCAATCGGTTGATCCGCCCTTTTCTAAAGCAACTGGGCTTTTCGCTCACGGCGGCGCAGACGCGCGTGTTGCGCGAAATTCGCGCCGATCTTTCGGGCCGGTTGCCGATGCGCCGGTTGCTGCAGGGCGACGTGGGGTCGGGCAAAACGCTCGTGGCGGCGTGCGCGTCGCTCATGACGCTGGAAAGCGGTTACAACGTGGCGCTGATGGCGCCGACCGAAATTCTGGCCGAGCAGCATTACAACAATTTCCGGCGCTGGTTCGAGCCGCTGGGCGTGCGCGTGCTCCTGCGCACCGGCAGTCGCAAAACTTGCCCCGATGCGGACGGCCCGGAGGCGGCGGCGTTGCCGGGGTTGACCGAAACGGTGTCGCGCGCACCGACGATGTTCATCGGCACGCACGCGCTGTTGACCGAGGGGTTTGAGTTGCCGGAGCTGGGGCTGGTGATCATTGACGAGCAGCACCGGTTCGGCGTCGCGCAACGGGAGCGGCTCGTGCGCAAGGGCCGTTACCCGCATCTGCTGGTGATGACGGCGACGCCGATCCCGCGCACGCTGGCGCTGACGCTGTACGGCGACCTGGACGTGTCAGTGATTGACGAACTGCCGCCGGGACGCGCCCCAATCAAAACGTTGGTGCGCACGTCCGACACGTTGCCCAAGGTGCACGAGTTCATCCGCGCGCGGCTGGCGGAGGGTCGGCAGGCCTACGTGGTGTACCCGCGCGTGGAAGAGACCGCCGACGGGCTGAAGGCGGTGACCAGGGAGTTTGAGCGACTGCAGAAGGCGTTCGCGCCGTATCGGGTGGGCCTGTTGCACGGGCGATTGAGCACGCGCGAAAAGGATCGGGTCATGGAGGCGTTCCGCGCCAACGCGCTGCAGGTGTTGCTGGCCACGGCGCTGGTTGAGGTGGGCGTGGATGTGCCCAACGCGACGGTGATGCTGATCGAAAACGCCGAGGCGTTCGGGCTGGCGCAACTGCATCAGTTGCGCGGGCGCATCGGACGCGGCGCGCACCCGAGCTGGTGCATCCTGGTCTCCGACGCCGCGAAGCCCGAAGCGCGCGAACGGTTGCGGGTGCTGGAGGAAACCAGCGACGGCTTCCGCATCGCGGAGGCAGACCTGCAACTGCGCGGGCCGGGCGAACTGCTGGGTCAGGCCCAGAGCGGCATGCCGCGCTTGCGCTTCGCTGATCTGACGCGCGACCTGACGCTGGTGCGGCTGGCGCGCGAGGTCGCGGCGCGGGTGGTCGGTCGGGATTTTCCTTGAAGGCGAGCGTGGGCGCGCCAATGCTGAGAACCATGAAAAAATTTGCGTTCCTGGGTGCGGCGGTGGCGATGCTGGCGGGCGGTTGTGGGCAATCATCCAAGCCCGCCGGTTCGGGCGGAGCGACCAATCAGGCCAGTGAACCGAGTCCCTTGACCGCGCCGGTGGATTATCTGGGCGCGGTGGGCAAGGCCAAACAAACGGCGATCAAGACCGTGGACACCGCCTCGATCAATCAGGCGATCCAGATGTTCCACGTCGAGCACGGGCGCTATCCCAAATCGCTCGACGAACTGGTCGAGGAGAAATACCTGCCGCGCATTCCCGACGCGCCCTACGGGATGAAGATCGAATACGACGCGCAAACGGGCAAAGTGCGCGTGGTCAAACAATAGGACGGCGCGTCGCCACGGAGCGACAGGTCGGCGGTTTCCTCGAAACGGGCGGCCGGCGCGAATGGGCGTTGCCGGGCGAGGAAGGGCGCACGCGTTTTCACGGATGGTTGCGGAAGACCTGCGTTTGCCCGGCGGAGGCGAACTGTAGTTCGGCGCAAACTCGGGCCTCGGTGTGGCTTCCTCAAACTGGTGGAGGGATTCCCAAACCGCGTGATGCCGAGCGCAACGACCCGCGACGCGCGCGCTCCCCGTTCTCATTCGATGTTCGATGTTCAATGTTCGTTGTTCGATGTTTCGCGGCGCGCGCTCGCACTCCCTCTCCCAGCGGGAGAGGGTTGGGGTGAGGGAGAGCGCGTCGCGGGCAGGAGGGTGTGCAAATGCTTGCGGCGTTTCACCCTCACCCGGTCCCTCTCCCTCGAGGGAGAGGGGACTCCCAAGCCGTCCACGTGCAAAGCGATCACCCGGGACGCACGCAGAGCCCTGTTCAAAGTTCAAAGTTCAAGGTTCAAAGTTCAGAGTTTTGAGCTTCGGTGCCGCCGCTCCGGGGTTGCCGACTGGAAGTCGGCGATCCAAGCGGCTGGAAGCCCGGCACATGCTCCAACGCTCCAACGCTCTGACGCTCCACGCTCCCACGCTCCTCGCCAGCCGGGCCACTTCAGCGTTGCTTTCGGGCGCAGGTTGAAATTGAAATCGGTCGGAAATGAAATCGCTTTCAACCGCCTTCCAAATTGTGTTGCTGGCTGCCGTGGCAAGTTGTGCCGCCGGTTGTGGCGCGCGCGAATCGGCGCCCGGCAGGAAGTTGCGCCTGGCGTTCGTGGCCAACACCTCGGCGAACTTCTGGACGCTGGCGCGGCGCGGCACCGAGGACGCTGCGCGGGAGCTGGGCAAGGTGGAGGCTGTCTCTTTCGCATGCCGGCCACCGGCCGCGCCGCCGAACAACAACAGTTGCTCGACGATCTGCTCGCCGCCGGCGTGGACGGCATCGCCGTCAGCCCCGTGGATGCCGTCAACCAAACCGCCGCGCTCAACCACCTCGCGGAACGCACCCTTCTCATCACGCATGACAGCGACGCGCCCGCCAGCCGCCGCCGCTGTTACATCGGCACCGACAACGTCGCCGCCGGCCGGCAGGCGGGCGAAATGCTCCGCGAGGCATTGCCCAACGGCGGCAAGATCATGGTGTTCGTGGGCAAGAAAGATGCCCAAAACGCCCGCGAACGACTCGCCGGACTTCAGGAGGCCTTGGCCGGATCGAACATCGAAATTCTGGACGTTCGCACCGATGACGCCGATCCGGTGCGCGCGCAGAAAAACGCCGAGGATGCCCTGGTGACGCATCCCGACCTGGCGGGCATGGTCGGTTTGTGGGCCTACAACGGCCCGGCGATTTTGCACGCGGTCCGCGCGGCGGGCAAAATCGGCCGCGTGCAGATCGTCTGCTTTGATGAGGAAGCCGACGTGTTGCGTGGCGTGGCCGAGGGCGCGATTCACGGCACGGTGGTGCAGCAACCCTACGAGTTCGGCAAGCAGGCGATTATGCGCATGGCGAGGTATCTGCGCGGGGACACCCACGCGCTCAGCCCGGAACGGATCGTGGTGCCGACGGTGAAAATTCAGCGGCACAACGTGGCCGAGTTTCAGGCACGCCTGGCCGAAGTGCTCAAGCAATAGTCGGGCGCGCAAGAAGGCCGCTGTTTTCTCCGAACATTTCAGACGGCGTGCTGTCAGAAGGGGCAGCGCGTCAGTTTGAGATTGGCGCGCCCGGACAACTTTGGTTAGCTCGTTGCATGAAGAATTCAATTTGGTGCGGTTGGTTTGTGGCGTTGTGCATGATGCTGGCGTGCGGCTCGGCGCACGCCCAGACGCGGGTTGCCACGGTGGATTTGCGCAAGGTGTTTGACAACTACTGGAAAACCAAGCAGGCCGATGCCGCGCTGAAGGATCGCGCGGCCGACCTGGACAAGGAATACAAGGCGTTGCGCGAGGACTACGAGAAGCTCAAGCAGGAGTATCAAAAGTTGCGCGCCGACTCCGAAGATCAGGCCGTCGCCGCCGAGGAACGGGAACGCCGCAAACAGGCCGCCGAGACCAAACTCAAAACCATCAAGGACACCGAGGACGCATTGCTGGCGTTTGAGCGCCGTGCCCGCGCCACACTCGATGAACAACAGCGCCGGATGCGCGACGGCATCATCGAGGAAATCCGCAACGTCATCACCGCGCGCGCCAAGTCCGCCGGCTACGGCATCGTGCTGGATACCTCGGCGCAGACGGCCAACCTCACGCCCATCGTGCTTTTCTACAGCCCGGAACAGGACATGACCGCCGCAGTGTTGGATCAACTGAACCTGGGCGCGCCACCGGAATTCAGTCGGGGCACCACCCGTCAACCCGCCGAGCCCAGGAAGGAAGAGAAAAAATAGCGGCGGCCGTCCCCTCTCCAATTGCTCGGCAACGCGGTGCGTTGCCAGTTGGGATTTTGCCGCTCGACACTCGCAAGCGCGGGCCCTTAAATCCGCGGGCGGGTAGAGGCGGCAGCATGAGAATCGGCCACCTGTTCGTTTCGGCGCTTTGGGTTTCCCTCGCATTGCGGGCCGATGGGGCTTCCGAACTGGTGATTGACGACCCGGACGGCGCCCTGGCCGCCACGGGCGCACCGGTGGCCGTCACGTGCAAACTTCCCCCCGATCAACGCATGGCGGCTGCCGAGGGCCGACTCTTCGTGCGCGAGGTGGGCCGCGATCCGACCGCCGCTGTCCCTGCGCAGATTCTTTCCGTTGCCGGGGAGGCGGACCGCACGCAGATGTGCTGGCTTCTGCCGCCGGGCGCGAAGGGCCAGCGCGCGTTCAAGCCCGAGATTCTGCCCAACCCTGCGACGCCGCGCCTGAGCGCCGAGCGCGATACCGGAGGCCAGATTGAGCTGCGGGAAAACGGGCGGGGTGTGTTGCGATACAACTACGCATTGATCGAACCCGGCGCGTTGCTCGATCAGGTCACGCCCGCCAACCGCATTTACGCGCGCGCCCGCAGCGACTACATCCATCCGCTGTTCGGTCCGGGGGGTGAAACGCTCACGCGCGACTGGCCGCTGGATCACCCGCATCATCGGGGCATTTATTGGGCCTGGCCGGAAGTGGACTGGCGCGGGAAACGAGGTGATTTGCACGCGCTGCAACGGGTTTTCGCCCGACCGCTTGGGCGTTGCTTTACAAGCAGCGGCCCGGTCTTCGCCCAGGTTGTGGCCGAGAACCTCTGGAAGTGGGACGACGCCGAGCCGGTTGTGCAGGAGCGCGCGGTGCTGCGCGCGTATCGGGCGAGCGATGCGGGGCGGGTGATTGACGTGGAATTTCAATTCATCGCCCTGCGCGAACCGGTGCTGCTGGCGCGACGCGGCACGGACAAATACGGCGGCCTGAACCTGCGCTTCGCGCCGGTGGAAGAACAGCACATCACCACGCACACCGATTCGCCGGCCGCAACGCCACGCATGGCCTGGGCCGAAATCGCCGGACGTTTCGACGGCGCGGGCGCACCGTGCGGCGTGGTCATTTTCCAGCACACCGCCAATCCCGATTCTCCGGGTGACTGGGTGCAGTATCCGAACCTCAACTGGGTGCAACCGACGTTCCCGGCCGGCGGCACGCGCTGGGAACTCAGGCCCGGTCAGCCGCTGGTGCTCCGTTACCGGCTCTGGGTGCATCCGGGCGGCCCGGCCCCGGCGACGGAATGCGCCGACCGGTGGAAGGCATATCAGTCGGCCCACGCCCCGAAATTTTTTCCAGAACCGGCCGTCCTCAAACGTCAAAACGCATCATGAAAAACGAACCTGCTCAGCGTCATTCAACCGAAACCCCGCCAAACGGCGTCACGGACCAGACCGATCCGGCGCCGCCCTGCGCCGTCACATCGCGCCGGGAGTTCATTCAAAAAGCCGCGACCCTCACAGCGATTGGTTTCGCCGCGCCGCACCTGGCGTTGGGCGCTGCCACGCGACCGGTGCGTCGCCCCGGTCCGAACAGCCGGATTCACGTGGGCTTGATCGGTTGCGGGCCGATGGGCCGGGCGAACCTGGGCAACTGCGCCCGTCACCCCGACGTGGTGGTCACCGCCGCATGCGATGTGAACGAAGCGCGGCTGGAAGCGACCGTTGAGCAATACAAGCCCACTTGCAAGGGCTACGTGGATTACCGCGAGATGCTTCAGCAGCCGGACCTGGACGCGGTGATCATCGCCACGCCGCCGCACTGGCATTGTTTGCAGGCCGTTGCCGCCGCCGAGGCGGGCAAGGACATTTTCCTGCAAAAGCCCATGACGTTGCACCTGGGCGAGAGTCTGGCGGTGCGCAACGCGATCCAGAAGCACGGCGTCATTTCGCAGATCGGCACGCAGATTCACGCCTCGGAAAACTACCGGCGCATCGTCGAATACATCCGCAGCGGGAATCTTGGCCCGATCGGGGTGGTGCGCACGTTCAACGTTATGAACCAGACGCCCTCGGGCATTGGCCGCGTCAAGGACAACACCCCGCCCGAAGGGTTGCACTGGGATTTGTGGTGCGGCCCGGCCCCGCTGATTCCTTACAACCGGCTGCTGGCCAAGGACGCTTTTTACCACAGCTCGTGGATGGCCTACAGCGGCGGTTGGACGCCGGGCATGGCGCCGCACATCATTGACCTGCCCATCTGGGCGCTGGATTTGGGTTACCCGCTGCTGACCAGTTCCGCCGGCGGACGTTACGTCGTGGACGACGACGGTGACGCCTACGACCACCACGAGGTGCTCTGGCAGTATCCGAAGCTGACGATGACCTGGATGTCCTCGCTCACCAACAGTTACGGCTTCGACCTGCACGGTGAACCGGAGCCTCGCCGACGCCTGGGCATCTACTTCCACGGCACCAACGGGACGATGTATGCCAACTACACCATGTTCAAAATCGTGCCCGAAGGCGACCGGCTCGACGGCAAACAACCGCCGCCGCCCTCGATCCCGCCCTCGCCCGGCCACGAACGCGAATGGCTCGACTGCATCAAAACCCGCCAGCAACCCTCTTGCAGCGTGTTTTATCACGTGCGCGTGGACGTGCCGATTGTGCTGAGTCTGCTCTCGCTCAAGCTCGGTCGGGCCATTCGTTTTGACCCGCAAAAGGAGTGGATTGTGGGGGACGCGGAAGCGTCGAAGCTGGCCGTGCCCACGTATCGAAAGCCCTGGAAGTTCCCAAAGCAATACCTCGAACGAGTTTGAGCTGCGCCATGACCTTGTGCGAACTGGTGCTGCGGGCGATCCGCGGCGCGCGTGAGCCCCGGCCTGCCGTCGGGCCCTTGGCCTCTGAGGATCATGCGCGGCTGCTCGGCGTTACGCGGCGCGAATACACCCTTGGCGCCGAGGTGCTCGCCGAATGCCTCGTCGCCCTGGGCTGCAAGTTCCAGCCCGACGCCGGTGAAATCGCTTGCGGTCCGTGAACCCTCGCTCGTAGCGCGCAACGCGGGCTGTTCATCTGCCCCATCAAAGGCATCTCGCGCAGTCCACCTGTTCCGCATTCGATGTTCGTTGTTCGATGTTGGTTG
>JAOAIM010000013.1 GCA_026414705.1 Verrucomicrobiia bacterium | reverse complement strand
GTCCACATGCTCGCGGGACTCTGTTACGCCCCTTCGTGGCTTGAGGGGGTTGGGGGCGTCCCCTACCCAGGGCGTTGCCCCGGGCTAACCTTGTGGTCGCGCCTTCTTCGGCGCTCGAAGCCGCCGGTGAAACGATGTTTTCGGCGAGACGCCGAAATCGCACGCGAGACCCGCGTGCTCCCCAACGCTTCAGGACTTCAGCACCTGACCGATTTTACGCCGGGGGCGCAAACAGTTCAGCGGGGTTTTCAGCCCTGGAGAGGAACCGGCCCTGCTTGAGCACCGACACGACGCGACCCTGCGACCATTTGCGCAGCCGGTAGAGCGTCGCAAACGTGAACGGCGGCGCGGCGCTGCCCTGGCCGCCCACGATCTCGGCCCGGCGCACGTTGTCCTGCATCCAGGCGGGCACGGAGACGTGGTAGGGATTGCGCTGGATTTCGCCGACGTGAAAGCTCAGCGCGCTGATGAGGTCGGCGAGGTCCTTCGCGGAGATTTCGACCATCAGGTTCGGCGTGGCCATCGGCGCCCAATACTCCGTTTCAACCAGGAAACACTCAAATTCCACCGGCATCCGCGCCAGTGCGTCCATGACCAGGTGGTGCGTGCCGATGTGGGTGGTGTTCCAGTCCTGGTCGTGGGGAACGAAAATCACGCGCGGCTGATGTTGTTGGAGGATGTGGGCAATCACCTGCACGCACTCGTTCCAGTGAGTCGGGTCGCTTTCGCGCGTTTTGGGGTTGATGCGTTCCAGGCCGTTGGCGGCTGTGGCCAGCAGGCCAAAGCCCAGATAATCGCAGGCGTTTTGCAATTCCTTGAACCGCTCGGCCTGCCGCGCCTTGTTGCTGCCCTGGGTGACGGCGACGTTGAAAACCTTCATACGCGCCTCGCGCATCAGGCGCAACGCCAGCCCGCCGATGATGCATTCGTCATCCGGGTGCGGCGAAAAGATCAGCGCGCGCGGGGCGTCGAAGGGCACGTCCGGGCGCGGGGCGGGCGGCAACCCGCCCAGCGGCAGCGATTTGGCGTGCTGAATCAGTTGCTCGTAATCGGAGATGAACTTCGCGTAGGGGTTCATGGTTGGGCCCTTGGGGATGGCGGCGCCGGCTCAGGCGCGCGACGCGGCGGGTTTGGGAATTTCCGGCAGGCTCGCTGCGGCGATGGCCTGGCCGTGACGTTTCATGCGCTCGTCGGGCACGTGCAGTTCCACGCGCGCGGCCAGCGCGGGAAACTCCAACTTGAGCACCTGGCGCGCGGTGTTGACGATGACCTCGCCGCCCTTGCCGCTGGTGACCCGGCCGAGCACCAGCACGTTGCGGAGCGGGTAAAAGTCGGCGAAATGCGCGATCTGATAGCCCAGATAGACGCCGATGGTTTCGTAGATTTTGTGTGCGCGCGCGTCGCCCTGCTCCATGAGCGACTGCACGAGCTTGAGTTTTTCGGGTAGCGGCATTTTGGCCGGGGCGTCAATGCCCGCCGCCGGGAGCAACCGGCCCACCGCCTGTTGCGAGAAATACTGCGCGCCCACGCCGTAGTCGCCCGACCACTCGTCGCGCGGCGCGTCGGGATGATAATCCACCGGCACGAACGCCAGTTCGTTGAGCCAGGTGGTGATGTTGCCCTCGGGATTGACCCAGCCGCCGGCGGTGCTCGTGCCCAGCGCGATGCCCAGCACCGCATTGCGGCCCAGCGCCATCGAACCGGCCAGCGCCGTCACCTCCCCGTCGTTGACAACCTCAAAGGGCACGTCGTTCCACGCGCGCCGGATTTCGAGAAACAAATTCTTCACGCGCCGCTCAAACACGTCCGGCGGCACGCCGCGGAAGAGCGAGGCGACCTTGACGCGGTTGTTGACGTAAACGCCGGCGGCGCTGCCGCCGATGGCGTCCACGCGCGGCAGATGCGCCGCCGCCTTGCGCAGCGAGTCCATGATGCCCTCGAAGTGATACTGCGGGTCGCTCTGGAAATACGGGTCCCACTCCGTCTCGTCGCTGAAGACCACCTCGCCCTCGATGACCGCCGCCGCCTTGCGGTCGCTGCCGCCCAGATCAAACCCGATGCGGCAGCCGTCCAGATGCCGGCCCAGGGGACGGGTTTGGGCGTGCTCCGGCGGCAGTTCGCGCGTCGGTACGACCTCGATGGGGTGATCGTAAATTTTCTGGCCGACCAGTTCCGAATCGAATCGGCCGGTGGGTGTCTCGCGGTAGTAGGCTGTGAGGCGTTGGGCAAGGGCGGGCGGGCCGTCGAAATAAATCCGCCAGCCGCCGCGCGACCAGAGCAGGAACTTCACGAGCCGTTCGAGGTAGAGAAAATTGGCGGCGGCCTGCGGCGCGGCCTCGGGAAAAATCTCCGTGGCGAAGTGATAGACCGAACCGTCGGCCTGTTCGAGGGCGATGCGCACCGGCACGCTCTGGCCGAACTGACGCAACTGTTGGCGGAAGGCGCGATTGGCCAGCGCCGCCGGGCGAAACTGCGGGTCGAGCGGCGGTTTGATTCCCGGGGCGATCAGAGGCAATCCGTTGTTCTCGCTCACAGCGCCGACCGTTCTAATGCACGCGCTTTGCTGGTTCAAGAATTCAAATCGTGCGCGGCTTCTCACTGGCCGCCGTCCGGGCCGCTGCCACGCGGGTGCGGTCTTGTCCCAAGCCGCGCGGTCCCCAGATCGCTGCTCCTCAATCACCCCTCACCCATCACCAATTACGAATCACCCGTCACCCATCACCAATGACAAATCCCGAATCACGAACCACCCATCGCCAACATCGCCTGCTGATGATCCCTGACGAAAACAGATTGCCCCGGACGGTTTTCCTGCCAGCATGAGCACACCGATGAGCGCCTTGTTTTTGAATCCGCCCTCGTTTGAGGGTTTTGACGGCGGGGCCGGGTCGCGTTACCAGGCCCGGCGGGAGGTGACCAGTTTCTGGTATCCGACCTGGCTGGCGCAACCGGCGGCGCTTGTGCCCGATTCGCGCCTGTTGGATTGCCCGCCGCACGGCATCGGCCTGACCGAGTGCCTCCGCATCGCCCGCGATTTCGATCACGTCATCATCCACACCTCCACGCCCTCGCTGCGCAACGACTGCAAGGTGGCCGAGGCGATCAAGGCACAAAAGCCCGCGACGAAAATCGGCTTTGTCGGCGCGCACGCCGCCGTGTTGCCCACCGAAACGCTCAAGGCGTCGTGGGCGATTGACTGGGTCGGGCGCAAGGAATTCGACTTCACCTGCAAGGAGGTCGCCGAAGGCCGCCCGCTCGAAACCATCGCCGGGCTCTCCTACAAGGACGCCGACGGGCGCATCCGCCACAACCCGGAGCGCGAGTTGATCGCCGACATGGATGCGCTGCCGTGGGTGGCGGACGTTTACAAGCGCGACCTGCAAATCGAGCGCTACTTCATCGGCTACCTGCTCCATCCCTACGTGAGCCTCTACACCGGGCGCGGTTGCCCGGCGCAGTGCACCTTCTGCCTCTGGCCGCAGACCATCGGCGGCCACAAATACCGCGTGCGCTCCCCGCAAAACGTCGCCGACGAAATGGCCTACATGCAGCGGCTCTTCCCGCAGGTGAAGGAGTTTTTCTTCGACGACGACACCTTCACGGCGAACCTGCCGCGCGCGCGGGAGATCGCGAAAAAACTCGGCCCGCTGGGCCTGACCTGGAGCTGCAACAGCCGCGCGAACCTGGACTACGACACGATCCGATTCTTCAAGGACAACGGGCTGCGGCTGTTTCTGGTCGGCTACGAAAGCGGGAACGACGAAATTCTCCGGCGCATTAAGAAGGGCGTCACGACCGATGAGATGCGGCGCTTCACGCAGGCGTGCCACAAGGCCGGCGTGGTGATTCACGGCACGTTCATCCTGGGTCTGCCGGTGGAAACGCGCGAGACGATCGAGCAGACCATCCGGTTCGCCCAGGAGTTGGATGTTTTCAGCATTCAGGTGTCGCTGGCCGCGCCGTATCCGGGCACCGAACTTTACGAGCAGGCGCGCCTCAACGGCTGGTTCGCCAAGCAGGACAAGACCGACATCGTCCACGAAGACGGCTTCCAGGACGCCGCGCTCGAATACCCGGAGTTGAAAAAGGATGAAATTTTCGAGGCGGTAGAGCGATTCTATCACGCCTACTACCTGCGTCCGAAGCCGATTCTGCGGATTCTCAAGACGATGCTGGAGGACCGGGACGTCTGCGTGCGGCGGTTGCGGGAGGGCTACGAATTTTTCAAGAGCATGGCCCAGCGGCGCAACGACCTGGCAGCGGAGGCGGCACAAACGGCGTGACTGATCCCAAAAGCGCGAACATCCGCTCTCATGCGCCGGAAGGATTTGAACCCGGCGGCCCCGGCAAACGCACCGAGTTTACTCTCGCAAACGTCACGGGCCTCAGCAAAACTTCGCGTGTGCAAGCCACTACGGTCGCCACCATCAATTTTAAGGGCGGTGTCGGAAAGACCACTGTGACCTGGTGCCTTGCAAACGTGTCTGCCGCCACGATGAACTATCCGACGCTGCTTTTTGACCTGGACGCGCAGATGAGCCTCACGCAGGCGGTGGCGTTGAAACCCGACACAGGCGGGTTAACGCCGTTGGGCGAGTGGTATGAAAAGGCGGTTCAGAACAAGCGAACACTCTTTCACGCGCTTGAGATTTACACCAGTCCTCAAAAGGGCGCGTATTTTGATTTTCCCATCAAGCACGACTTCATCTTTCACGTGGACGGCAAGAACCTCGACTTCATTCCCTCATCGGAGGAGTTCTACTGGTTTGAGCTGGAAGTTTTCGAGCGCGATCGAGTGAAGCATTTCATCCGAGACTTGCTGGGCAAAATCGCCAACGCGCCCCGGATGCCCAAATACAAATACGTATTTTTCGACTGCCCGCCGAATTTCTCCGTGCTGTCGTATTCCACGCTGGCGACATGCAAGCTCATTCTGGTGCCGGTCAATCCCGATTTTTACGCAGCCCGTGGATTGAACCTGATTTTGCATCATTTGAAGCTGCGCATTGAACCCTTTCCGTTGCCGACCGTGGGCGTGTTCATGAACAAAGCGGGATGGCGACCCAACACGGGGCTGTTTCGTGAAACGCGCCTCTACATCGAGCGGTGCAAAGCCGTTTGCGAGGAATGGCAGACCCGGGGCGCCCGAGTGTTTTGGCTCAACACCTTCATCCCGGATCGGGTGGACGTAAAGCGCGCCATCCACTACGGCGGTTGGGCGCAGCGTTATACCGGCGATTTCGAGAAGCTGTTCAAAGAAATCGAGACCATCGTGTGAGCACCGAAGAGCAAAAAATTTTGGAAACCGTGCTTGAAGAGGTGCGGTTGCTTCGGCGGGCGCTGGAACGCATTGAGGCAACCCTCACGAGCACCGCTGTCAAGCCCGTCGGGCGGTCACGACCTCAGAAATTGTCCGTGGAAGAGGCGCGAACCCTCTATGCCGAGATTCGCAGGGAATACGCGCAAGGCCGAACGACGCAAAAGCTGGATGAGTTGCTCGCCCGCCCGAAATCCGACCTCGCACTGTTCTGCGCCGTGAATCATCTGCCGATTGATCTGCGCCACGGCAAAGCGGGCATTCGGGAACAACTTCTCGCGCGAATTCGAGAGGAGGAGCAGCTATCGGCCAAGTATCCCTTGCCGAGCCTCGAGCCGGCGCATTTTAGCGAGCCAGAAAAATAAGCGGAAAACCGCTCGCCCGACACCGCCTTGGAAGATTGCGACGTGTGCGTGCGGCGGTTGCGGGAGGGCTACGAATTTTTCAAGAGCATGGCGCAGCGGCGCAACGACCTGGCGGCGGAGGCGGCACAAGCGGCGTAGGCCGAAGCGTTCACGCTGAAGCCGGCGGACGCGTGACGGCGCAGTCACGCAGGAAACCGCCGGCCATCCTTCCGCAAAACGGCGGTTCATCGGGTAGCAGAGCGCCGGTCTGGCCAAGCCAGACGTGCTCAATCGTTCTTCCACCCGCAGCCGGCAATTCCAGCTCGCGGCCACTGCCGTTTCGAGGGACAAGCAACGGCGGGCGAGCCTCCGCATTTGAGTTTTTCCGGGTCGGGTGCGCCGTTTACATTGCCGCTCGTGCAATCGCTGCTGGCGTTGGACACGGCGCTGTTTCGGCTGATCAACCAGGGAACAGCCAATCCGCTTTTCGACCGGCTCATGCCGTGGCTGAGCGGCAATCCGCTGTTTGTGCCGCTGCTGTTGGCGGGGGCGGCGTGGCTGATCTGGCGTTACCGGCTGCGCGGGGCGCTGTGCGTGCTCACGCTGGTGATCATTTTGCCGCTGGGCGATTCCTACATTTGCCGGCCGCTCAAGGCCGCCATCGGACGCCCCCGTCCGTTCCAGACCCTGCCGGAAACGCGCCTGCCAGCCAATCACGGCGGGCGGCACGCCAGCATGCCCTCCTCGCACGCGGCGAACTGGTTCGCGGGCGCGATGATCGGCTGGCTGTTTTTTCGGCGCAGTGCGCGCGTGACGATTCCGCTGGCGGCGGCGGTGGGTTTCTCGCGGGTTTACAACGGGGTGCATTATCCGAGCGACGTGCTGGCGGGGGCGATTCTGGGCGCCGGCTACGCCGTTGCCGGCGTCGTGGCGCTGCAAACCGCCTGGAGCGCGATTGGCAAACGCTGGTTTCCGCTCTGGTGGGAAAAACTGCCCTCGATCGTGCCTGCCGCGGAAAAAACGGTGGGCGATGGCCAACCGCAGGGTTCTGAAACTGTTCCGCACGCGAGGCCGTCGGCGACCGACGATCACTGGTTGCGCGCCGGTTATCTGTTCATTGCCGCCGTGTTGCTGGCGCGGTGGGCTTATCTGGCCAGCGGCACGATGCAACTGAGCGAAGACGAGGCGTATCAATGGCTCTGGTCGAAGCGCCCGGCGTTGTCGTATTTCAGCAAGCCGCCGATGATTGCCTACGCGCAATGGCTCGGCACGCACCTGTGGGGCGACACCGAGTTTGGCGTGCGATTTTTCTCGCCGTTGATTTCTGCGGTGCTGAGCGTGCTGTTGTTGCGGTTTTTCGCGCGGGAGGTCAACGCGCGCGCGGGCGTGGCGCTGGTGGTGATGGTCACCGCCATGCCGTTGCTGGCGGCGGGGGCGGTCTTGATGACGGTGGACCCGTTGCTGGTGTTGTTCTGGACGGCGGCGATGTTGGCGGGCTGGCGGGCGATTCGCCCCGAAGCCGGCGTGGGCGCGTGGTTGTGGGTGGGTTGGTGGTCGGGCCTGGCCTTTCTGAGCAAATACACCGCGCTGCTCCAATGGCTCTGCTGGGCCGTGTTGTTCGTGTTATGGCCGCCGGCGCGCGTGCATTTGCGTCGGCCCGGTCCGTATCTGGCGTTGCTGGTCAACGCGGTGTGCGCGTTGCCGGTGGTGATCTGGAACGCGCAGCACGGCTGGATCACCGCCGCGCACGTGGCCGACAACGCGCAACTGGGCCGGGCGTGGCGGCTGGCGGACGTTCCCGGCCAACTGCTTGGATTCCTGGGTGCCGAGGCGGCGCTGCTCAACCCGGTGTTCTTCGCGGGCATCCTCGCAGCCGCGGTGCTGTGGTGGCGAACGCATCGCAACGACCCGCGCCTGGTGTTTTTTTTCAGCATGGGCGCGCCGTTGTTTGCCGTGTATCTGCTCTGGACGTTGTATGCGCGCGTGCAGCCGAACTGGATCGCCGCTGCCGTGCCGCCGCTCTGCTGCATGGCGGTGATTTACTGGGAGGCGCGGGCGCGCGCTGGCGCGCGGTTTGTCAAACCCTGGTTTGTGGCGGGATTGATGCTGGGGCTGACCGCCGTGGTTCTGGCGCATGAGAGCAAATGGATTGAGAAACTCGCGGGCCGCCCGCTGCCGGCGCGGCTCGACCCGCTGCGGCGGGTGCGCGGCTGGTCGGAACTGGCGCGCCTGGTCGGCGAGGAACGGGCGCGGTTGCAGGGCGAGGGCAAACCCGTGTTCATCATCGGCGGTCATTACGGCATCACGAGCCAGATCACGTTCTATTTGCCGGAGGCCAGGGCACGGGTGCCGCACGATCCGCTGGTGTTTTATCGCACCTCCCCGCGCCCGGTGAACCAGTTCTTTTACTGGCCGGGTTACCGCGATCGCAAAGGCCAAAACGCGATCTACGTCGAGGAAAACAAACGTCCCGAACCGCCGCCGCCGGTGTTGCTGGCGGAGTTTGAAAGCGTGACGGACCTGGGGCTGCGCGAAGTTCGGGATCGGGGTCGCGTGCTGCGCACGATTCAGGTCTATGAGTGTCGGAATCTGCGTTGAGCCGCCGGCGCAGCACGGCCCGGTGCCGAGGACGCACTTTGCGGTGCGCGGCTACGACCTGGCCGCGACGCTGGATTCGGGTCAGGCGTTCCGCTGGCGCGCGGGGCCGGACGGAAGCTGGACCGGCGTGGTGCGCGGCTGCTGGGTGCGACTGCGGCAGACTTCGGACGGCATTGGGGCCGAGGCCGCGCTGCCGCTGCGGCATTGGCACTGGCTGGCGGATTACTTGCAGGTGGCCGTGGACCTGGACGCCGTGCTGGCGACGTTTCCGCCCGACCCGCCGCTGCGCGCGGCGGTGCGCGCCTGTTATGGCCTGCGCCTGCTGCGTCAGGAGCCCTGGGAATGCCTGGCCTCGTTCATCCTTTCCTCGACGAAACGGATCGGACATATCCGACAGATCGTGGAGCGGTTGTGCGAACGCTTCGGCGAACCGGTGGCGGTGCCGCCGGGCGAGCGACCCGCCTATGCGTTTCCGACGGCGGAACGGATCGCGCGCCTGAACGCCCGGGCGTTGCGCGCGTGCGGGATGGGATTCCGCGCGCCGTATCTGCTGGAGACCGCGCGGCGCGTGGCCGACGGGCGCTTTGATCCGGCGGCCCTCAGCGCGCTGGGACTGGAGGCGGCGCGGGCGCGCCTGTGTGAACTGCCGGGCGTGGGCGCGAAGATTGCCGATTGCGTGCTGTTGTTCGCGCTGGGTTTTGAGCGGGCGTTTCCGCTCGACGTGTGGGTGCAGCGGGCGTTGCGGGAGTGGTATTTTCCGCGTCAACGCGTGCGCCCGGCGGCGCTGCGGGCGTTTGTGGAAACGCATTTCGGCCCGCACGCGGGTTATGCCCAACAGTATTTGTTTCACTTCATGCGAACCGGCGCCGGCCGCGCATCCGGTCGGGCGCCCTGCCCGGGAGGTGCAAGATGAACCCGACCCTTGAAGTGTTGTTCAGTCCGGCGGAGTGGCGCGCGTTGTCAGCGGGCGATCTGACCGGGACGGTGTGCGTGGTGGTGGACGTGTTGCGGGCCAGCAGCGCGTTTGTGACGGCGCTGGCGCACGGGGCCGAAGCGGTCGTGCCGGTGGCGAGCATCGCCGAGGCGCTGGAGCAGCGCGCCCGGCGGCCCGACGTGCTGCTGGCAGGTGAGCGGGAGGGCCGGCGCATCGGCGCGGCCCTGACCGGCGGGGTGGAGTTTGACCTGGGCAACTCGCCGCGCGAATTCACCTCGGAGCGGGTGGCGGGACGGCTGATTGTTTCAACGACGACCAACGGCACGGGCGCGCTGCGCGCGTGCGCGGGCGCGTCGGGCGTGTTGGTCGCCTCCTGGTTGAATGTTTCGGCGACGGTCGCGGAGTTGGAGGGGCGGTTTGGCGGTTTGGCCGAGACAGCGCGGGTGCTGGTGGTTTGCGCCGGCACGGGCGAGGGCGCGGCGTTGGAGGACACGTTGCTGGCCGGGGCACTGGCCGCGGCGCTGGCCGTGGCGTTGCCGGGGTTGGAACTGCTGGATTCAGCGGAGATCGCGCGCGCGGCGTATGCGGGTGCACGCGAGGACCTGGTCGGGACGGTGCGCCGGGCGCGCAACGCGCGGCGGTTGCTGGCGCACCCGGAGTTGCGGGACGACGTGGCGTTTTGTTTGCAGCGGGATCGGTTTCCGATTGTGGCGGGGCTGGACGCGGCGGGTTGGGTGCGGCGGTTGCCCGCCGGTTGAAGCGCGGCGTTGGGGATGGCGGTTCAGCGGAGGACCGTGCCGAGGATGCGGCTGCGGTGGACGGGCCCGTAAACGCGGCTGTCGGTGCTGTCCATGCGGTTGTCACCCATCACGAAGTATTCGCCCGGCCCGCACCGGAAGGTGTCATGGTTGTGCGCATGGGGGTAGGTGGCCACTGTCGAGGGCAGATACGGCTCGTAGAGTTCGCGTCCGTTCACATACACCCGCCCGGCAAACAGCCGCACCGTGTCTCCGTTGCCGGCGATGATGCGTTTGACCGAATAGCTCTGATCCACCGGATCGCGGAGCACCACCACGTCGCCCGGACGCGGATCGCGCACCCAGTAAATGCACCGATTCAGGATGTAAAAGCCCGAATGGTGGAGCGTCGGCGACATGCTCGCGCCGACGACCTGCACGGATTGGAACAGGAAATGGCTGATGCAAAAGTAGCTGGCAAAAGACAGCAGCGCCACGACAACGCATTGGATGATCTGACGACTCAGCGGAACGGATCGCCGGTCGGTCTCGCGTTGCGAGGTGGCCGTTGTGCCGATGGGCGCGGTGGCGACCGGGTCGGGCTTGTCCAAGGTCCTGGCATCCATGTCGTGAGTCCCCAACGTCAGCCGCGCGCAGTTTTCCCCAGCTCCCTCGCGCCGGCAATCTGGCCGATTACGTATCGCGCGCCGGGAAAATACGGAAATGCGGGCGCGGCGGGGAACGTTTTTCGAACTGCGAGAGAATCGTGGGATGACGGGTTGAGCGGGGCGGGCGGGCCGGGCCGGTGGCATCAACGTTGCACGTCCTGGAGCTGGTCGTGGTCGCCCAGTTCCTGCCGCAGGCGCGCCAACTGGTCTTTGAGCTGGCGCACGACCGGGGCGTATCGGGGTTGGCCGTAAACGTTGTGGAGTTCGTGCGGGTCGCGTTTCAGGTCGAAGAGTTCCCAGCAATCCAGACGGTTGAAGTAGATGAGTTTGTAGCGGTCGGTGCGCACGCCGTAGTGGGGTTGGACGCGGTGGTCGCCGGGATAGTGGTAGTAGCGGTAATACCAGGCGGTGCGCCAGTCGTGGGGTGGGCGGCCCTCCAAAAGCGGCTTGAAGCTGCGGCCCTGAACGTCCGGGGGCACGGGCAGGCCGGCCAGTTCCAGGAGCGTCGGCGCGAAATCCACATTGAGGATCATCTTGCGGCTCGCGCTGCGGGGGCGGATGCGTTCGGGATACCGGATGAGGAACGGCATGCGGATGGATTCCTCATACATGAACCGCTTGTCATACCAGTTGTGGTCGCCGAGGAAAAACCCCTGGTCGGAGGTGTAGATGACGATGGTGTTCCGGCTCAGGCCGGTGCGGTCGAGGTAATCGAGCAGGCGCCCGACGTTCTCGTCCACCGAGGCGACGCAGCGGAGGTAGTCCTTGATGTAACGCTGATATTTCCAGCGTTTGAGCGACGGACCGGCGAGGCGCTGCGTTTGGCCGCCGAGGTTGAGCTCCAGTTCCAGGTCCACCTCGGCCCGCCAACGGTTGGTCTGCTGCGGGCTCAGGCCGGGCGGTGGAGGGAGCTTCAGGTCGTTGCGGGTCAGATGACGGTCAATGGTCATGGTGGCTTCGCGGGCGGCGTCACAGCGGGTGGCGTAATCGTCGTTGAACGTGGGCGGTTCAGGGATGTTCTCGCTCTCGTAGAGGGCGGCGTGTTTGGGGTTGGGTTCCCAGGGCCGGTGCGGCGCTTTGTGGTGGCAGAAGATGAGGAAGGGTTTGTCCCGGGGCCGTCGCTCCAGCGTGGCAAGGGTCAGGTCGGTGATCAGGTCGGTAACGTAGCCCTGAAGGTTGGTGCGGTTGCCCATCTCGATGAACGTCGGGTCATGGTATTTGCCCTGGCCGGGCAGGATGTTCCAGTAATCGAACCCGGTCGGGTCGCTGAACAAATGCCATTTGCCGATGATGGCGGTGAAATAGCCGGCCTGCTGAAACGCTTTGGGAAACGTCCACTGGCTGCCGTCGAAACGGTTGAACACGGTCACGCCGTGGACGTGGCTGTATTTGCCGGTGAGGATGGAGGCGCGGCTGGGCGAACAGATTGAGTTGACGGCGAAACAGTTCTCAAAGCGCATACCCTCGCGCCCGATGCGGTCAATGTTCGGGGTGCGGTTGATGCGACTGCCGTAGGCGCTGAGGGCGTGGGCGGCGTGGTCATCGGCCATGATGAAAAGGATGTTGGGGCGCGAAGAGGGCGAGGGTGCGCCGGGCGCCGTAGCGCCCATCAACGTCAGAGCCAGCAGGGCAGCGATGGTATGGAGAGGGCCGCTGCGGCAGAGCGGGACGTTTCCCCGGGGGTTGAAATGCACCGGCATCATCATGTCTGCGGTTGTGTATCGGCCCGGAGCGCCGATTGCAGCGGTCCCGGTTCGAGCTTCATCGGGCAGCGGTCACCTTGGCAATCGCGGCACGCAGGTCCTCGAGCAGAAAGGGCTTGCTGATGAGGTGGTCCACAGCGTCGAGCGGGATTTGCTCGGCGGCGAGCATTTCGGCGTAGGCGGTGATCATGACGACCGGCTGGCCGGGCTTGAGGGTTTTGCAACGCGCGGCCAGTTCGTTGCCCTTCATGCCGGGCATCGAGTAGTCGGTGATGACCACGTCGAAATCCGACTTCTCAAACAACGCCAGGGCTTGCTCGGCGCCGTGGGCCGTTTCGATGTGATGCCCGTCGAATTCGAGCATCATTTTGACCGCGTCGCAGACGATGGGTTCATCGTCCACGACCAGAATGTGCTTGGGCGCGATACCCGGCGTGCTCATGGTAAGCCCAGCCGCTTCCAGTTCGTTCGGCAGAATAACCCAGCACGGGGCTGTCGCCAGCCTTGTTTTTCCGACGTGACAGACATCCGGGCGCGGGCGGCGGCACGCGCCGAAGTCACGCCGGCTCGGCAATGAGGTCGTAATCGGTGTGATCCACCACGCGCACGCGGGCGAATTCGCCCACCGGCAGGCGTCCGCGCACGAAGACCCGGCCGTCTATCTCCGGCGCGTCGGCCTCGCTGCGCGCGATCATCAACTCGCCCGCGCGCGCCCCGGTCGTGCGGGGGCGTCCGACCCGCAACGCACCGTGCTCGGCCGCCCCGGGGCCGCCCGCCGGGAAGGTCTGGCCGTCGGCGCGCCCCTCCACCAGCACCTTGAGTTCGCGTCCCACGCAGGAGGCGGCGTGAGCGCGGGCGATTTCGCGCTGCGCGGCCAGCACCGCGCGGAGCCGGCGGCGTTTGACCGCTTGGGGAATTTGTTCGCCCATCAGCGCCGCGCGCGTGCCTGCTTCGGGCGAATACGCAAACGCGCCCAGCCGCTCAAACCGCGCCTGGCGAATGAACGCCAGCAGTTCCTCAAAACACGTTTCGGTTTCGCCAGGGAACCCCACGATGAAGGTCGTGCGCAGGGTGATGCCCGGCACGCCGGCGCGAATGCGGCGCAGCAGGTCTTCGAGCCAGGCGCGCGAGGTTTCGCGGCGCATCCGCTCGAGCATGTTGTCGTGGATGTGCTGGAGCGGGATGTCGGCGTAGCGCGCGACCTTGGGACACTCGGCGATGGTGCGGATGAGTTCGTCGGTCCAATGGGCCGGGTGCGTGTAGAGCAGCCGAATCCAGAATTCGCCCGGCAGCGCGTTGAGTTCGCGCAGCAACGTGCACAGGGTGGGCGTGCCGTCGGGCAACGCGCGCGTGACGGCGGCGAAGGTTTCGGGCGAAGCCGCCCCGCCCCCGCGCGGGCGCAGGTCCAGTCCATACCAGGTGGTGTCCTGTGAAATGAGGTTCAGCTCTCGCACGCCCTGGGCCAGAAGCGCGCGCGCCTCGGCGACAATGTCGGCCTGCGGTCGGCTGCGATGCGGCCCGCGAATGCGCGGGATGATGCAGAAACTGCACGGGTGATTGCAGCCCTCGGCGATTTTGACGTAGGCGAAGTGCCCGGGCGTGAGCCGAAACCGCGGGGTGGCGAAGTCGGGCACGTAATGCGGACGGCGGTCCACTTGCACGAGCGGGGCGGCTGCGTTTGCAACAGGCTCGGGGGCCCGCGGCGCTGCCGCCGGTTGCCGGTCCAGTTCCGCAAACCGGCTCACCACCCGGGCCGTGCGGTGGCGGCTTTTTGTGGCAACCCGGTCGTTTGACTCCGGCCGGGCGCGGATTTTCTCGGCCCGGCGCGCCAGCGCGGCGCGGACGATGCGCGCGACTTCGGCGACCTGATCCACGCCCATGAACGCGTCCACTTCCGGCAGCAGGGCGGGCAGTTCCTCGCGAAATCGTTGCGGCAGGCAGCCGGCCACGATCAGGCCCTGCTCGGGGCGTTGCGCATCGCGCGCGGCGGCGGCTTCCAGAATGGCGTCCACGCTTTCCTCCTGAGCGGGCGCGATGAAGGAGCAGGTGTTGACGATGAGCGCGTCGGCCCGGGCGGCGTCGTTGGTGATCTCCATGCCGTCGCGCAGCAGCGCGCCGAGCATGATCTCGGCGTCCACCAGGTTCTTGGCGCAGCCGAGCGAAACGAGGCCGACCCGGATGGGCCGGCGGTTGGAATCAGGCCGGGTCACAGGCTGCGCAGCATACCGGGGGACGCGACCGCGCGCAACGGGGCGCGCTTACAGTTCGACGCGCCGATTCAGAGCATGCCCGGAGCGGCGCGAGCCGGGCGTTTGAGCGCGGGCGCGCGAACTGCCACCGCCGTTGCGCTCGAACACATGGGTTTTTACTGAGACCCGCGGGCGCGAGCCTGATGCCGCCGGTTGCCTTGACTTGGCTGCCTGCGCTCACTAGCGTCGCGCCATGAATCGGCGCATGAGGTGGGTTGGGCTTTTGGCGGTGTTCGTGGCGCTTGTTCCCTTCCGCTCGCCCGCGCCGCTGGTTTATACGCCAGGCGAGGGCTGGACCTATGAGCCGGTCGGCGCCGAGGGCAAATGGCGTCGCACCCGCGCCAAGGATCAGTTGGAAGTGGCGCAGGCGGCGTTTGAACAGGGCGATTACGGCACGGCGATCAAGGCCGCGCGACACCTGGTGCGGCAATGGCCGTTGTCGGATTACGCCCCGGAAGCGCAATACCTGCTGGGCCGCTGCTACGAGGCCAAACGCTACGACGAGAAGGCGTTCAAGGAATACCAGAAGGTGCTCGAAAAATATCCGCGCAGCGCCAAGGTCAACGAGGTGCTCCAGCGCCAATACGCCATCGCGATGCGTTTCCTCCAGGGCCAGTGGTTCAAGCTCTGGGGTTACATCCCGATGTTCCCCTCGATGGAACGCACCGCGACGATGTTCGAAAACATCGTCAAAACCGGCCCTTACAGCGAGGTCGCGCCGCACGCGCAACTGCGCGTGGGCGCCGCCCGCGAAAAACAGCGCCACTACACCGACGCGGTGAAGGCTTACGAAACCGCCGCCGACCGTTACTTTGACCGGAGCGAAATCGCTGCCGACGCGATCTATCGCGCGGGCATGGCGTGGCACAAACAGGCGCGCACTGCCGAATACGACCAGAGCGCCGCCGGGCATGCCATCGCGCAACTGACCGATTTCGTGACGCTCTTTCCGAACGACCCGCGCGTGCCCGAGGCGCAGAAAATCATCACGGCGCTCAAGTCCGAACAGGCGCGCGGTTACTTCGCCACGGCGCGTTTCTACGAAAAGCGCAAGAAATGGAACGGCGCGCTGGTCTATTACAACGAGGTCGTGCTGGCCGACCCGACCTCCCCGCTGGCCGAGGAGGCGCGAAAGCGCATCGAACAACTCAAACAACGCCGCGACACCGCCGGATGAAGCACCCGACCCTGCCGCTTTGGGCATCAGCCGCCGTCGCCCTGGCGCTGGGCAGCGGCTGCGCCGGTTACCGGCTCGGCCCGGGCGCCGACTCGCCGGTCGCCGGCAAAACCGTTCAGGTCGTTCCCTTCACCAACCGCACCATGGAGCCGCGCCTGGCCGACGCGGTCACGGCAGCGGTGCGCAAGGAGTTGCAACGCGACGGCTCGGCGCGCCTGGCCACGCTCGAGCCGGGCGACATCGTGCTCACGGGCGAATTGATCCAGTATCGGCGGCGGGAGTTGAGTTTCGTGCCCGAAGACATCGCCACGGCGCGGGACTATCGGGTGCAACTGACCGCGCGCGTGACCGCGCGCGAACGCGCCACGGGGCGCGTGTTGCTCGAACAGGACGTGACCGGTTACACGCTGATTCGGGTGGGCGGCGATTTGTCCGGCACCGAACGGCAGGCGCTGCCCCTGCTGGCCGCCGACCTGGCCCGCCAGATCCGAGATTTGCTCGTGGAGGGAAGTTGGTAGGGACGCGGCACGGGTTTGGATTGTCGGCGTTACCCGGGTGACCGAATCGCATTGGGCAGCAGCGGGGATCGAGAATCCGGGACGCGCGATGCGGGGTTGGCTTCGAGGAAAAGGCTTTGGAAGATCCGCTACCCGGCTCAAACCCCGCGCACGTCTCGTTGGCCCCTGGGATGACATCGTTCGGGGCGCTTGCTGGTCAGCAGACCCCCGCGTAGTTTTGGGTATGAGCTATTGGACGGTAGAAGTCGAAATTGACCACGGTCGCATCGCATCCAAAAGCGGGGAAACGCTTCCCGAAAAGGCGTCGGGTCTGCTCACCATTCTGAGCGCCGGCCCGCCCGCTCAAACCCGCCCGATCGGCCTGGCCCGGGGCTTGTTCGCCGTGCCGGATGACTTCAATGCGCCACTGCCCGAAGACGTTTTGCGGTCGTTCGAGGCGCGATGAAAATCCTGCTCGATACCTGCGAGTTCCTCTGGCTCATTTCCGGCGACTCGAGGCTGCCTTCGGCAGTGGCCACAGCCGCACGCGACCCCAACAACCAGGTCTTCCTGAGTGTGGTGTCGTTTTGGGAAATCACCGTCAAACACAGCCTGGGCAAGCTCTCGCTGCCGCTACCGCCCGCTCAATTCGTTCCCACTCAACGCGAAAAGCATCTCATTGCGTCACTCGCCCTGGATGAGGTTGCGGTGGCACGGTTGGGCGTTTTGCCCGCACTCCACCGTGACCCCTTCGATCGAATGTTGATTTGCCAGGCGCTGGCTCACGGATTGACGTTGGCCTCGTCCGATCCGTTGATTCGGCAATATGCGGTTGCGGTCCTGTGACATCGCACGGTTGGGCAGCAAAAGCCTTGACGGAATCCCGCTGCGGCAGGGCCGCGCGGCTTCGGAACAAACGCAACTGCCGAAGCGTTCAACGCGCAACACGTGATGACCTGCAGTGGTGCTGCCCGTTGGTGATCGGGGAAACGCGCCCGGCCTTCAGCCTGACTCACAGGCGCACCTGTCCTCCGCCAGACGCTCCAGCAGCTTTCAGCACGGAGTCCAGACCGTTGACTGCTGCCGGATGGCATCCTGCTGGTTGGCGCGCGGGAGTCCGGTTGCAGATGCGAGGCGAGGCCTTCGGCCCGAAGACAGCCTACGACTTGATGTCGCGCGTGTGAAATGCCGCCGCGCCGATGATCAACGCCGTCAGATTCGCCCCCAGCAGCACGGCCTGGGACTGAAGCACCTCCGGCCAGGGAATCGGGCTGTCAAACACCCGCAGCCAGCACCGGAAATGATGCGGCAAGAGCCAGACCTCGAACCGGTCGAAAAACGGGATCGCCTCCAACACCAGATTCACGAACAGATACGACAACGCCAGGATCGTCGCCGCCGCCGGTTTCATGTTGAAGCACGAGAACATGAACGCGAGGCTGAACATCGTGGTGGCGTTCACGGCCATGAAGGCGTGGGCCAGGATGTAACGTGCCAGGCCCTCGCCCGCCGGCAGCACGGCAAACGCCTGGCCGGGCGCGAACACAAACATGCCCTTCCACGGAAACCAGATGCGCGCGCACAACAGCGCCGTTGCCCCCAGCACCAGCACCAGCAGCAGGGCAAACAACGCTCCGGCCACCCACTTGACCAGCAGCAACCGGTAACGCGACACCGGTCGGGACAGAATCATCCGCAGCGTGCCGTCCTCGGCCTCCTTGGCCACCATGTCCCCGCCCACCAGCGTCGTGTAAAGCGGCATCAACAACACCACCTGCGGAATGAGCATGATCACCGCCACCGTCAACGCCGAGATGAACTCCTGCGCCAGATACCCGTTGCCCTCCAGCAACCGCTCGACCTGCTCCTGCCAGCGCGTGAACCGGAACAACAGCAGCATGACGTTCTGCGCCAGCAGAAACATCCCAAAGCCGATGTAGGTGCGCTTCTTGCCGAAGAGCTTCCACAGCTCGTTGCGCAAATGCAAAAACCACATCGCGCCCGCGCGGGTCGGCGCGATGCCGGGGTCAAGACCGGTTGGAATGTTCATGAGCCGCGGGCGTCGTTCATCAACGCGAGATAAAAGTTTTCCAGCGAATCGGCCTCGCGCGCGATCTCGAACACGGCAAAACCGCGTTCCACCAGCCAGCGGGTGATCTGATCGGTCTCGATGCCGTCGCACAACGCCACGCGCCCGTCGTCGCGCGCGGTGTGGATCCAGCCCGCTGCGCGCAGACCGGCGACGGCGCGCGGGAAATCGTTCACGCGCAGGCGCACCCAGTGCGTGCGGCGGCGGGTTTCCTCAATCGAACCTTCAAACACCAGGCGGCCCTCGCGCAGCACGGCAATGCGGGTGCAGAGTTGCTCGACCTCCGGCAACAGGTGCGAGGACAGCAGGATCGTCAGGCCCAGCTCGCGATGCAACCGGCGGATGGTCTGGCGCAGTTCGGCCGTGCCCTCGGGGTCAAGCCCGTCCCCCGGTTCATCCAGAATCAGCAATTCGGGTTGGGGCAGGAGCGCCTGCGCCAGCGCCAGGCGCGTGCGCATTCCGTGCGAATAGGTTCGCACCGGCGAATGTTCGCGCCCGCTCAAGCCCACCCAGTCGAGCACCTCGCGGATGCGCGAGGCGGGCGTCGGCGCCGAGTAGGTGCTGAGGATTTGCAGGTTGCGCCAGCCGCTGAGGTAATCGTAGAAGGCCGGGGTTTCGAAGATCGCCCCCACGCGACGCAACGCCGGGGCGCGGTGCGTGGTCACGTCGTAACCGCAAAGGCGCACCTCCCCGGCGGTGGGCCAGACCTGGCCGAGCATCATGCCGATGGCCGTGCTTTTGCCCGCGCCGTTGTGGCCGAGCAGACCAAAGATGGCCCCGCGCGGCACCGTCAGGGTCAGGTTCTCCACCGCCACCCGCGAACCGAAGACCTTGCGCACGTTGCGGAGTTCGATCATGGCGAGCCTTCGATGACGAGAAGATTTTTGATGTGGCCGTCGGCGTACAGGTAGTTCACGCCGCGCTTCTCGCCCCGCGCGCGGTGAAACGCCTCCTTGTCAAACATCACCGGCGTGCGCGATGGCCCCAGCTCCAGGGTCATGACCTGCAACTGATCGGCGTTCTGGCCGTTGAGCAGGCTGTTCCAGGCGTAGCTGGAGCGGGTTTGCTCGAAAATTCCCTCCCGGTCGGACGGGCAGCGCAACACCTGCAGGTTGCCCAGGTAACCTCCCAACACCACGTCCACACTCGGCGGGGTGCCCGGCGGCGGCGCGTTGGTGCCGGGCAAACGGTCGCGCATCACGGGCATCCGATTGCCGTTGTCACTGACGTAGATTTGCAGCGCCAGACCGATCTGCCGCAGGTTGCTCACGCACGCGGTCGCGCGCCCGGCTTCCTTCACCCGCGCCAGTGTCGGCATCAACAGCGCCGCCAGCAAACCAATGATCGCAAGCACCACCAGCAGTTCGATCAACGTAAAGGCCCGCGTGCCCGGCCGATCCCATCGCCCGGCCCGCGGGCCGCGCCGGCCCCGAGGCAACGTCACTGGACAGCGGCGGTTCATCGTCCCCGCGGCCCGCGCATGAAACGCCCGCTTTGCATCATGCGCTGCATCTCCTCCAACAACGGCGCGACCTCCGCCTTGGTTTGCGCCGAGCTTTCCGCGTAAAAGGTTTTCAAGCCGATGGCCACGATCCGCTGCTGAAGTTCCTCGCTCAGGGGCGGCGGGTTGCGCTCACTCAGCGCGCGCGAGGGTTGCGGCGCCTGGCGCTGCGCTTCCCGCAGACGCCGAACCGCTTCCTCAACGGCGCGGCGACGGCGTTCTTCGGGCCATTCCTCGAAGGCGGCGATCATTTTTTTGAACCCGGTGGGCATGGTCGCCTCGATGAACTGGCCCTTTTCGGCCTCGGTCATGTCGTCAAACCAGTTGCGCCAGATGCCCTCGACCCGCGCGCGGCGGCGCTCCTCGAAACTCAGCGCGTTGATCATGTCGGCCAGCCGCTGGATGGCCCGGGCGCGTTCGCGCTCGTTGAGCCGTCGCAGGTCCACGGAGTTCACGTAGGCCTGGATTTTTTCGACGGTGACCTTGGCGCGTGCGGCCAGCGAGTAGCCCACCCACGCCAGCAACCACACCGCCAGCAATCCGCCGGCTGCCAGCCACAATCCGCGTGTCCGTGCTTTCATCTCTGCCGCTGCGGCACCTGCGTGGGGGCTCTGCCGCGAGCCTGCCCGCAACCGCTTCGTGCCGCTGGGCTTGGACCCTAAACCGAAACCGCGTCGAACAGAAGCGGTTTTCGCCGCCACACTTGCGAAGGGCGACGCGTTCCGATATAAGGAAAGGGCGGTGTCAGAGCGCAGTCGCGCCGACACCTTCAGAGTCTGGCCCGATCTTTGCAGTCAACTCGCTACCGATGAGCAACACAAAGAAGAAGATCAAAATCCTGGTCGTGGACGATCATCCCGTCGTCCGCAAAGGCCTCTGTTCCTGCCTGGCCAGCCGGGATCACCTCAAGGTCATCGGCGAAGCCGTGGACGGTCAGGACGCCATCCGCAAGGTTGCCGAACTGGCGCCCGACCTGGTGCTGATGGACATTTACATGCCGCAGCTTGACGGGCTGGCCGTCACCGAACGGCTCACCCGCGAGGCCCCCAACGTCAAAGTCCTGATCCTTTCGATGCACAGCGACCGCGACTGCGTCATGCGCATCATCAAGGCCGGCGCGCGCGGTTACGTGCTCAAAGACGCCCCGCCCGATGAACTGGTGCGCGCCATCGAGGCCGTGCATGCCGGCGAAACCTTCTTCAGTCCGCCCGTGGCGCGCATCGCTCTGGACCAGTTTGTGAGCGAGGCCAGCCACACCAATCCCCTCTCGCGCCTGAGCCAGCGCGAACGCCAGGTCCTCACGCTCATCGCCGAGGGCCGCAGCAACAAGGAAATCGCCAACGAACTGGGCATCGGCGTGCGCACCATCGAAACCCACCGCGAGCGCATCATGGACAAGCTCGACATCCACAGCGTCGCGGGCCTGACCAAATTCGCCATCCGCAACGGCCTCACCCCGCTGGAAATCAAACCCGGCGAACCGGGCCGCCCCGCTGCCTGAGCGGCGTCGCCTCAAAACCGGCCCGCAAAAACCTTCCGGTCTCGATCGCGCCCGCCGACGTTGTTCCGTTCGTAAAAGCACGCGCGGTCAAGCTCGCTGAGGGTGGGTCGGGCTGTCGGCGGGCCCCCGGCCGGTGTGACGCGCAAAAGAAAACGCCCCGACCGCAGGCCGGGGCGTTCTCCGTGAACCAGGGAACGAAATTACAAACGCAGGTGCATGGGAGCACCCTCGGAGGGTTCGTGCACGCAGGGTTGGTTGATCGGCACTTCGGGCTGACGGTCGTTGGGTTCGACCAGCTTGTGCGCCAGAAGCCACGCTTCCAGTTCCTCGCCGCTGATGTCGGCGAGCATGTGGCCGTTGACCTCGACGCACGGGCTGAGCGTCTGCCCGCTCTTGCGGATCATTTCCTCCCGCTGGGCCGGGTCGTTGATGATGTCCCGGTCCTCGTAGGGCAGGTCGTATTTGCGCAACACCGCGCGCACGCCGTTGCTCCAGCCGCAGTGCGGCTTCAAATACGCAATGATCTTGGGCTTGTTCATGGTCATTTCGAACTGCGCAAAAATTGCCATGCTCACCGCCAAAAAACAACATGGAATTTGAGTCGCACCACGCGACCGCGTTGCGGGTGGACGCGCCCGGCACCTCCCTGCCGCCGCCGGAGGCCCGAAGCCGTTTTTCTCAGAGACAAGCGACGCCGCCCCGAGTTAAATCCAGCGGCATGAAAATGGTCATCGCGCTACTGCTCGGCCTGTTCGCCGTCACGCTGCGGGCTCAGTTGCCGCCGGTTTCGCCAAAGGCCGCCGGATTCGACCCGGAGCGTTTGAAGTTCCTCCACCAAACCACGCGCCGCTTTGTGGATGAGAAACTTTACGCCGGCCTCATCACCCTCCTGGCGCGCGACGGGCGGCTCGTGGACTTTCAGGCCTGCGGACTACGCGACGTCGAGCGGCAACTGCCCATGCAGCGCGACACCATCTGCCGCGTCTATTCCATGTCCAAGATCATCACCTGCGTCGCGGCGCTCATCCTCTTTGAGGAGGGCCGATTCAACCTCGACGACCCGGTCTCCAATTACCTGCCCGAAATGAAGGAGATGAAAGTCTGGGCGGGTGGCACGGCGGACGCGCCGCAACTCGAACCGCTCAAACGTCCCATCACCATCAAACATCTCCTCACCCACACCAGCGGCCTGATCTACGACTTCGCCGGCGAAAACGAGTTGACGAAGCTCTGGCGCAGGGCCGACCTCTGGAACGCGCCTGACCTGACGAAGTTCATCGCGCGCCTGGCCAAACTGCCGCTCAAACACCAGCCCGGCGACGCCTACACCTACGGCGTCAACCAGGACGTGCTCGGCGCGCTGGTCGAGCGCGTTTCCGGCCTGCGCTTCGGCGCGTTTCTTCAGGCGCGGATCTTCAGTCCGCTGCGCATGACCGACACCGGCTTTGACATGCCCGCTGAAAAACTGTCGCGCCTCGCCAGGACCTACAAGCGCACGCCCGAAGGCCGGTTCATTGAGGCCGAGCCGATCCTCGAAACCTGGCCCGAACCGGGCCGGGGCATCGAGGCCGGCGGCTCGGGCCTCTTCTCCACCGCCGGCGATTTCGCGCGCTTCGCCCAGATGCTCTGCAACGGGGGCACACTCGAGGGCCAGCGCATCCTCGGCCGCAAAACGGTCGAACTGATGACCGCCAACCACCTCGTCACCCTCCCGGAAAAGGAACGCGCCGACCGCGCCAAAGGCTTTGGCCTGGGCGTCGAAGTCGTCACCGACTTGGGCCGACTCGCCACGCCGGCGTCGGTCGGTCAATTCGGCTGGTATGGCGCGGCCACGACGTATTGCCAGGTGGACCCGAAAGAGCGGCTCGTGGCGCTTGCCTTCGCCCAGCATTTCCCCTTCAACGAGCACGGGTTTTTTGCCCGATTCCAGACCGGTTATTATCAGGCGCTGCGGTGACCCGCCCCGTCGTTGACAGCGTGGCAGCGCCCGCGCACCTTTGGCCCACGCTATGACAATGCTCTCCCTGACGCGTCGCTGTTGCCGCCCCGCGGGGTGGCTGCTCACTGTTTTGTTGTGCGCCGCAGCAGCGCCGGCCGACGACTGGCCGCAATGGCGCGGGCCGAATCGCGACGGCATTTCGCGCGAAACAGGCTGGCGCGCCGACTGGCCCGCCGAGGGCCCGAAAAAGCTCTGGGAAGCGGACGTGGGCGTCGGCTTTTCCTCGATGTCGGTCAGCGCCGGGCGCGTCTTCACGATGGGCAACGTCAACGAGACCGACGCGATCTCCTGCTTCGACGCCGAAACCGGCAAACTGCTCTGGAAACATGAATACCCCTGCTCCAGCAAAGACCCCAACGGCTATCCCGGCCCCCGCTGCACCCCCACCGTGGACGGCGACCGCGTTTATGCCGTGAGCCGACACGGCCACTTTTTCTGCCTCGACGCCGCCACCGGCAAGGTTCTCTGGTCGAAAGATTTCGCGCGCGATTTCGGCGCCACCTCCCCCAAATGGGGGTTCGCCGGCTCGCCCTTGATCGAAAAAGACTGGGTGCTCTGCGAGGTCAACGCCACCAACGGCGCCTCAGTGGTCGCCTTCAACAAACGCACCGGCGAGGTCGTTTGGAAAAACGGACGCGAGCGCGCCGGTTATTCCTCCTTGATCGCCTTCAACCTCGAAGGCGAGCGCTGCCTGGCGCAGTTCTGCGCCGATCAGTTCGTGCTTCGTCGCATGGCCGACGGCTCCGAACTCTGGCGCACGCCCTGGCCCACCAGCTATGGCGTCAACGCCGCCACGCCCATCATCGCCGGGGACAAACTGTTCCTCTCCTCCGCCTACGGCTTCGGTTGCGCGCTCTTCAAAATCACCCTCAAGGGTCCGACCGAACTCTGGCGCAACAAAAACATGCGCAACCACGTCAACTCCTGCGTGCTGCTTGACCAGCACCTCTACGGTTACGACGAGGGTGAACTGCGCTGTCTGGATTGGAACACCGGCGAGGTCAAATGGAGCGCGCGCGACTACGGCAAAGGCTCGCTCATGGCCGCCGACGGCAAGCTCATCCTCTACGGGCAACGCGGTCAACTGGGCCTGGCCGCTGTGAATCCCGACGCCTACAAACCGCTCGCTCAATTCCAGGCGCTCGGCGGCAGGGACACCTGGGCGCCGCCGGTGCTCGCCAACGGCCGCATCTACGTGCGCAACCTCGACAAACTCGCCGCCTTCGACGTGCGCCCGGCAAAGGTCAGCGCAATCAACCCGTAACCAGAGGCTCGGGCCCCGCGCCCGGCCTCCGCCCGCCAACCTCCACATTCGTTGTTCGATGTTGGATGTCGGTTGTTCGATGTTTTTCTGAATCCTCACGCCCGCGTTTCTTCCCGGCGGCACAGGCAATCCCCAAGCCGGTCCACACGCACAGCAACACGCACGGATCAGGTTGCCCGGCGCCCGCTTGACTGCGCGGGATTGACGCCCGAAGCAGCGGATGAGATAAGTCGTGCGATGCCGTTTCAGACCACAGTTCGTCTCTCGTTGGAGGATCGCCAGCAGCTTGAAGCGGCTGCGCGGGCGCGGGGCATGTCGTTGGGGCGTTTCATGGTCGAAGCTGCGCGCGCCGTCGCCCAGAAGTCCGCGGGCCGAAAGCGTTGGGCGATGCTTCGATATCGGGACAAGGTTGCGGTTGCTCCTGATGCAATCGCGCACCCCGAGAAATTCCTTCAAAAGACCCTCCGTGCAAGGCATCGCTGATACGGGGTTTCTGGTCGCCAGATGGGAAACGCCGCGGCGCAGGGCCTGGGTCGAGCGCTGGTGCGAGCGGCTCGAGCGTCCCTTGCTCAGCTCCATTGCGAATCTCCATGAAGCAGGTTACCTGCTCGGGAACCATGAGCTCGTTTTGAGGATGGTTTTGGACGGGGATGTGGCCCTGCCTTTGGAGGAAGCGGAGGAAATTGAGAACCTGCACGCCTTCTGCAAAAAGTATGCTCCCTACGCCGACCTCGCCGACGCCTGCATCGTTCGACTTTCAGAACTTTACCCCAAAGCCGTGGTCTTGACCGTGGACCGGGAGCATTTCCGAATTTACCGACGCTTCCGAAATCAAATCATCCCCTGCGATTTTGGACCGGCCCGTTGATCGGAGGACTTCCCACACGGGTTCAAGCTCCTCCGAACCTCGCTCTCGCATTGACGCTTCACGCGCCCCGCGCGCTCCTGTTCAAAGTTCAAAATTCAAGGTTCAAAGTTCAGAGTTTTGTGTGGTTCGTGTCGCCGCTTTCCGTTCGCTGACTGGCAAAGCCTCCTGCCGTGCAAAGCGCCAGTAAGCTGGCGCACTCCAAGGGCTTCGTCCCCGCCGGGCCACCCCGCCAACGCGCCAGCGTTTTGGAGTGCGGCGGCCTGCCGCCGCGTTGGTTGGGCTGCCGACCACCGGTCGGCGACACCACAGATTTCCAATCAGCGCTCCGACGCTCCACGCTCACACCCTTTGCGCCATGGCGCTTTTGAGTCGAAGCGAAACTGCCCCGGGCCGATTGCCCGCGCCCCGGGCTGGTCGCCGGTTTTTTTGCTGAAGCGTCCGCTCAGGCGGCCGGCGCGGCCGGCAGATAGACGGTGAAGGTCGTGCCCTTGCCCGACTGGGTGCTGACGTGGAGCGCTCCACCCCCGTTTCGGACAAGGCGCTGAACGATGTTCAACCCCAGGCCCGTGCCCTGTCGCGGCCCCTTGGTGGTGAAGTAAGGGTCGAAAATTTTCGGAAGCACGTGCGGTGGAATGCCGGGGCCGGTGTCGCGCACGAAGAGTTTCACCAGCGGCGGGGGGTTTTCGAAGCTTTCGACGTTGAGGAGGCGCTCGCCCGGCCCGTCGCGGAAGGTCGTCAGGCTCAGCGGTTGGTCGAGCACCTCGCCGCCGATGTCCACCTGGCAACCGTGGGGCGCGCATTGGAAGGCGTTGACGGCGAGATTGAGCAATACCTGGATGAGGTCGGTGCCGTGAAGCTTGACGTGGGCGTCGCGCGCCAGGGGTTGAACGCGGAGCTGATTGTTCTGCAGGCTCGGATGCACGCGCAGCAGGTGTTCGAGGTCGGTGAGCAACTGGTTGACGCCCACGCGCGCCGACTCGTCGTTCTGCCGCCGCAAAAAGCCCAGGTAACGGCGGGAGATTTCGATGCAGTTGGTGACCTGGCGGGTGATGATTTTGAGGCGGTCTTTGATGAATTCGAGGTCTTCGACCTCCAGGCGCGTGGCGCTGCCCAACCGCTGGTTCATCAGTTGAATGAAGCCGGAGATGACCGTCAGCGGCCCGTTGATGTCGTGAATGATGCTGGCGTAGATGTCGCCCCGGGTGCGGGCGATCTGCTCGCTGATTTTCTGGTTCTGAAGCTCGGCGAGCAATTCCTGGAGCTTTTCGGCGTTGTTGTGAATTTCACTCTCCAGGGTGCGGCGCTGCATGGCGCTGGCCACGGCGGCGCGCATCGTGGCGACATCGAAGGGTTTGTTGATGTAATCACAGGCGCGCAACCGCAGCGCCGAGCGCATCGTTTCAACGGTCTCGAAGGCGGTCATCATGATGACCTCGATGCGCGGGTCCACATATTTGAGCCGTTCGAGCACCTCGATGCCGGACATGCCGGCCATGCGGATGTCGCACACCGCCACGTCAATTTTGTGGCGCTGGGCCAGCTCGACCGCCGTGGCGCCATCGGGCGCCAGCAGCACGTTGTAGTCGTCCTTGAAAATGACCTCCAGCGACCGGCGCGCGCCCTCCTCGTCGTCCACGACCAGCACGGTGCCTCGGCGTTTTGAGGATGCCGCAGAACGTTCGCGGGTTGGCGCCGGAGCGGCGGGCGCCTGCGGGTTGGAAGGCATCGAAGCCGTCATCAGCTTTGAATGTATCGGGGATCGAACCCCCGACAAGCCGAAACCCGCTCGCTCATCGGCCGTGCCGGAGCGAGCACTGTTCAGGATCGGGACGGCGCGCAAACGGGCCTCGACGAACCCTGCCAGTGTGTCTTTTTCAACGTCGCATTGTCCGAGGTTTGGGCAGTCGCCCCTCGCCGGCTCGATGGGCGGTGGCAGATTTGTGCGGGGAGAGGTTGCGGGAGTGGAACACATTGCGCCGCTGGAACAACGACTGCTGGTAGGGTGGCTGCCAAACCCTTGGCCGACTGCAGGCGGCCAGGCGGTCTGGGGACGGAACTCAACGTTGAGCAAAAAGCTGTATGCCATCCTTCGTCTATGTGGCCCGCGAGGCCGGGAGCGGACGCGAAATCCGCAGCACCGTTGAAGCCGCCAATGAACAGGCTGCCATCGCGGCGCTGCTCAATCGCAACCTGCTGGTGGTGTCCATCCAGGAAAAGGTCGGCAAAAAAGGCCGCACCAGCGGGGGCAAGGTGGGTCTGGCCGACCTGGTCATTTTCACCCGACAACTGGCGACGATGATTGACGCCGGTCTGGCGATGGTGCAATCGCTCCAGGCGCTGGCCGAGCAGACCACCAACAAGGTCATGCGCGACATCATCAAGGACGTGTGCGCGCGGGTGGAAAGCGGCGACAGCTTCTCGGAGGCGCTGCAAAAACATCCCAAGGCGTTCAGCCGGCTTTACGTCTCGATGGTCAGCGCGGGCGAACGGGGCGGTCTGCTGGCGGAAATCCTCGCCCGGCTGGCGACCTACCTGGAAAACGCCGCCCGCCTCCGCAAAAAGGTCAAGTCCGCGATGATGTATCCGACCATCGTCAGCATCGTCGCGGTGTTGATCACGATTTTCCTGCTGGTGAAAGTCGTGCCGGTGTTCGGCGAAATTTATGCCGGCTTCGGAGCGAAATTACCCGGGCCGACGCTGTTCCTGATTCAGCTCAGCGAGACGGTCAAGAAATACATCCTGCTGATTCTTCTGGGCGGCGGCGGTGCGGTCTATGGCTGGCTTTACTTCATCAAAACCAAGCCCGGCCGCGAGTTCTGGGACTCGCGCCGCATCAAACTGCCGATCTTCGGGCCGATCGCGCACAAGATTTGCCTGGCGCGCTTCACCCGCACGCTGGCGTCGCTCATCCGCAGCGGCGTGCCGATCCTGGAAGTCTTGCAGATCGTCTCTCAAACCGTCGGCAACGTCGTCATGGAAAAGGCCATCAAGGTCGCCGCCTCGGACATCGAGCGCGGCGAGAGCATTTCCGCGGCGCTGGGGAAGCATCCGATTTTTCCGAACATGATCATCCGCATGATCACCGCCGGAGAACAGACCGGCAAAATTGACAACATGCTCGAGCGCGTCTCCGATTTCCTCGACGAGGAAATTGAGACCACGCTTTCGGGTCTGACCTCACTGATCGAACCGATCTTGATTGTGTTTCTGGGCGTGGTGATCGGCGGCATGGTCATTTGCATGTTCCTGCCGATCTTCAAGATGGCCGAAATCGTCGGCAAACGTTGAGCGCACGGCGTCGGCAACGCGGCCTCAGCACACGCCCTCGCGCCGCTTCAAAACGCCGTGCCGAAGAGCCGCTCGTATTCGCGCATCACGTAGCGGTCGGTCATCCCCGCCAGATAATCGCACACGGCCCGGTGCAGGCCGTCGCGCCGCACCCGTTGGCGCGCCTGCCGGCTCATCTGCTCGGGATGCTCGAGGTAAAAGGCAAAAAGCTTTTCAAGCACGCGCACGGCGCGCGTGTTCGGCCCGCTGACCTCCGGATTGAAATACAGGTTGCGATACAAATACCGGCGCAGTTCGAGGTTTTCGCGTCGGCGTTCGGGACTGTATTGCACCAGGGGGCGCGGCCACTGCCGCACCTCGTCGGCCGAGCGAACCCCGGCCTGCTCAATGAGCTTTTCGCTGGTCTGGACGACGTCGCGGATTTGACTGTCGGTGATCGTGCGAATGATGAAGTAACGGCGACACTCGTCGGGCAACCGGCCGTGCTCCCGCTGCACCCGCCGCGCGGCCCGCGCCCAGACCCGAACGCGCCGCGTCAGGTCCTCCTCCGAGAGCAGCCGCGCGCCCAGACCGTCGTCCAGATCGTGGCTGTAGTAGGCGATCTCGTCGGCCAGGTCGGCCACCTGCGCTTCCAGCGAGGGGTGGCGCGCTGCAACCCCCGCCCGCCGCAACGGATGGTCGCCCGGCACCCCATGTTTCATCAGCCCTTCGCGCACCTCCCAGGTCAGATTCAGACCCGGAAAATTCGGGTAGGTCTGCTCCAGCTCCTCCACAATCCGGAGGCTTTGGCCATTGTGCTCAAAGCCGCCGTGCTCGCGCATGAGCCGGGCCAGCGCCGCCTCGCCCCGGTGACCAAACGGCGAGTGTCCCAAATCGTGCGCCAGCGCGATGGCTTCAGTGAGGTCTTCGTTCAGGCGCAGAGCGCGGGCGATGGCACGGGCGACCGAGGCGACCTCCATCGTGTGGGTCAGGCGCGTGCGCAAATGGTCCCCCGTGCCATTGAGGAAGACCTGAGTTTTGTATTCGAGTCGGCGGAACGCGCGGGAATGAATGATCCGTTCGCGGTCGCGCTGGTATTCGGTGCGCCATTCCGGCGGCGGTTCGGGGTGCGTGCGCCCGCGCGTCTCGGCGCTCAACTGCGCATACGGCGCGAGCGTGCGCCGCTCCAGCTCCTCCAGTTCCTGTCGCGTTCGCGGCATGGAAATCGAAAACCGCCGCAGTATGAGCGGCTCAACCGCGCGACGCAACGCAACGGGCGACCCGGACGCCCGCGCGCAGTCCCGGCCATGCGAATTGGCAGCGGAGGCGCAAGGAAAAAACTTTTCCGCCCGCGCCGCTTCGCTAACGTCCGCGCATGACCTTGCGGGCCAGTCGCATTTTGCGCGAGCTGCGGGCCGGCCGACGCCCGGTGTGCTTCAAGTTGAATCTCAACGACCCGCGCGTGGTGGAGTTGTGCGGTCTGGCCGGCGCCTCGGCGGTGTGGCTGTGCAACGAGCACGTGCCCAACGACTGGGTGAATCTGGAAAACCAGATTCGGGCCGCCAAGCTCTTCGACATGGACACGATCGTGCGCGTGGCGCGCGGCAGCTACAGCGATTACGTCAAACCCTTCGAGGCCGACGCCACGGCGATCATGGTGCCGCACGTCACCACGGCCGAAGAGGCGCGCGCGGTGGTGCAAATGACGCGCTTTCATCCGCTGGGCCGCCGCGCGATGGACGGTGGCAACGTGGACGGCCGTTACTGTCAGGTGCCCGTGAGCCGGTACATCGCGCACAGCAACCGCCAGCGCCTGTTGATCTTTCAAATCGAATCTCCCGAAGCGCTCGAAAACGTCGAGGCCATCGCCGCAGTGCCCGGTTTTGACGTGCTGCTCTTCGGCCCGGGAGATTTCAGCCATCGGATTGGCAAACCGGGTGATTTCAACGCGCCGGAGGTGGTGGCGGCGCGACGCCGCGTGGCGGCAGCGGCGCGGCGTCACGGCAAAATCCTCATGGCCCCGGGGCCGATGGCGCCGCGGCCAGTGCTCGAGGCCGAGGGGTTCCGGATTTTCACTCTGGGCGCAGACGTGCTGGCGCTCGGAGAGTATTTCCGGGCGCGCCTGGCGGAATTTGAGTCGGCGTCGGGCCAGCCCGGTCGGGGTCGGAAGCGGCGTGGCGCGGTGGGAGTTTACGATTAAGCGCGACCGGCCCCGCGCGGGCCTCCGGGCTGGAAACCATGTGCTGCCCTGTCGCGGTTGAGGGGCGACGCCCCGACCGCGTCGTTGAATGAAACTCGTGCTCGAACAACGAACGACATGACCCGGTTTTCGTGGGTGGATTACGGACTGTTTGCGGCGTATCTGGCCGCGTCGGTGCTCATCGGTGTGCTCTTCACCAGGGAGCAGAGGACGGTGCGGGATTTTTTTCTGGCGGGCCGGAGCATGGGCCGGGTGGTGGTGGCAATTTCGGTCCTGGCGGCGATTTTCTCGGGCATCACGTATCTGGGTGCCCCGGCGGAGGTGTATGCGTATGGGGTGGGTTTTTTCCTGTTTTTCTTCAGCTTTTTCATCGCCACGCCGATCACCAACGTGGTCTTCATGCCGGTGTTCTACCGCTCGCGGATGTACACGGCCTACCAGTATTTGGAGGAGCGGTTTTCGGTGCAGGTGCGGCTGCTGGCCTCGGCGCTGTTCATCCTGCGCGTGCTGTTGTGGCTGGCGCTGGCCACGTATGCGCCCGCGCTGGCGTTGGAGCAGGTCACCGGGCTGCCGCTGTGGTTCACCATCCTCTGCACCGGCGCGTTGACGACGCTCTACACGACGGCGGGCGGGATGAAGGCGGTGATCTGGACCGACGTGATGCAGTTCTTCGTGTTGTTCGGCGGGCAACTCGTCATCATGTTCATCGCGCTCAAGCAGGTTCCCGGCGGCGCGAGCGCCATGATCGAAATGGGCCGCGAGGCGGGCAAATTCAACGTGAGCTTGAGTCTCGACCCCAATGTGCGCCTGACGTTGTGGGGGATGTTGTTGGGCGGGGCGGTGATCAACCTGGTGCAAATGGCGACCGATCAGGTTTCGGTGCAGCGCTACCTGACGGCGCGCACGATCCAGGAGGCCAAACGCTCACTGTGGTTGAAGCTCTGGCTGCTGTTGCCGGTGTTGATCGTGTTTTACGTGACCGGTCTGGCCATCTGGGCGTTTTACCACGTCCAAGGCGACCCGCTGGCGGCCGGTGCCATCAAGCGGGCCGACTACATCCTGCCCTACTTCGTCATCAACGAACTGCCGCGCGGGATGCCGGGCCTGTTGATTGCCGCCATTTTCGCGGCCAGCATGTCCACCATCTCGGCCGGCATCAATGCGCTGACAACGGCGACGCTGGTGGATTTCCATCAACGCGGCTGGCGCAGGTCTTCCGACCCCGAGGGCGTGGAATTGAGCCTGGCGCGATGGCTGACGTTCAGCTACGGGGCGGTGGTGATCGGGTTGGCGTTCGTGGTGAGCAAGCTCGGACCGCTGCTGGAAGCCAGCAACAAGGCCATCGGCCTGGTCGGCGGGCCGCTGTTGGGGCTGTTTTTGCTCGGCATTCTGGTGCGCCGCGCCAACACCGTCGGCGCGATTGCCGGCTGGTTGGTGGGCGTGCTGGTGCTGGTGCCGATTGCCTTTCGCACGAAGGTTTCCTTTCTATGGTATGGGGTTGTGGGTTGCGGCGTGACGATGCTGATCGGCTGGTTCGTCAGTTGCCTTTGTCCGGCGTCAAAGCGCACTGCCGCGCCAGAACTGGTTGAACGTTGACCGTCTGGCGGCCTGGCGCAGCGATACCGAAACACTCCGGGCTGTAACCCGCACCGCTATGCCTTTCCGGCAGGGATGCGCGCGGTGTTGATTCCTGCCCGAACGGGATTAATCATCCGCTCCGATGAATGCAAACTCGTGTGCCCAAGTGGTGCGTCGTCGTCAAATCAGCCATTCCGAAGCCGTTCAACTTTCCAAAACTCCGGGCCGGGCGGGCCGGTCGCGTCGGCAGTTCCTGCGCGAGGTGAGTGCCGGTGCCGTGGCGCTCTCGACCGCGCCGGTGCTGGCGGCCACCAACAGCGCGCCGATCGGCCCGCGCCCGACACCCCGGACGGTTCGCGTGGGCGTGGTGGGCGGCGGTTTCGGCGCGACGTTTCAGTGGCATTTGCACCCGCACGCGAAGGTCACGGCGGTGTGCGACCTGCGCGAGGAACGCATCGCCAAACTCAAGCGGGTTTACCGGTGCGATGTGGGTTACAAGGATTACCGGGAATTTCTCAAGCACCCGGAGCTCGACGCGGTGGCGCTCTTTACGCCCGCGCCGTATCACGTCTGGATGACGGTCGAGGCCCTGCGGGCGGGCAAACACGTTTGTTGCGCCGTGCCGGCGGGCATGTCGGTCGAGGAACTCGAAGAACTGCTCGCGGTGGTCAAGCAGACCGGCCTCAAATACATGATGGCCGAGACCAGCCGCTACCGCCCCGAGATCATGACGTGCATCGAATGGGCGCGCGAAGGCCGCTTTGGCGAAATTTTCTATTCCGAGTCCGAATACCATCACACGGGCCTCGGACCGTATGCGTTCGGGTCGAGCTTCGATTGTCAGAGCTGCGACTTCATCCACTCGATTGACCAGGTGCGAAAAGACGTCAACGCGCCGCAAAAGCTCGTGCCGACCTGGGCGCACGCGTATCCGCCGATGCTCTACCCGACCCATTGCACCGGCATGATCATCCCGGTCACGGGCGAGCGGCTCACGGAGGTCACCGCCCACGGTTGGGGCTTCGACCACGAGATGCTCAAAAAGAACTACTACGACAACAACCCGTTCATTCACACGGTGGGATTGTTCAAGATGTCCAAGCCGGGCCACTGCTGCCGCATCTCGATCGGCTGGCACATCGCCGCGCCGGGCACCGAGCGCGGCCTGTTCTACGGCGACAAGATGTCCTACATCATGGCCAGACCCGAAGGTTCGCCCAACGTGGTGGTTGAGCAAAAATTCGATCCGGCCGGTCCGTTTGGGGTTTTGGGCGGTGAGGCCATCGGGCGGCAATTTGAGCAGCCGAACCATTTTGAGAAACTCCCCGAACCCCTGCGCATCCAAACCGGCCACGGTAACTCGCACGCCTTTATCACCCACGAATTCATCAGCGCCATCCTCGAAGACCGGCACCCGGAGGTGAACGTCTGGGAGTCCATCGCCTACACGCTGCCGGGGATCATTGCGCACAAGTCGGCCCTGGCCGGCGGCGCGTGCATGAAAATTCCCGACTACGGCAGCGCGCCCGCCTGAGCCGTCGGGCGCGGGCGGGTTCCGGCCCGCCATTCACGGAGTCTGGCCGCATTTGGAGTGGACGGCGGCGCGGGGACCGGGTTATTGAGCGCGCAGGCAAACGGCAACCCGGCACAGCCCATGTTTCGACTGGTCGTCAACCCCGGCACCGACGCGGCGTGGGAAGTCCCCCTCCCCGAAGGCGTTCACACGCTCGGACGCGGACCGGACAACACCGTCGTGCTCGAGCACGGTTCGGTGTCCCGCCGGCATTGCGAACTCCACGTGACCGGGGACACCGTGCGGTTGCGGGACTGCGGCTCCACGGCGGGCAGTTTTGTGGGCGGGGAGCTCGTTGAAGAGGCCGCGCTGGCGCCGGGGGCGCGTTTTCGCCTGGGCCAGGTTGAACTGGAGCTGGTGTCGGATCAGCCCCCGGTGGCGCCGCCGCCTGTTGCCGCCGCCGCGGCGGTCGGATCACAACGTTGCCGGTTTCATCCGCGCGCATTGGCGCGCTGGCGATGCCCGCGTTGCGGCCAGTTCTATTGCGAGTTGTGCGTTGCGGTGCGGCCCGGCGGAAAGTCGAGCAATCATTTCTGTCGGCCCTGTGGCGTGGAATGTGAACCGGTGGTCGCGCGGTTGGAGTTGCCAGTGGAAGCGGGATTTTTCGCGTCGCTGCCAGGAGCGTTCTCCTACCCGTTCCAGGGCAGCGGGCTGGTTTTGCTGGCGGTCGGCGGGCTTTTCTTCCTGCTGCTCAAAGGCGCGCGGTTCGTGGCCGCCTTCGGGGGATTGTTCGGGCTGGCCGGCGCGCTGATTCTGACGGTGTTTATGACGGGTTACCTGTTCAACTATGCCAAGCGCATCGTCGCCAGCACCGCCGGCGGTGAGAATCATCCGCCCGACTGGCCGGAGTTGAGCGATCCGTTTGAGGACGTGCTCGTGCCGTTCGGACAATTTCTGGCGCTGGTGCTGTTGTGCTTCGGGCCGGCGATCGTCGTGCTGGGCTGGGAGCCGTTTGGTGAAGAACTCTCCGGGCTGGCGGCGCTGGGCGTAGCGGCGCTGGGCGCGCTGGTGTTTCCGATGGGAATGATGGCCCTGGCGATGCTTGATCGGATTGGCGCGCTCAACCCCGTGCTGTTGGTGATCTCGTTTTTCCGAATCCCGCTGCAATACCTGGTCGCCGCCGCCGTGTTCGAGGTGATCATGGCGCTGTATTGGTTTGGAGGTGACCTGCTGGCGTGGGTCTTGCCGCTGCCGATCCTGCCTGCCGTGGTTTTTGCGTTTGTGAGCCTGTACCTGCTGGCCGTCGGCATGCGGATCCTGGGCCTGCTTTATCG